>JAHAYH010000120.1 GCA_018384745.1 Caryophanon sp. | reverse complement strand
TGGTCAAGTGGTTAAGACACCGCCCTTTCACGGCGGTAACACGGGTTCGAATCCCGTACGGGTCATACGAAAAAGACGTGTAACGAGCAATCGTTGCACGTCTTTTTATTTTCACTTAATCTGTAGTTGTATAAATAGCGTCATATATGTCTAGAATCCCACACTTTCACAGTAATATCGTTGAATCAACTATTGGTCAAGATTTAAGCGAAAACACCTCCACCTCAACGCATGATCCTAGTATGTCTCCATGCATAGGTGAGGGATGAATCGCCTTTTTTGTCAAATTTCCGAATAGCTGAAACATCACAAACTCGCAAAAGCCATTAGCGAAGTGAGTTGGTCACAATTTCGCACAATGCTTGCATACAAAGCAATAATGGTACGGCAAACTAGTTATCGCAGTCAGTAAGACATTTGCGAGTAGTCAGCTCTGTTCACATTGTGGCGATCAAACCAAAGACGTGAAGCATCTCGCCTTACGTGAATGGACGTGCCCGCGCTGCGAAGTCCACCACGACCGAGATGTGAACGCAAGTATCAATCTTAAACAAGAAGCAATAAGACTTCTAACCGGAGGAACGACGGGGATCGCCTACTAAATAACGGACGGATACGTTTGTGATCGTAGGAATCCCCCACTTCAAGCGAAGGTAAGTGGGGGTAGTTCAAATAAGCGATAAGGCAATAAGGCAATAAAGCGCTTTATGCTGCACGTGTTGAGACGTATTTAATGAAGCAAGGCTATGGAAGGACACAAATTGCTGAGCTAACCGCGCATTACGGCGTAAAACTACCTACATTTTATGTCACGGTCGTCTTCAGCGATGAACCGCATGTCACATATACGTATTATGCCCATAACGGTGTCATACAGGCGGAGTATGAGCGTGACGGTGTGATGCTTGATGCAACGCAGTTACACGAGTTAAAACATGTACAGTAAAAAATGTGTTTGAGACAAAACAAGTGCAATCAGGAAATATCGCATTTTCTGATTGCACTTTTCTGCTTTTCCGATCACTTTGCTTCGAGCAGGCAATTCTTTCGGT
>JAHAYH010000040.1 GCA_018384745.1 Caryophanon sp. | reverse complement strand
TCAGATCCCCCATGACGATGCAACTTTCATCTAAATCTTTGATCTGATCCCCGACAATTAACAATTCGAGGTGTAACGAAAATCAGCAACTCACGCTTGTTATCCGATTTTAAATCTTTACGGAATAAACGCCCTACATAAGGAATATCCCCCAGGAATGGCACCTTGGTTTGTGCATTACGGGTTTCCTGCTCAAAAATCCCACCCAGGACCACTGTTTCACCATTATCCACCAGCACATTGGTATTGATCTGGTTTTTATTAATAGTCAATTGTCCGGTCGGCGTTGGGTTGCCTGGGGAGTCACTGGTAATATTCAGCTCCATCTGCACTTTCCCATCTGGAGTAATACTTGGCGTGACATCCAGACTCAAAGTCGCATCAATAAACTCAGTAGTGGATACAGCATTGGCCCCTCCACCTTCAGCAGATTGATACGGAATTTGTGAACCAGATGCAACCGTGGCTTTTTGCTTGTCTGCTGTGAGTACTTTTGGTGTTGAAATAACTTCACCATAGCCATCCGCTTGCAATGCAGACAGTTCAAGATCCAGCATAAAATCAGAGAGACTAATCAAACCAAAGGCAATACGGCTGGCGCCCGGACTGGTGACACCCAAGTCTACATTCAGGTTTTGTGGACGCTGAATTTCATAAGTATATCCGCCCAAATCACTTTCTTGCGGATCTCTGAGATCCCACAACGTCGTATCGCTACCACCGACCAGAAGGCTATTATTGTGGCTTTGTTGCACAAACCTATCTGTAAAGGCTTTTTCAGCGATATAATTTCCAAATGAATAAGCCTACACAGAAAATCTACCGCACAACCAATTGGCCCGCATATAACCGAGCACTCATGAGTCGCGGAAATATTGCCATTTGGTTTGATCCTGCTACGCAATGGTATGCTCCATCAAAAGGCAAACAAGGGCGAAATCAAACCTACTCCGACGCAGCCATCCAATGCTGCTTAATGATTAAATCCTTATTCCGTCTGTCTTTACGTATGGTCACTGGCTTTGTGCAAAGTCTGATTAAACTTTGCGGATTAAATTGGATAGCTCCAGATTACACCACGCTTTGTAGAAGACAAAAGCATATTGATATTGCAATCAGCTACCAAAAAAGTAGCGATGGGCTGCATCTACTCGTAGACTCTACAGGCATGAAGTTTCTAGGTGAGGGCGAATGGAAACGCAAGAAACATGGAGCTGAATATCGTCGCCAATGGCGTAAACTACATATTGACGATGCGCCCGACGACGATTTTATTGAGTTTCTTCGTTTCTGCGCTGATCGTCTAAATAAAGACGAGCCAGTTCAAGCAATTTGGCTTGCCTGGAAGGAGTTAACTGCTCAAAAATAGCATCTATTTCTTTTAACCCGTCCCCTTTGGGGGCGGGATTTTTTTCGTCCGTTTCGCCTCGTAAATATGCAACAGATGTTGATAACTCGCTTGCCAGTATCTCTACATCCTCGATTCTAATATCCGTGTTTTGTTTTTTCGCATCGTTCAGATACCGACCAGAGTGCCCCATTTTTTGACTTAGATAGTTCTTCTTTTTCCCTGTTAGCTTTACCAACTCATCAAGTCTGTCATATCTAAACAAACGAAA
>JAHAYH010000020.1 GCA_018384745.1 Caryophanon sp. | reverse complement strand
GTTCTTACATTGTTCAATTTTCAAGGTACACTCGCTAGCTCCGTTTCCGGGACAGCTTTGTTATTTTAGCACACTGTTTTGGGTTTGTCAAGAGCTTTTTTGAATTTTTTTAATTCTTTTTTGCTCTTAGCGGCTCATTTCTGACCCGTCCCTCAAGCGCTCGATTAATATACCATCTGAAATGGCAATTTTAAACACATTTTTTTAAATTTTTTTATATTTTTTTTAAAATATTAAAAAAATGCAAAAAAAATGTTTTCAAAATGCCTTTTAGTTGTAAAGCACTTTAAGCGAGGAGGAGGAGCTCTTGGTTAATACCCAAGATGCTTGGACGTTACTCGCAGAATAAGCACCGGCTAACTCTGTGCCAGCAGCCGCGGTAATACAGAGGGTGCAAGCGTTAATCGGATTTACTGGGCGTAAAGCGCGCGTAGGTGGCCAATTAAGTCAAATGTGAAATCCCCGAGCTTAACTTGGGAATTGCATTCGATACTGGTTGGCTAGAGTATGGGAGAGGATGGTAGAATTCCAGGTGTAGCGGTGAAATGCGTAGAGATCTGGAGGAATACCGATGGCGAAGGCAGCCATCTGGCCTAATACTGACGCTGAGGTACGAAAGCATGGGGAGCAAACAGGATTAGATACCCTGGTAGTCCATGCCGTAAACGATGTCTACTAGCCGTTGGGGAAGCGGCCGTCCTGAGCCGACATATAGCCGATGCGGATGTGTTAGTAGCCTTTGTAGCTTCTACAACTAGCTACACCAAGCAGGAGCTAGTAAGGCGCTTACGTGAACGCTTGGAGGATTACGAGCTGCCGAAACAGTTTATTTTTTTGGAGCAGCTGCCACGCAACGAAAGCGGCAAAATCGACAAGCTGGCCTTGGAGAAGTGGAAGTAGGCTAAGGCTTTATTGAAATTCTCTAAAACCAGTGCTCAATTACAGAGTATAAAACGAAAATAGTTGCATTTTTTTGCATAAAACCCTTGCCAAAAGGTTTAACTTATGGTATTATATATACCTGTCAGACACCTGACATTGGCCCGGTGGTTCAGTTGGTTAGAATGCCGCCCTGTCACGGCGGAGGTCGTGGGTTCGAGTCCCATCCGGGTCGCCAATGCGGAAATAGCTCAGTGGTAGAGCACCTCCTTGCCAAGGAGGGGGTCGCGAGTTCGAATCTCGTTTTCCGCTCCATAGGGGTATAGTTCAATGGTAGAGCACCGGTCTCCAAAACCGTCGATCTGGGTTCGAGTCCTAGTACCCCTGCCAA
>JAHAYH010000002.1 GCA_018384745.1 Caryophanon sp. | reverse complement strand
CGCTTCTGCATCCGCTACATTCGTTAATACAATTGGTGGTGTTAACAACGCCGCTGCTACTGCCGCCTTTAAAGTTTTTTGCATTTTAAATCCTCCTACATACATCATCGTATAGTTAATATCGGCTTTTCATGTATGAAATCGAGCTTTTCCATCAAAACAGCACCGGAAACTCCGATAAATAACTAGATTTAACATACGAGATTACGTGGAAAGGAAGATCTTTATGAAGCGCTTTTTAGTAGCATCTACATTAACAGCAAGTCTTTGCATTGTCCCTGTAACGATTCATGCAGAGACAACGTCACAACATTCCACTTTAGTCATTGAAACGGACCATACATTTACGATTACATTTAGCCAAAACGTTGCACAACATGAACAGCTATTAAAACACGTTACGATTCTTACAGACAATAAAACAATCGCGTATACACCAAAAACAGAAGGCGTCATAATGACACTTGACCCTACCGTTGATTTACAGCCAAGCAAATCGTATACAGTTGAAGTTGAACTCACAACAGGTGAAACATTTAAGCGCAACTTCCTCACAAAAGCACTCGTTGAAACACCGGTCACACAGTTTATTGAAAAACATCCCGACTATAACAATGTCGACTTATTAAAGACGATGCAAGAACAGTTACAACAAGCAGAAGACCCAAATGCGGATCCTTCCGTGCAAGCAGCCGTAACAGCCATTCCGAAGCAGTTACAAGCATTCGAAAAAATAATCGCGAACGCACAAGCATTCGAACAACTCGCAGCGAAAAAAGCAGATGCAGCGACAGCGAATGAATTTGACGTTGCGATGATGAGCGAATCCCTCTCATCACTTATTAACACGCATATTGAAAATTCACCTTCTGTTGACGTCTTAACAGCACTTCAGCAAACGTGGACGAATGCTTCACTACTCGTAGGCGCCGCTGAACAAGCTAACGAATATGGTGTAGAGCTATTAGCACCGTTAGAAGAGCTCAACAATGCGATCGCTGAGTTCATCCTAACAACACCGTTCCCTGCACAAGCAAGCAGTGCTCAGCTCGTAAAAGACTTACAAAAATTATTCGATGCAAATGTCGCAAACGTAACGGCTAGCGAAAGTAAAATTAATGCGCAAATTACCGCGATTGAAAAGCTCGTTGACACAGCATCTGACTATACGTTATCGCTTGATGATGCCAACTATGTATTAGAAGACATTCAAGCTTATCAACAACAATTCAAATCGTTCGAAAACGCAACAGCGATCATGAATGCACCTGCAACATATAAGCAGTTCCAAACAGCGATTAACACCATTAGCAGCCGCCTTGCATCATCGTCAAACATCGCAACATTAGAAACGACGATTACAAATGCAGCCGCAACGGCAGACAATGCCGCTAGTAAACTTGTTGAACTGATTGATCTTTATTTAGAAAAAGAAGTTGAAAAACTACATGCAAGCTTAGAAGCGGTCGAAAAAGAAGCCGATGCAAAAGACATCGACTACATTACACTCGACAGCTACTACACTGCTTATGAAGCTGTCGAAGCAACCGACTGGAACTACACATACTACGATGACTTTATGACATGGACCGATATTCAAAAGGCGTTTAGTGACGCAAATGCTGCGGTGAAAGCTGTGAGAGATGAGTTAAATAAGCTATAAAAGAAAAGAGTTTGTGTAAGAAGCATTTAAACTTCCAACACAAACTCTTTTTACATTTTTGATTTTAAGTTCTTTTCAAAATTCCAAGCATCTCTGCACATGTCTTCAATTGTTTTTTCAGCCTTCCAACCTAATTCACGTTCAGCCTTTGAAACATCCGCATAACATTTTGCTAAATCTCCTGGACGACGCTCTACAATTTCATAAGGTATCTCAATCTGATTAACTTTTTCAAAAGCCTTCACTAATTGAAGAACACTCGTACCTTTACCAGTACCTAAATTATGAATGTGTACACCTTCTGAGAGATGCTCTAATGCTGCTACATGCCCTTTTGCTAAGTCTTCAACATGAATAAAATCACGTACACCAGTACCATCAATCGTAGGGTAATCATTCCCAAAAATACTTAGTTTTTTTAATGTCCCTGAAGCTACTTGCGTAATATACGGCATTAAATTATTCGGAATACCATTTGGATTTTCACCAATCAATCCACTTTCATGAGCACCTACAGGATTAAAATAACGCAATAATGAAATTTGCATTTGAGGATTTGCAATAGATATATCGTGTAATATTCTTTCACACATTGCTTTTGTTTCACCATAAGGATTAGTTGTTGGCAATAACATCATATTTTCTGTTAAAGGTGAGGCATTATCACCATATACAGTAGCAGAAGAACTAAAAACAAATTTAAGCACATTATATTTCACACATAAATCCGCTATGTTCAATGTACTTATTATATTATTTTTATAATATTTAATCGGATCGATTACAGATTCTCCAACTGCTTTATAACCAGCAAAATGAATAACACCCTCTAGCTGATGATTTTGAAAAATTCTTTCTAATGCGTCACGATCTGTCACATCAATTCTATGTGTAGCGACACTTTTACCTGTAATTTTTTGAACTACCTCAACAGTCTCAGGTTTACTATTTGAAAAGTCATCTGCAATTATAATCGAATGACCTAATTCGACTAAAGAAATAGCAGTATGAGAACCTATGTACCCAGCGCCACCTGTTACTAATATCAATATAATTCACCCCATTCAATTCGTTAAATAATACTTTTAATAACATCAATAACACTTTGTTGCTGCTCAGCCGTCATTTTCGTATCAGAAGGTAAGCAAATGCCTTGCGCAAATAAACGTTCACTGACAATGTCATCGTCACTATGTGCAAAGAATTTACAGCCTTCAAATAATGGCTGCATATGAAGCGGTTTCCACACTGGACGCGCTTCAATATTCGCTGCATCTAACGCATCGATTAATGCATACGGTGTCACGCTAACTTTTTGTGGATCTAACGTTAATGTTGATAACCAGCGATTTGAAAACGTACCTTCAAGTTCTGGCATCATCGTTAAGCCGTCAATTCCTTGTAACGCTTCTTCATATGTGTTGAAGATTTCACGCTTTTTCGCCACGCGATCATTTAACACTTCTAGTTGCCCACGACCAATCCCAGCTACAATATTACTCATGCGATAGTTATAGCCTACAACACTATGTTGATAATGCTTCGCTTCATCACGTGCTTGTGTCGCTTTAAAACGTGACTGTTGAATAAGCTCTTCATCATCTGAAACAAGCATACCGCCACCAGATGTTGTAATAATTTTATTACCGTTAAATGAGTAAATACCAAATTTGCCAAACGTACCACTATGCTTCCCTTTATATGTAGAACCAAGTGACTCTGCCGCATCTTCTACAACTGGCACACCGTAACGGTTACAAATAGTTAAAATCTCATCCATGCGCGCACTTTGACCATATAAATTAACGACAACAACAGCTTTTGGCATTGTGTTCGTCGCTTTAGCCTCTTCAAAAGCTTTTTCTAACGCTTGTGGTGACATATTCCATGTTGTATCCTCTGAATCAATAAATACTGGCTTTGCACCTAAGTATAAAATGGGATTTGCACTTGCGATAAATGTTAATGTCGAACAAAATACTGTATCGCCTGCTTGTACACCTAGTAAATCAAGCGCTAAGTGAATCGCTGCCGTTCCTGCACTCGTCGCAGAAGCTGCTTTCACCCCAACATACTCCGCTAACTCTTGCTCAAAACCATTTACATTCGCTCCAAGTGGCGCAATCCAGTTTGTATCAAATGCCTCTTGTACATACTTTTGCTCAGTTCCTCCCATATGTGGGGAAGATAATAAAATACGATCTGTCATTTTAACAGTCCTTCTTTCTTAATCACTTTTGCTGGGTTTCCTACTGCTGTTACATGATCCTCAATATTACGGACAACTGTTGAGCCACCACCAATCATTGTCCAAACGCCTACTTCAACACCTGGAATGACGACAGAAGCTGCACCGACTTGTGTACCTTCACCTATGCGCACATTTCCTGTTAACGTGGTATTCGGTGAAATATGTACGTAATCATTTACACAATTATCATGTTCTACTATAGCACTAGAGTTAATAATACAATGATTTCCTATTTTTGCATCTGCATTAATAATAGCACTAGGCATTACGACTGTTCCATAACCAATTTGCGCACTTTCACTTACAATTGCTGACTTATGTATAACAGTACCATAATGCTCTAATGGCAAATGTAACTTCTCGACAAGTAATTTTCTCACTTTATTTGAGCCAATAGCAATTACTACAAATACGTTCTCATCTAATAATTGATCTAACAAAGAAAGAGGCCCTTTAATAATAGCCTCTCCCTCAAAACGTTCTGTATACTTATCATCTAACTTTGCGATTACTTGATCGCCATTAGATGTAATACAATCTGTAATTACTTTGCTATGCCCACTATCACCAATTAAAATGAATCGTCGCATATTAATTCTCCTTCGTACCAGTAAATTTCGTCATCGTTGCTTGTCCAGCAGCACTAATCCCTTCACTAATGAACACTTTTTTCAACGTTAAAAATAAAATCTTTATATCTAACAACAGCGAACGATTTTCCACATACCATACATCATATTCAAATTTTTGTTCCCATGAAATTGCATTTCGGCCGTTCACTTGTGCCCAACCTGTAATGCCAGGTCTCACCTCATGACGACGTGCTTGACGTGCATTATATAAAGGTAAATATTCTACAAGTAAGGGACGTGGTCCAACAAAGCTCATATTGCCTTTTAATACGTTAAACAGTTGTGGCAGTTCATCTAAACTTAACTTTCGAAGTAATTGTCCAAACTTCGTTAAACGAATTTCATCTGGCAATAATTCACCATTGGCATCACGCTCGTCTGTCATCGAACGGAATTTGTACACATTAAATACTTTACCGTCTTTACCTGGACGTGGTTGTGTAAACACAATTGGCGAACCTAATTTAATCTTAATTAAAATCCCAACAATTACAAAAAGCCAACATAACAATAATATCATTACTGCACTAATTAAAAAATCGAATAATCGTTTCATTAACTAAAAATCCCTTTTAATTTTTGTAATTTCATTTCACTTTCTTTTTCACTTTCTCCGTTTACCCCAATATAAAACTTACACTTCGGCTCCGTACCACTTGGACGAATCGCTACCCATGAACCATCCTCAAGTACATACTTTAATACATTCTCACTTGGTAACGTGATTACTTTGGTTGTACCATCCGCAAATGTTGCTGTTTGTGTTAAGTAATCCTCAACGCAGCTTACTTTCACACCGGCTATTTCCGTTAACGGATTGTTACGATAGTTTGTGAGTAGTTGCTGCATTTCTTGCTGGCCGCTTTTCCCCACAAATGCTTTTGAAGTTAATGTTTCTTTATAATAGCCATATGTTTCAAATAAATCGTGTAACGCATGTAATAACGTTTTTCCTTGCGCTGCATAATACGATGCCATTTCTGCTGTTACGAGTGCTAGCTGAACGGCATCTTTATCCCGAACAAAGTCTTTTACTAAATAACCGTATGACTCTTCATAACCGAACAAAAATTGTTTCTCACCCGTTGTTGTATAGTGCTCAATCTTTTCAGCAATGTATTTAAACCCTGTTAATACATCAACGACTTCAACACCATTCGCACGTGCAATTGATGCACCAAGCTCTGATGTCACAATTGTTTTTAACACAACTGCATTTGCAGGTAATGTCCCGGCTTCTTTTTTTGCCTCGATTAAATAGTTTACGACTAACGCACCAAGTTGATTGCCTGTTAATAATACGTATTCTTCACCATCGCGTACTGCTACACCGAGACGGTCCGCATCTGGATCTGTCGCAAGTAACAGATCGGCGCCCACTTGTTTCCCCGCTTCAATCGCCATTGTAAACGCTGCTGCTTCCTCTGGGTTTGGATACGGTACTGTTGAAAAGTCGCCATCTGGTGTTGCTTGTGCTTCAACGATTGTCACGTTTTCAAAACCAAATGCACGTAAGCCACGCTCTACTGGTACTAAGCCTGCACCATGAAGCGGCGTGTAAACAAGTTTCATACTCGCATCAACATGTCGCTCTTTTAACTCCATTAAACGTGTTAAATACGCTTCGTCAATTTCTTCTAAAATCCACTCACCGTAAGCATCAAACTCCACAACGGGCACCGTAAATAAATCTTCGACTGCGTTCATTTCATCGATCACGACTTTCACATCTGTTGGCACCATTTGTGCACCGTCACTGCCGTACACTTTAAAGCCATTATATTGCTTCGGGTTATGACTCGCGGTAATCACGACACCTGCAAACGCATTGTAATGACGCACTGCAAATGATAACTGAGGCGTCGGACGCGCTTCAGTAAACACGTAGCTTTTCACGCCGTAAGCACCAAGCACACGTGCTGTTTCAATCGCAAACTCTTTAGAGAAATGACGCGTATCATATGCGATGACTACACCACGTGCTTGTTCATTATGTTTCACGACGTGCTGTGCCAAACCATGCGCTGCTAAACGTACTGTATAAATGTTCATACGATTTGTACCAACACCTAATTCACCACGCATACCAGCCGTACCAAAAGGTAATAGTTGATAAAATGCATCTTCTAACTTTTCTTTTTGCTGCTTTAACTGTTGTAGCTCTTCTGCTAAATACGTAGGTAACGATTGTTGTTCCCACTTTTGTACAACTTCATTCATGACTGTTGCTCCTTTATGACATAGTGAAAACTCGTTTGGCTATTGCTAGTTCAAACGAGTTCACTGAATTTATTTTTCTAATAGCTCTAACATTTTCTTCTTATATGCTTCAACACCTGGCTGATCAAATGGAT
>JAHAYH010000162.1 GCA_018384745.1 Caryophanon sp. | reverse complement strand
GTTGAGAATGAGCTACTGCTTATACAATGACCAAATCGTAAAAAACGAAGACATTATTATTGATAAGGAAGACCGCGGCTACCAGTTTGGTGACGGTATTTATGAAGTTGTAAAAGTATATGACGGTGAATTATTCACAGCAGAAGAGCACGTTGATCGCTTTTATGCAAGCGCTGAAAAAATTCGCTTAACAATCCCTTATACAAAAGATAAATTACACCAATTACTACACCAATTAGTAGAAGCAAACAACTTAGGCACAGGTCATGTATACTTCCAAATTACACGCGGTGCGTCTCCACGTAACCACATCTTCCCTGGTGACGATGTACAACCGGTATTAACAGGGAACGTGAAGGAAAATCCACGTCCTTTAGAAAACTTCAAAAACGGTGTGAAAGCAACGGTTTTAGAAGATCGTCGTTGGTTAATGTGTGATATTAAATCGTTAAACCTTTTAGGTGCGGTACTTGCGAAGCAAGAAGCATATGAAAAAGGGTGCTACGAAGCGATTTTACACCGTGAAGGGACAGTAACAGAATGCTCATCTTCAAACGTATTTGGCATTAAAGACGGCGTATTATACACGCACGAAGCGGATAACTTCATTTTACACGGTATTACACGCGCAGTTATTTTACAATGTGCAAAAGAAATTAACTTACCGGTAAAAGAGGAAGCGTTCACAGTAGAACAGCTGTTAGCGATGGATGAAGTCATTATTTCTTCAACAACATCTGAAGTAACACCATGTATCGAAATTGATGGTACAGTAATCGGTGGCGGTACACCAGGTGAGTGGACACGCAAATTACAAGCACAGTTTGAAACAAAAATTCCAAAGTCAGTAAAAGCATAAGCACTGATCACGATCAAGAGGCATAGACGGCAAGTAAGCGTCTATGCTTCTTTTTTAGGCTCTTCACCATAACATGGGGTTGCTTTTCACGTCGAGGCAGGCTTTCCGCGGGCGTGGAGGCGAACATGATGTTCGTCATAAGGGCGGTGCCAT
>JAHAYH010000112.1 GCA_018384745.1 Caryophanon sp. | reverse complement strand
CAATATCGAACGCATGCCAGCCAATTCGCTGCATAAATAAAACTCTAACTTTAAGGGGTCACTACCGTGTAGGGAGGGGTAGTTCAATAAACGGTTTAATTCAATCGCTTGAAAAGCATATTTGGATGCTCAATGCGTTTTTAGGCGAACGTGCCCGCGCATAAACTTTCTAGGTGATGCATACAAAAAAGGAAGCGCACAACGGTGCCGCTTCCTTTTCTTTATTGCGCATATGCCATGATCGTATGATAAAACGAATCGCCATTATGCACATCATACGTCACACCGTTGATCGCCAGCGTCGTCGATGATGCAACGGTTACATACACAACCGTTCCTTTTAACGAATACAGCAATACTTCGACACGTCCATTGACAGCCCGTGCTTTTTCTTCTAACGTCATGCGCATCGTTGTATCTAAAATTTGTTGTAGCGCTTCCCCTTCTACATATGTTTCCGTCTTCCCTTTAATGATGACATATTCAAGTGCGTCATCGTGTGGAAAGTACGTCGTATACACATCTGTAAATGGTGTTTGCGCATCTAATTTTTTTAACCCTTTCCATACACCTGCACCGATTAAACCGAGCACGGATGTTGTCACCCCAACAAGCAACCGTCTTTTCACAAAAATCCCTCCTCATTACGTTCATTATAACAAATGTCGCACTATTCGCCTGTTTTGACGCATACAAAAAGGCAGCCAATGATGACTGCCTGTTTCGTTATTTCGTTTTTAGCTTGTATGCAATCGCGACAATGATAAACCAAATCGGTGTACATAGTAGCGCCATGCGTGTTTCCTCTGCTACGCCCATAACGATGAGTAAAAAGACGAAAAACGCTAAAATAACATAGTTCACACCAGGTGTTAACGGTGCTTTAAACGTTGATTTTGCATGTTGTTCTGGGTGACGACGTTTATAAATAATGTGCGAAATTAAAATCATGCTCCACACCCAAATGAAGCAAATCGCTGATACGGTTGTCACTAAGTTAAACGCGGTATCCGGTAATAACTTTGCAAGCAATGCCCCAAATGCTGCGACGAATGTCGATGTAATGAGTGCATTTTGTGGTACAGCACGCGCATTTAACTTCGCAAACATTTTTGGTGCATTGTTATGCTTCCCTAAATTGTATAACATGCGGCTCGTTGAGAATAACCCCGAGTTCCCAGCTGATGCAGCAGATGTTAACACAACAAAGTTAATTAATCCTGCTGCGACCGGAATCCCAACAAGTGTAAATACTTGTACGAACGGGCTTGAAGCGCCTGAAATGTTCGTCCACGGCGTAATCGATAAAATAACGAGTAACGCACCAACGTAAAATAATAAAATGCGCGCTGGAATTTTGTTGATCGCTGATGGAATGTTTTTACGTGGGTCCGCTGTTTCTGATGCGGTTACCCCTACAAGCTCAACGCCTACAAAGGCAAAGACAACCATCTGAAACGCAAGTAAAAAGCCTGATAATCCGTTTGCGAAGAAGCCACCATGCGCCCATAAATTGCGTACACTTGCTTCGCCATGCTCCGTTTCAAATCCTGTGATGATCATATACATACCGACAACAATTAAGCCGACGATCGTCACAATTTTAATCAATGCAAACCAAAATTCCAGTTCACCAAATAATTTAACCGTTAATAAATTTAAGCCAAGTAAAATGACAACCGCAATTAATGATGGAATCCATTGTGGAATGTCAAACCAATAATTGACGTACATACCAACTGCGATAATGTCGGCCATTGCTACCATAATCCAACAGAACCAATACGTCCAACCTGTTATGTACCCTGCCCATGATCCAACATAATGCGCCGTAAAATCGGTGAAGCTTTCAAAGCCCGCATCCGTTAATAATAGTTCGCCGAGTGCACGCATGACGAAAAACAATGCGGTCCCAACAATTAAATACGCTAAAATGATTGACGGACCGGCAAGCTCAATCGCTTTCCCTGCCCCTAAAAATAGGCCTGTCCCAATTGTTCCGCCAATTGCAATGAGCTGCACGTGGCGATTTTTTAAATCTCGTTGTAATTCTTGCTGTGCCAAAACAATTCCCTCCAAAACTAAACTTACATCGCTCGTGGCACAAAAAAGAGGTTAGGAACATGTCCCAACCTCAAACTTACAAGAAAGATATTGTTATTTATTATTCCGTCATAATAAATAAGTTAAAAAAGCATACACAAAAAAACTGCTGTTGCTACTTTAATGTAATACCCTTCTGTCCGCTTTGCCTGAGATGGTGAACCCTTCGGCGGTATACAATGTATACTCTCTCCAGAAACTGCTCGAGCTTATAGTACGACCCATTAGCTGTCAACGCAAAATATGAAATTCATCGTGCAATGTAGTATGTGACATACTATAGCAGTATTTTTGTAACTTGCCAACTAAAAAATAGTTTCACTATAGTAAATTTACGTCATACACAGCAAAAAAATTGCATAACATCAAAAAATTGCATACAAAAAAGAAGCACATGGTACGACTCTTCTTTAGCGAATTTCTACTGCAGGCGTTGTATGAAAACTATTTTTCCATACGTATAGCGAACAATGATCTGCCGTACTGTCATCACAAACTGTGGGGTAATCGCTTACCACTTTATAAAAGTTAGTGTCGCTCTTATCAATAATGGTAACTGGTCTACCGATTGCCCTTGTAGCTTCTACAACTGTAATGAAATTTTTAGTTCCTTTTTTTCGAAACTCTAATTTATCATCCGTATTGTTAAAAATAGCAATCTCATATTGTCCACGCTCTTTTTTTCCATACAATGTATAAAGCTCTTCATCGAATTGTGCCATGATCTTCGCAATCCCAATACCCCAATATGGATCTGTCGAATAACGGACATTTATACCATACGTTTTATTGCCAATAACAGCGCCTTTTGAATATTCTGTAGGCTGCCACATATTACTATTTGTAGGGTCTTTGTCTACTTGCAAATATTGCTTTTGCAGCAATTGTACGACCGCTTCCGCATTTTTTTGAATTGAAGGATATGTACATGTTTCACTTATAATCCCCGAGCATGTATTATTATCGAGCGCGTCAATGCTATAAATATTTTTATAGTTCTTAGCTTTATTACTTGTCCCATAGTCACTCTCCTGTGCTGCAAAAGCAAGTAAAAACAGGGCATTAATACGAGAAGTACGTTCAAGTTCCTTTAACGTTTGCCCAAAATGTTGTCCGACTATAACCGATTCTTTCGGAAATGCTTTGTTAATCAATGTTTCCAACTCTTCTGCTGTATAGATAGTCGGCATGAAGATCGATACATTTTGGAAATAATAATAACTCGTACCTACCTTATTTCCTTCTTCATCATAAAAAGTCGACGCATCGCGACTATAATAACTTGTATTTGGCTTTAAAAATGCTGGTGCTTTGCCGTAACTAACGCCGTCCGCATGTTGTGAATCATAACGGATTAATGTATTGTTGCTTACTTTATATGTCACTTTTGATGCCTTTAACTCGTTAGCTGTTTTAACAAATTCATCTGGCATATCGCCCTTTTCCCATGCTTCTTTACGCAACCACATGATTCGTCCATATACATCAATAAAATAATATAAATCCGTCTCCGCTACTAATGGATACATTATATTTGAACCAATCGACGACACATCTTCAATGGCATATAAACCTTCCGAACTGCCGCGGCACATTTGCAACTTGATAGCCCCGTCTTTGACATTGTTTAAATTATTTGTTTTCACAAATGTTGTTAATTGTCCTTTTAGTGCTTGTGGCGATAAAGAATTTTCCACTTCCTTCGCTTTTTGGCACGTTTCATCCGATCTAAATGCATGAACCAAATCTTCCTTTAATGTCAATTGTGAATCTTTCGCTTTCAATTCTTTGCTTATACGTAATTCATACGTCTTGCCGTAATAAAGTCCATTTGCTTGTACATTCACAAAAAATCTCATTTTATCCTTTTTGACATCTTTTTTCTCTTCGTATGTAATCGTTAATGGTAATGGGTTTTGCGGATTTTCTGTATTAATGATTTCAATATGGTCTTTCAGCAACGTTTCATCTACTGCTTGATTGAATTCAATTCTCCACTTTTTGTTCATTTCTGCTACTTCCGGTCCTAGCAATACATCCGCATTCGCTGTTAATGAACTAGCAAATAGGCAGATCATCAATACAATACTATATATATATTTCATACTGCTCCTCCTTTTTCTTTATGATACGTAATTACCTTTTAACAAACAACGGGCTCTTCACCATAACATGGGGTTGCTTTTCACGTCCAGGCAGGCTTTCCGCGGGCGTGGAGGCGAACATGATGTTCGTCATAAGGGCGGTGCCATAGGACGTGGCGTTTACCGCCTTACTTGAGCCTGTAGTCTCAAGCTCACGCTTTTCCCGCTGGAGTCCGCCTCGTGTTCCAAGCAACATGTAGGTTCAGGTGTCAACCCCAGCTTTCGGTGATGAACCAGAAAAATAACAAAAAAGGATGTAAACCTCTACTGAACGGCGTATACTGAATGGAAAAAGGAGGTTGTATGATGGTCAAAAAATGGGTCACACTGATGATGACGATGCTGCTCGCCTTTAGTATGTCGTTGTCTGTATTTGCAGCAACGGACGTTGAAACACCAACGTGGTATGACAAGGTCAATTATGTCTCACTAGGGGATTCGCTCGCGTTTGGGATTAATGATCAAAATGGTATTGGAAAAGGGTATCCGGAGTTTATTGCCGAAACGTTACTCGACGAACATCTATTAAATAGCTTCTCAAATGGCTACACATTTCCAGGATACACAACAGCTGATGTGCTTCAAGGATTGCTTCAAAATAAACCACGTTCAGACGTCGGCATTGATCAACAGCAATTACCGGTTGGTACGCTTGATGCAGTAGGAGCTGCCGATCTCATTACGATTACCGCTGGTGCGAATGATTTGCTTGCGCACGTGACGCGCACAGAAACAGGTTTAACAATCGATATTCCAGCACTGCTGGTGAAGCAGCAAGAGGTTGCGCGTAATTATGCGGACATATTAACGACAATTTATGAGAAAAATCCAGCAGCGACTGTATATGTAATGGGCTACTACAATGCATTTGCACACTTACCAGCAGACGTTTCAACACAAGCTGCACAGCTCATGAACGCATTGAATACAACGATTGAGCAAGCAGCAACACAAAACGGTGCGATCTTTGTACCAACAGCGACAGCAATCGAACAAAATATCCCGCTCTATTTACCGAACCCAGCCAACATTCATGTAAGTGAAGCTGGACATGCGGTATTGGCGGAACAGTTTATTGACGCGATTGATGAATCGTTTATATTCACAACGTCAGCGAATATAAAAGCGCTCGCGACGTCGCCGACAATTGTTGATGTTACGTGGGATGCACCAGCGCATGCAGAGCAAGTGGCTTCCTATACGGTATACGTCGATGACGAGCCAGTTGCAGAAGTTGGGCCAGCAGACACAAGCTTAACGATTACAGGCCTAGAACCGAGCACGATCTATATGTTCGATGTAACGTTTACCGATACGGATGGCAAACAATCAAATGAACATTTATCAACATGGGAGCTCACATTGTCAGCACCGAACACGTACGCCTTTACGGATATTCAAACACATGGTGATGCTTTTTACATTGACCGTGCAGCGCATTTACAACTTGTAAATGGCTATGAAGATGGCACGTATCGTCCGAGCCATCACGTAACGCGTGCTCAAATGGTGAAGTTGCTCGTAAATGCATTACATTTAGAGCATGAGCAAGCAGCACCGTTTACGGATATTGGGACGTATGCACAGCAAACACAAAATGAAATTGCTGCTGCGTATGAAGCTGGGTTAATTCAAGGAACGGACGGCAAATTCCGACCGAATGAGCCTGTCACACGTGCACAGCTTGCCTTAATGATCGCGCGTGCATACACATATGTCACAAATAGCGATGTTGAAGCAACACCAACAACGTTTACGGATACGCGCAACTATAATGACGAAGCCCAACAAGCGATTCAATTTTTATATGATGCGCACATCGTTTCAGGTTGGGAAGGTCGCTACATGCCAAACGATGCAACGATGCGTTCACATGCTGCAAAAGTGGTTGTGAATTTTGTCGATACGTGGATGAAATAACGAAGCAATGGCAGAGAAAAAGGTGCTTTTTCTCTGCCATTTGCGTTCAGAGTAGCTCTTCGTCGTTGAATCGTTTACAGTATAGATGGAGCGAGTAATCTGTATATAAACGAGGCAGCATAAGCCGTTACAATGGAGGGAAGCGCGTGAATGAATTTGAACAGCGACAATATGCGATGCATGTTTTAAATGGCGAAAATCATGAAGCACAATATGCGCTTGCGAATGCATTTTTTGAAGGAGAGGCATTTCAAAAAAATGATGCGCTCGCGTTGCAGCTGTATGAACGTGCCGCACAACTTGGACATGCGGATGCAACAAACAACGCGGCAGATATGTATTTGAATGGTGAAGGCACTGACGTACAATATGATAAAGCGCTCATGTTATTCGAACAAGCCGCAGCGCGCGGTGTAGCGGAGGCATATTTTACGCTCGGTATGATGTATGAAACAGCGCTAGGCGTTGCGTATGATCCGGACAAAGCATTGGCGTATTATGAACAAGCTGCCACCTTACACGACGTAGAAGCAATCTACTATATCGGTATGGTGTATTATGAAGGTCGCTTAAACGTATCCGTAAATGAAACACGTGCGAAGGCAGCCTTTTTAGAAGCGGCTAAATATGAGCATATTGACGCGTTATTTAATTGCGGGTACTTTTTTGAATACGGCATCGGTGGTGTAGTCGATCACGTACAAGCGTTGTATTACTACAAACGTGCAGCTTATTTAGGGGATGACGAAGCCGCAAAACGCGTATTGAAATATGAACTTTAATAGGTCTTTTGGACTTATTTAGTGCGATTTTTAGCTTAGAGAGTGCTATATACTTACATTTGATGCTACAAAAATTACATCTTTATAGGTTTTTAGTTGAATAAAGAAGGTTATAGTATGGTAAGTAGCAGGACGTTTAAAGTACAGAAAAACAAATAAAACGAGGTGCATATAGATGACGCAGCAATCGAAAGGTAGGACATTACACTATACAGAAGACTTACGATTAATACGCCAAGTGCAAAAAGATCAACTGGAAGATTTACAAGTGCTTTGTACGTATGCGCAATATTGTATCGGTGTACAATCAGTAGGGATTGATAAAGATGAAGCCGCAGCGTTTAAAGAAAATTTAAACCAAATTACGGTGCGACAAGAAAAGCGCTATAAAAGTATTGATACAACTGTAGCTCAAAACTTTAAAGCTTTCCGTAAAGAGGAAACGACAGACGATTCATTCGTTGTGTACGGCAAAAAAATCCGTATGCTTGAAAGTGGTTTACGTACGCTGCGTTTATTTTTAACGGATGTTGTGGACGTATTGACTGTAAAAAGCGGTGAACAAACACGCGTGTCAGACCGTTTAGGCTATTTTGAGAAGCGGTCGATGGAACTGGAAGCAGAAATGTTGCTTTTACAAGAAGAAACAGCAAAATTATATTAAGTGTTATAGGTTTAAAGACCTTCGTAAGTTGTAATCGATTACACGGTTACAGCTTATTTTTTTTGCCAATTGCCACGAATGTCATGCTGTATTGTCATTCTTTTTTCATACTAAGTATTAGCAAAAGCATATACATTCTTTTATTTGTATTTTCGGTGAATATTAAGCCCTTAAATCCGTATGTTACTATAAGTAAAAGTATTCGATTTACTATAACTTGGTCAAAAAGTACGTATTTATTACGAAATAGTAGTAGTGATGAATTAATTGTTCTGATTTAATAAACGAAAGAAGTGAAGCATATGCTTTTTAAGCGAAAGCAAGAAAGTGCGAAATTACAGCTAAATAGCTATAACGTGCGTATTCAATTTACGCATCATATACATTTAAAGAAAAAGATTGAAATTGTTAATATTACGGAGCAGGACTTACGTTATTTATGCAGCATGCGTCCATATATTCAAAAGCATATTGATGAATTAGTAGAAGCGTTTTACAACTGCATCGGACAAGAACCATCATTAGTTGCGATTATTAATAAGCATAGTTCGGTCGATCGTTTAAAAGTAACGCTTCGTAAACATATCATTGAAATGTTTGGTGGCGTTGTAGACGATGCGTATTTCGAAGCGCGCCGCCGCATTGCAAAAGTCCATGTGCATATCGGTTTAAAAGCACCGTGGTATATCGCAGCGTTTCAACAACTATTCGTCAGCTTTTCCAACATTGCTTGGCAATATGTTGAACATGAAGAGGATCGCCGTGCCGTTATTCAAGCGATGTCGAAAATCTCTAATTTTGAGCAGCAAATCGTATTAGAGGAATTTGAAAATATTATTGATGAAATGAAAGCGCGCATTAACGAGGAAAAAAACAATGTGATGTGCACAATCATTTCAACGTCGGAAGGGCTTGCGGCCATTTCAGAAGAAACGAGCGCGGCATTCCAAACGATTCGCCACCAATCAAACGACTTAAAAAGCTTAGCGGAAACGGCCATTCAATATTCCGATGAAGTCGAACAAAAAGCGACGCAAGGGAAGGCGTATATTGAGGCACATGTGGAGAGCATGGGGCAAATCCATCATTCTGTGCACACCGTTGTGGAGGACATTCAAAATCTTGTAGGCTTATCAAAAGAGATGGGCGATATTATTAACATCGTTGAAGGCATTGCGAATCAAACGAATTTATTATCACTAAACGCGGCAATTGAAGCAGCGCGTGCAGGTGAGTACGGCAAAGGGTTCGCCGTTGTGGCATCCGAAGTGCGCAAGTTATCGGAGCAAACGAAGGATTCGACGACGCGTGTATCGGAGCTTTTAAAAAATACGACGACGTACATCAATCAGCTAGAAACGCGTTTACATGATGTTTTAGGCGAAGTGCAAGGTGGCGCGAGCTCGACTGAAAATACGGCGAATCAATTTGTTGTTATTTTAAATGCGATTCAGCAATCAAAAACGCAAAATGACGTCATGGGTGCGCATTTACAAACGCTAAACAATACGATGGATGAAATGACACAAGCGTTAGAGGAAGTCGTTGTGTCTGCGGACAATTTAGCAAACTTAGCGACGGATTTAGAAAAGTAAAAACGCGATCAAAAAAGCGAAGGATGCGTCCTTTGCTTTTTTCGTTGCTTTGTTCCTGCTGCATGTTGAGTCAGAAAACGCGTTATAATAGAAAAAAATAGTGAAGCAGGAGTGGGAAACTTTATGAAAACAATTGCAATCGTTGGTGGCGGCATCACAGGGTTATGTGCACTATACGAAATGGAAAAGCAAGCGCGCGCACAGCAACAAGATGTGCAGTTTATACTAATTGAAAAACAGCAAACAGTCGGGGGTAAATTGAAGACGGTATATACGGACGAATGGGCGATGGAAACAGGCGCAGACTCGATTGTAGCACGTCATCCAGGCGTCTTATCCTTCGTGAAAGAACTCGGGATGGAGTCGGAGCTTGTGTATAACGAAACGGGTATTTCCTATATTCATACAAACGATGAGTTGCACGGCATTCCACTGAACTCGACGTTTGGTATTCCGATGAGCGTTGAATCGTTAATGGCGAGTACGCTTATTTCAGATGAAGGAAAAGCGCGTGCGTTACAAGATGTCACGACGCCAAATACGACGTTTACAAAAGATCATTCAATCGGAGAGTTTCTCGAGTTTTGCTTTGGTGAAGAGCTTGTAAAAAAACAAATTGCTCCGGTATTGTCAGGCGTGTATTCAGGGAATTTATATGAGCTATCGATCGCCTCTACGATTCCATATTTAATTGATTATAAAAATGAATACGGCAGCATCATCAAAGGGTTTGAAGCAAATCGTGAAAAATTTGAAAAGGCGAATGACAAAAAATTTATTTCATTTAAAGGTGGCCTTTCAAGCTTCATGACGCGCATCGAACAGTCGCTTACAAAGACGGAGGTGATCAAAGGGGTTGAACTCGAGCTATTGGAGAAAAAGGGAACGCAATATGCGCTTTATTTATCAAACTGCGATATTCGTTACGTGGATCATGTCGTATTAACAACGCCGCATGATGTGACGCGTCGCTTTTTCCGCGATGATGCACTCAGTCCGTATTTCGACAATTTCCGAAACGGTTCAGCCATTACATTATATGTCGGCTATGACGTACCAGATGCGGTGCTACCAGCAGATGGCACAGGCTTTATCGTGTCACATAATAGCAGCTTACAATGTAACGCATGTACATGGACGAGCCGAAAATGGAAGCATACATCGAAGCACGCAAAACTGCTCGTACGCTTATTTTATAAAGACGTGCATCCGCGCTATGAAGAATTTAAAGCAATGAGCGATGAACAGCTCATTGCAGTCGCAAAGCAAGATATTGCGACAAGCTTACATGTCACAGATGAACCTGCACTTGCGCATGTAACGAAGTGGATTGATCAAATGCCGCGCTATGATTTAGCGCACCGTCAAACACGGGATGCGCTTGTTGCCAAGCTTGCTGAGCATTATCCGAACGTTACGCTTGCAGGGTGTTCGTTTTACGGTGTTGGTGTTGGGGCGTGCATGCAAAATGGACGCGACGTCGCGACGCACGTAATTTCGACAATTTCGTGATGGAACTCGTTAAAATGGTGAACCCTCTTGACGTTTAATCGTTATAACGTTATGATTCTTTTAATAATTCAATCAATTGAATAAATTCTTATCGAGAGAAGTGGAGGGACTGGCCCGTTGAAGCTTCAGCAACCAGCAAGTTATGCAAGGTGCTAAATCCAGCAAAACGATTGTTTTGACAGATAAGGCGACATGTACATGATATGCCTTCTTTGTTCACACAAAAGAAGGCTTTTTTTATAGCTAAGAAACGGCGACGTATAGAATGAAATATTTGAATTTTTAGACCGCGTTAATGAAGGAAGAGAGGGTTTTACAGATGAAATTGCTTGAACGACTACAAAATGAAGTATTAACAGCAGATGGCGCGATTGGCACGGTGCTGTATAGCTACGGCTTAGAATATTGCCACGAAGAAATGAATGTTCAACGACCTGAGTTAATCGAAAAGATTCACCGTGAATACATTGCAGCGGGGGCGGATGTCATTCAAACGAACAGCTACGGTGCTAATGCGATCAAACTAGCGCGCTACGGCTTGGAAGGCGACGTTGTAAAGCTAAACGAAGCGGCGATTCAGCTTGCCAAACAAGCAGCGGCAGACGGTGGACAATATGTACTCGCAACAATTGGCGGTATTCGAGGTATTCGTAAAAGCGATGTGACGCTCGAGGACATTTTAGCAGCGGTAAAAGAGCAGGCAGAGGCGCTTCTTTCAGGCGAGCCAGATGGCGTATTACTAGAGACGTATTACGATTTTGAAGAGTTATCACAAACTGTAAAGCTCATTCGTTCATTAACGGACTTACCTATTATTGCACAAGTATCGATGCACGAGCCGGGTGTGCTCCAAAACGGCTTATCATTAAATGATGCGTTTACACAGCTTGAAGCATTGGGGGCGGACATTGTTGGCGTCAACTGTCGCTTAGGTCCACATCATACAATTCAAGCATTTGAAACGGTGGAGTTACCAGCACATGCATTTATGTCCGCATATCCAAATGCAAGCTTACTTGATATTGAGGAAGGGCGCGTCGTGTACGAGTCTGAAATTGATTATTATGCAAAAGCAGCAGTGGAGCTACGCAATCAAGGGGTGCGTTTGATCGGTGGGTGCTGCGGTACAACGCCGAAGCATATTCAAGCGGTGAAAGCTGCGCTGACGACGTTATCTCCAGTAACGGCAAAAGATGCAAAGGAACAACCTGTTGTTGAGCTGCGTGATGCAGAACCACGCGAGCAGCAGCCGCTTCATGAAAAGGCGAAAACGACGCGTTCGATCATCGTGGAACTAGATACGCCAAGACATTTAGAAATTGACGGATTCATCGAAGGTTCGAAGCAATTGTATGCAGCGGGTGCAGACGTTGTCATGATGGCGGACAATTCACTTGCATCACCGCGCATTAGTAACATTGCGATGGGCTCATTATTAAAGCAAGAAGGCATTCGTCCACTGACGCACTTAACGTGCCGCGACCGTAACTTAATCGGTTTACAATCACATTTAATGGGCTTAAATGCACTCGGCATTCATGATATTTTAGCGGTAACAGGTGACCCGACGAAAGTGGGCGATTTCCCAGGAGCAGCGAGCGTATACGATGTATCATCGATGGAATTGATTTCACTTATTAAGCAGTTAAATGAAGGGATTTCATTCTCAGGGAAACCATTGCGTAAAAAAGCGAATTTCTCTGTGGCAGCTGCGTTCAACCCGAACGTCCGCGTACTCGATCGTGCCGTTGCGCGTTTAGAGAAGAAAATCGAGCACGGTGCCGATTACTTCATTTCACAGCCTGTGTATACGAAGGAAAAAATCGTTGAAATTTATGAGGCGACGAAGCATTTAGATACACCGATTTACATTGGGATCATGCCGGTAACGAGCCATAAAAGTGCACAGTTTTTACATCATGAAGTGCCAGGCATTAAATTATCAGAAGATGCGCTAACGCGTATGGAGGCATGTGGCGACGATAAAGATCGAGCAACAGCAGAAGGCATTGCGATCGCAAAAGAGCTTGTCGAAGTGGCGGCGCAATACTTCAACGGCATTTACTTAATTACACCATTTTTACGATATGACATGACACTCGAATTAATGAAATATATTCATCAGCTAGATGAGCAAAAAAAGGGAGTACAAGCGTAATGACGAAGCATTTGATTGAACAGCAACTCGAGAAGCGTATTTTAATTTTAGATGGCGCGATGGGGACGATGTTGCAAAACGAAAACTTAACACCAGAGGACTTCGGTGGGGAAGAATTAGACGGCTGTAATGAAAACTTATTATTAACACGTCCAGATGTACTGGAAGACATTCACCGTAAATATTTAGAAGCGGGTGCAGATATTATTTGTACGAACACGTTCGGCGCAACACCGCTTGTCTTAAATGAATACGGACTAGGGCATTTAGCAGACGACATTAATACAGCTGGTGTGCAAATTGCGCGTAAAGCGGTCGATGCATTTTCAACGCCAGAGTGGCCGCGCTTCGTTGCGGGGGCAATGGGACCAACGACGAAAACATTATCAGTAACAGGCGGTATTACGTTTGATGAGCTTGTTGATAACTTTTATGCACAAGCGCGCGCGTTAATTGCAGCCGGTGCAGACGTATTATTACTTGAAACGTCTCAAGATATGTTAAACGTAAAAGCCGGGACACTTGGTGTAAAGCGTGCATTTGATGAGCTAGGTGTAGAGCTACCTGTCATGATTTCAGGGACGATCGAACCGATGGGCACAACGCTTGCAGGGCAAACCATTGATGCGTTTTATATTTCGATTGAACACATTCAACCGTTATCAGTCGGCTTAAACTGCGCAACAGGTCCGGAGTTTATGACAGACCATATTCGTTCATTATCGGAGCTTGCAACAAGTTACGTTAGCTGTTACCCGAATGCAGGCTTACCGGATGAAGAAGGGTGCTACCATGAAACGCCGGAATCGTTATCGAAAAAGCTGCGCGGCTTTGCGGAAAAAGGTTGGTTAAACATTATCGGTGGATGCTGTGGTACGACGCCTGCCCACATCGCAGCGATTCGTGAAGCGGTGGATGATTTTGCACCGCGCAAAAAGCCAGAAAAAACACATGGTCATGCGGTATCAGGCATTGAGCCATTATTATATGATGATTCGATGCGCCCATTATTTATCGGCGAGCGTACGAACGTCATCGGTTCCCGTAAATTTAAAAACTTAATCATCGACGGCAAGTTTGAAGAAGCAGCTGAAATTGCACGTGCACAAGTGAAAAACGGTGCGCACGTCATCGATATTTGCTTAGCAAACCCTGACCGTGATGAATTGGAAGATATGAAGCAATTCATGCAAGAAGTTGTGAAAAAAGTAAAAGTGCCGCTTGTTATCGATTCAACGGATGAACATGTCATTGAAGAATCGCTAAAGTTCTCACAAGGGAAGGCGATCATCAACTCGATCAACTTAGAGGACGGCGAAGAGCGCTTTGATGCGGTGATGCCACTTGTGAAAAAATATGGGGCAGCGGTTGTTGTCGGTACGATTGATGAAGTCGGCATGGGTGTAACACGCGAGAAAAAGCTCGAAGTTGCACAGCGCTCTTATAAGTTACTAACGGAAAAATGGGGCTTAGCACCAGAAGATATTATTTTTGACCCACTTGTATTCCCAGTTGGTACAGGGGATGAGCAGTACATCGGCTCAGCTGAGGAAACGATCGAAGGGATTCGTTTAATTAAAGAAGCGTTACCGGGCGTGTTAACGGTGCTTGGGGTAAGTAACGTATCATTCGGTTTACCGCCAGTTGGTCGCGAAGTGTTAAATGCGGTGTATTTATATCACTGTACACAAGCAGGTCTTGATTATGCAATCGTCAACACCGAAAAGCTGGAGCGTTACGCATCGATTCCAGAAGCGGAAGTGAAGCTTGCAAATGATTTAATCTTTCATAC
>JAHAYH010000143.1 GCA_018384745.1 Caryophanon sp. | reverse complement strand
CCCGTCGCGACGCGCCCCGCCGGGGAGCCGCCGGGTCACTTTTTCCCCGGATGCGCGGCACGCCGCGCATTGCATCCCGGAGATGTCATATTTTTCCTCTTTCATAGCACCTCCTGTAATGGGGGGAAATACCCCTGGGGGGTATATTTTACTTTTTTCATCGGGATAGTCTCTCAGAAAGCTTGGTCTCCGACAAACCCGGTACGGTTCAGTTAATTGTTTTTTCTCGTTTCTAAAAATCGCGTGTGCGATAAGTGACTCTAAAATTTTACGGTGTGAACCCCAATTTCTTCAAATGTGGCACTAACAATTTTTGTTTTTCTGGGTCTTTAAGCATGTCTTTGATTCGTGATGCTAGGGCTTCATAGCCTTCATTTCCGACTGCATACTTTCCAAGCTCAGGCAATTTTGAAAGTTGATTACCAAACATATTGATTTGAGAGTCGGACATTTTGAAGAACATATCTATTGTGTCTTTATCTCGCCCTTGTACTGTAATGGTTTTATGCTTAGTTTTTTCTCTGACTGTGAATTTGAAGCCAACAACGGAGCGCCCTTTTTTGATTGGCTCATAAGTTAAATCGATGTCAGTATGCTTATTGATTTCATCAATTGGGTCTTTAAGAACCCTCCGCTTTAAATTCCGTAGATCTCTATAAGATTCAGGTAGCCCAAATTCTATAAACATAGAATCAATAGTTAACTCAAAGTTACCTAATTTTTCGCTTTTTTTAGCTAAGTGATAAAAATCAATGGAATAGTCTTTCTTCAACTTTAAAACAACATCCTTTTTATAGCGAGTATATGGATTGTACTTGTCGAGAATTTTCAACATCATTAATACTACAGATGTGAATCTTAAGCTAACTCCTGCGTCTTCATAAGTCGCATCTATCACCCAGTTTGAATAGACTTTTTTCCCTTTTTCATTGGTATATGAAAAAGATCGATCAACTAATTTTTTAGATGCTATTTCGATCTGTTTATATGCTGAATTCACTTTGATACCGCATTCTTCTGCGAATTGCTGTGCTGATATGAGTATCGAATCTTGTTCAGTAGCATTAATGTTTCTGGCAACTGGAGAAGCCATTATTAAAATTCGTTTTTCATCAACAGACATGCTTTTAAAGCATTCAGTAACTCTGTTCTGAATAGCCATAGTGCTAACTGGATATGTCTTCTCTTTTTTATTCATTGGTTATTACCATATACCACAAATATTGATCATGATTTTTGTACCCTTAATAGCTAGGGGTACGGGTATTTACTTGTACCCTAATTGATATAATTAAGATATCTAAATCTAGGATTTTAACAATTAGGGTACAAATAAAAATTAGTACCCTAATTCATGCTATTTGTACCCTTTAATCATGCTATTTGTACCCTTTTAAGCGAAAAAATCATGCTATTTGTACCCTTTATCATGCTATTTGTACCCTTTTAGAGTCTGAAATACTTGCTACCAGAGGGCTGTAGAGGGGCGAAAAGCTTTTAAAAGCTTTTTAAAAGATTAAAAAGGAGATCAAAGGCAAAATCAAAGGCTATGGCACTCGCTTCGCTCGTGTCGTTTCAAGAGCAAAAGCAAAAGCATAAAAGCGACTATGAACTCGCTAAAGCTCGTATTTTTTTAAGAGCAAAAGCGCTCGATAGCCCTAATTGGGAATAATCAAATTTTGAAAAAAGCAAAAGCGGTTTTTCAGAGAGGGGAATAAGCGAATTTTCTTTGTGTCACTCGTAGACACTCGCTAAAGATAGCGATTAAACGTAAAAAAACAGCAATTATAGAGCGTTTAACTTAGTTTTTAATCTACCCTACGTTGTTATAATTTAAATCGCTTAAAACGCAAATGATGAAGTTTTAGAGACAACGGTCAGGGTTTTGCATGATTGTCAATCATACCCCTGCCGTGCATTTTTTTAACGCAAAGTTACGCAACTTATCGCCACAGGCTTTGACATGCCTGCGTTGGTATCGCTGAACGCCCTTTTTTATACTAAAAAAAAGAAAAAACTCGTCTTAACGATGACTCCGCTAATTTTTCTAAATTAGTTAAATATTCTTTAAGTTAGCAAAGAAAACTATCAAACAGATTTATGATTAACACTATGTTGTTGCACTTAAAAAGTGATTACCGATAACCTCTGTTTTTTCATTGAAATTTGCATAGTCCCAGTTTTGTTCGAGAGACCAATCCCGAACAACTGGAACGCAATGGCGACCAAACCATTTTTAGCTATTTTTTCCGCTTTTTTAGATAACAACATAAAACCGACTCAGATTTTCGATAACAACATCACTCCCTTTACCTGATTGCATTGCCAATGCAATCAGAGTTCGCAATGTGTTTTAGCAAAAACAACTTGCTCCGACTTCACCAAAAAAATGGCTTATACGGTCTACTAATCTTCTCTCCCTCTCCATACCTTGCCATGACAATTTAATGTCTAACAGCATGGAGATTCCCAAGTTATTTTTAACAATCTTAACGATCAGAACGCCAATGCTCTTTTGTCTGTCAGTGCTTCCAGTTTCCCCACCACGCGGTTCCTTGAAATTTGGTGGATATGACTTTGAGACAAAATCTGAGCGTATGGCTCTTAATCTACACGTGTCTCCGGTTTATGCTTCCGGATGTATACTGTTTAAGCTATCCGTTGACCCTTTTTGCTTGAGATTATCTCACTTAAAGGTGCCGCTGCTTCCAGATTTCTCCTCAGCTAGCCTGTAACATTGCTGTTACCTCAAACGCCATCAGTTGTGCCTATGAGCTGCGCATTCCTCTTTCGAGTGCATTTACCGCAACACATAGCCGTTTTTAACGAATCTTAACGTCCTGTCAGATTCTCACGGTCATTGTTAAAACAGGGTTTCGATGTAAAACATCTAGCTAGGCTATATCTAACCTAACGACCACTTCTCCGACTGAAAAAACAGTCAGTTTATAGGCTCCCGTGTCCTTGTCGCCCAACCCCATGCAAGCATGGATTGGATCGAAAAAAAGCATTTCAGCTTTCTAGCGCCCATAAAATCGTACCGAACGAGATTTCTCCAGTAGTACGCTTAATCAGTCAATTCAAAATGGCTAATAATGAATCGTGCGCTATCTAAAAAAACATGGCTTTAAGAACAGGCTGTCGCCTGCTCAAATCGCTAAACGAAGTGGTCAGGCAGTTGGTCAGACTGTCTTTCAGTCAATGAATAAGCCGACTATAAAGTAAATCGAAACAGGTGTAAATTACGTCACTCAGGGAACCACTTAATTGCACGATGACAATCGTCGGCAATTAAGTCCAAAAAAACGGCAAAGCCGTTTTTAAAGTGCCTTTGGCACGAAAAGCCTTAATTTAAAGGCTTTCAACTATATTGAATATTGCTTGATGACATGCTTAAATAATAAATATTGCTTAATGACAATTTATAAATATTGCTCGGTGACAATAAAATGATACAGTACAGTCCAAATAGTCGTTACACAGCTCAAAAAATTGCAGATAAAGTTGCCAATGGTGCGTATTTTTATAGCCAGTTTTCAGTTGAGAGCGACAACACACTGCTTTTTGAAAAAGTGCAGAAAGTTATTGAAAAACTGACTTTGAAATACTCGCTGAATCTCAGTGCTCGACAAAGAACATACCGTTTAAATACTAAAAAAGAGCCAATAGCCGATCTGATTGTCCAAAAGCGTTTTAATCAAAATATTTTTGATTTTTGGCTACTGATTACGACCCCTCAAAGTCATCAATACAACCTGTCTAAAAGCGATGTTGAGTTTAAGAAAATTCCACGTCAGCGAATTGAAGAAGCTCAAGCAGATTGGAGCCGTGAAGTTGAGCGTGAACAAGTCCAGTTGATTCAGGATTATTATCAAGATCACGAAAAATTTAAATTTGTATTGCAGAAGCCATTTTTAAAACTTGATCTTGTTGGCTCTTCTAAAATTGAATTAGTACGACTTTCACATTCAAACAAAAAATCAAAAACCTATGCCCCGACTGAAAAAAGTGCAAAGAACTACACATGGACGTGGCGATTTGATGAGCCTTCAATTCAATTTTTAAAAAGAAAATATCTTGAACGGATGAATACACTCATCTCCAATCCTGATAAAGGTGTTGGCATGTCTGATTTAAGCGATCTGTATACGGTGTTTAAGCAATACGCAGTTTTCAAAGGAAATAGACATCAAGTTGGGCGCTTACTGGTGGAAGCGGTGAACTATCATTACAAAAAAACAGGTAAAAATTTTAGAAAAATGGACTATTACGTTCCACTGGAGCTGAGTTATTTATCACGGCAAACGAATTATGCAGATGATTTTGTCCAATATGCCTTTTTACGCAGACTATTGGAGGATGCAGAAATTCGATTGGATAAAGAGAAAGTGAACAGTGAAACGTACAGCGATTTACTCAATAAATATTTAGCTTGAGATATGATTTATGCAAAAAAATGGGTGGTGTTTTAAAAAGTATGCTGACATTAAATGAAGCCATTATTGATGTAAAAGAAGGTTAAGTCGATGTCTTTAAAATGGTATTCAAGCTTTTTGGAGAAATTACAACTTCGT
>JAHAYH010000125.1 GCA_018384745.1 Caryophanon sp. | reverse complement strand
GTTCCATCACAAAGCCCTCCTTCTTTCACATAGTTGCTATTATTGCCTATTTTTTGGGATAAAACAAGCAGAACTCATAGACTTTGTTTGAAACTCTAATTTTCTTTCACCTTATATATAGAAACAATATTTTATGCGAAAAATGAAGCTTTCATTGGAAAATGGATGCACAGGGCGTCGCTTTTTGTATAGACACATAGAAAGATGAAAACATTGTTTTTATAACAAGGTGATGTAAAACAGGAGGGAAACAAAGATGAAAATTAAAAGTACATTGATGGCTGTCTTTGTCACATCAATTGCATTATCAGTGATTGTGCTGATTGCTTCGATTATGTTGACGAGCAGCATGGGGAACTTACAGCAAACGTATATCGATGAATCGGAAATATTGAAGCTAAAAGCAGATTTCATTGTCGTCTCAGATCAATTAACAATGAATGCTCGAGCGTACGTCAATACAGAAAATGACGTGTTTTATAATGCATATATGACGGAAGTGAATGAAACACAGTCATACGCACGTATTTTAAGTGAAATGGAAAGTTTATTGCCAGCAAACTTACTTGGACTTATTCAAGAAACACAAGCTGAATCCGCAAGCCTTGCGCAACAAATTACACAAATCATCCAAGCCATTCAACAAAATACTGTATTGCAAATGGCGCGCGTAAATGAAAAAGTAGCAACAGGTGTTGCAACTGTTAGTGAAACAGGCCAATCATTTGCTGAAATTATCGCATCTACTGAAAACGTGACGCAGCAAATTCAACAAGTATCGGCTGTGTCAGAACAAATGGCTGCTTCTGCCCAACAAATTTCAGCGACGTTTGAATCGATTAGCGCGATTTCTACACAATCGTCTGCTACCACTGAGCAAGTATCAGACTTAGCGCAAGAACAATTTGCGGCAACCGAAGAAATTACAGCTGCAATGAACTTACTCACAGACTTAGCAACGAAGTTAAACGAAGAAGTGAATCATTTCAAACTTCGTTAATCGTCATAACGAGCTTGAGACAATTTTTGCTGTTCGACGCCGCTTCACACACGATATCATCAAATTTGTACAATGAACTTCTTTGTACAATGAACTTCCGCCGCTGAACAATGAAAAATCATTTCTGTTTACGTTACTTATCGTTCCCTTTCTTTTACAATAAGAAAAAAGGGGGAATTACATGGACTACACAACAATTGCTCAGTGGCTAAATGAAGCGCGAAACATCGTGATTTTAACCGGTGCAGGCATGTCTACTGAAAGTGGCATTCCCGATTTTCGTTCTACTGAAGGACGATGGCGCAATATTGACCCATTAACAGTCGCAACAACCGATGCTTACGCGATGAATTATGACGTCTTCCATGATTTTTATTGCGCACGTATCGCCGCATTAGACGGGGTTACACCGCATATCGGGCATGAAATCATTGCCAAGTGGCAGCGGACGCGTCAAGCGTTTATTGCTACGCAAAACGTCGATCGCCTCCATCAATTAGCGGGCGCAGCGCAAGTAGCGGATCTTCACGGGACCATTCGCACCGTTCGCTGTGGACGTTGTGAACAGGAGGCAGCACTTCAAGCGTTCATTGAAAAGGAAACATGTACATGTGGTGGAACACTTCGACCAAACGTCGTGTTGTTTGGCGAACGTTTACCAGCTGGTGCGTGGGATACAACGATGCAGTCCATTCAAAAAGCGGATCTTGTAGTTGTTATCGGTACGAGTTTACGTGTATATCCCGTGAATCAGCTGCCGACGATGACAAATGGTAAATGCATTTACATTAACTTACAATGTGAGGATGATGTAGCCGCATCGTATACTTTTGACGCTATTTTAACCGGAAAAGCAGGCGATATTTTACAAGGCATTGATCAAGCATTACAGCTAAAATGATACATTTTTGCTGTAATGAAAATAAAATGTCGGGTTTTCTTTTGATTGACCACAAAAATATATCAAAAAGGAGGTAGATTCATTGCCATTACAACTTCAAACAGAGCGGCTCTTATTTCGTCGTTACATCGAGGACGATCTGCCTTTTTTACGGCAACTTGTTGAAGATTCCGATGTAATGCGCTACATCGGTGACGGACAACGAAAAGATGAACAGTATGCGCGGTCTTTATATACGCGTATGCACGAGCAATATCGTAACTTTGATGATTACGGTTTACATATGCTCATTCATCGCGAGACCGGTGAACGCATCGGTCATGCAGGAATCGTCGCACAAGTCATTGACGATTGTTTTGAAATCGAGGTTGGCTACTGGATACATCCACGCTATTGGCAACAAGGCTATGCATATGAAGCGGCCGCAGCATTGACACACTATGCAACGGAGGAATGCGGAATTGAACGACTTGTTTCAATGATGATGAAAGGCAATATAGCTTCGATGCGCATCGCGGAGAAGAATGGGTTTACGCATGAAAAAACGATTGTAGCGGATGGGCATGAAGTATATATTTACAGTTTGCATACATCCTACGAATACACTACATATGACGATCATGAGGTTAAATAGTTTTAATTTTCTGAACTTTATAGTATACTAACAGTACTATAAACGAAAGGAATAGGTGAACGATATGTTGAACGCCAGAATCAATGAACAGTTATTTTTACAAAAACTGCGAGCAGCAACATATTACAACCCGATCGTGCTGTTAAATGCGTATGTAACGGATGAGACGGAAAGTAGTGGCCGCATTGACCTTGATCTTGCAAAAGGTGCTGAGGACATCGTTGCGCAAGATTTGCCGGTCATTCGCATGTGTTTGCAACAAGTCATGAAGCATTTGAACGGTACACCTGCATTTTTATTATGTCGCGCTGTGTGCTATGTGAACGATGATGACGATGTGAAAATTAGCTTATTCGTGGATATGCCTTACGAGCTTCGTCAAAAGTTTGCGCCGATTGTACTTGAAATAAAACGGATGATGGAAGCGCATATGACCGAGGAAATGAAGCGGCGTTACTTGCACTTACCGCCAAGCGTTGGTGCTTAAACCCTTAGTATAGACATGTCGTCTTTGCTAAGGGTTTTTGCTTGCGTAAAAATAAATAGGTTGACAACATAGGTGTATGAAGGACATAATACACACAACAAGTGTATGAACCACTTAATACACATCGTGTTTTTTTGCGCACGGTGTACTAATGGCATAATACACTTGTTTTTTTGCACTTCGTGTATGAAGGGCTTAATACAGTTGAAGGTGGTGACATGCGTGAACGTCAAATTTAACAGTCGCGATCCAGTCTATTTACAGGTCGTGCAACATTTTAAACAGCAAATCGCGAAAGGCACATATGTCGCAGGGCAAGAAATCCCATCAAGACGCGAACTCGCACAGCAGTTTCAAATTAATCCAAATACGGTGCAGCGCGCGTATAAAGAAATGGAGGAGCAACAATTGATTTATACAGATGGCAATTTACCAAGTTGTATTACGAAAGATGAACATGTATTACACAACGTTCGACATGAACTGATCCAAGAAGCGGTACAGACGTTTATTCAATCGGTGAAATCGATCAATGCGCCGCTTCCAGAAGTTGTTGCGTTAATTGAACAACATTATGAGGAGGAGGATTCACATGATTGAAGTGAAAAACGTCTCGAAAACATTTCGTCGAAAGCACGTCCTTCAAAATATGAGCTTCACCGCTAATAAAGGCGAAATCACGTGTTTAATTGGCGTTAACGGGGCAGGGAAAACGACGGTGATGAAAGCGATTATGGGCTTAACACCTATTCATAGCGGTGATATACGCATTGATGGTGAAACGTTAACGAGTGCTTCCTATGAAAAAATCGCCTACATTCCAGACCGGCTTTCCATGATGCCGAGCTACACAATTGCTGAAGCATTTGAGTTTATGCGGAGCTTTTATACCGTTTGGAACGAAGCGCGTGCATTGGAGTTGCTTGCATTCTTTCAGCTATCGCTCGACCAAAAAATTGAGACGCTTTCAAAAGGCAATACAGCGAAAGTGAATTTATTGCTAGGGTTAGCGCTAGATGTTGATTATTTATTAATGGATGAGCCGTTTTCAGGCATTGATTTATTTTCTCGTGAACAAATTGCGAGCGTTTTTACAAGTCATCTCATTGAAAATCGCGGCGTTTTGATTACAACACATGAAATTCAAGATATTGAGATGCTGATTGATAAAGCAATCTTAATTGATGATGGCGCCGTGCTTCATGAAATGAACGTTGAAGAAACAAGGGAAATGGAAGGGAAGTCCATTGTTGATGTGATGCGGGAGGTGTATGGCCGATGAATTACGTAAAGCTTGTGAATTTTGAAGTGCAGCGCTTTTTTAAATTATTTTCAGTAGTAGCGCTCATCATCGCATTGATGCAAATTGGTGGCGCTATTTATCGTGCCTCTACATTTGAAACGTATGCAGAGACGATTATGCGTCAGCAACAAATAGATTTAGCAACCTTTTTACAGCAATATGGTCCGTTGACGTTGCCGCAGTTTTTAACGAGCAGTATTGTCGAGTTATCGATCATGCTCGGGATTGTTGTCATTGTAATTTACACCTTCTTTATTTGGTATCGAGACTGGTTAGGGAAGTCATCGTTTATTTACCGTCTTTTAATGCTTCCTTCAACACGTCTACACATTTTCACCGCAAAGTTAACGACTATTATCTTATTTGTATTAGGGTTAATTAGTTTGCAACGCATTTTAATTACCATTAATGATGTCATTATGTATAACGTATTGCCAGCACCGTTATATGAACGTGAAAATATCGCTTATGTGTATTCACATGATGTACTTGCGATTTTAATGCCGCATACATGGGTCGAAGGATTGTTCATTTACGGTTTTGGGATTGCGGCAGTCACTGTTATTTTCACGGCGATTTTATGTGAACGTAGCTTTGGCTTGATCGGTATTGTTGCAGGTATTGTATATAGCGTTGCGATGCTTGTCGTTTTACTATCGCCAACGATGATTCCTGCACTGACAATGATGCTTTATCCACATGAACAATATATGTGTTTAATAGCTGTCGCCGTTCTGGTCGCGCTTGTATCAAGTACGATTAGTTATTATTTATTAACACGAAAAATGACGGTGTAAGGAGGGGATTTTATGAAAAAGTTTTGGCCATTACTTGTATTAGTGACAGTTATTTTGATGACATCCGTTACACATTATGTTCAGTTTACAAACGCGCAATACAAACAACCGATCGCGACGCTAACAACCATTCAAGGGGATGCGACGTTACTCGATGACGTGTTAATGAAAGGGTCATTTGATAACCGCCCTACATACGCATCGTTTGAAATAAGACAAGGCTCTATTTATCCAACGTCGCTTTCTTTTATGAATGCAGCGAATCCATTATTCGTACCATTAATGGACAAATACGGCACATTCATGCGCGGGAAAATGTATAACACAGGTCAATTTTACGAAGCGGCAAATGGTGTTGTATATGTAGAGAGTATGGGCGAACATATGTCAAAAACGATCGACGTGACCATTGAAACATTTTTGAATGATGAAGAAGCGGCGTTCGCCTTTACAATCCCAACAGAACAACCGATTTCGTGGACGACAACGCAGCGTATTACGATGCAGCAACAAACGTTGTATATACTAATTTCTGTAATGTTTGAAGATGGTACAGAAACGTTATACGGCGTAGAAGTAGATGGATCGACACAACAGTTAATCGAAGCAAAGCAGCTTATTGAAGTAAACGATCGTTATGACGGTGGTGGTTTCTTAACGACGGCGAATGATGCGTTAACGATTCAGCATGAAGACTATTTCGTGTATACAACAGGTACGTATGTATCAACAAATGATGAAGATTATACAGTTGCCGAAGAACATGTACACGTTTGGAATACGGTCACAAATACGCATACGTCATTCACTTTACCAACGGAACTGAATGGGGAAGATCGACGTATCATCGTGTATCAAAACTTGCTGCTCGTGATCCTCATTCAAGATGGTCAACTAAACGTAGCGCGTTACAATTTAGATACACAACAATGGCTAACACCGATCGTTGTTGATGCAGGTAGTGACGTATTGCCAACCGCTTCGTTATCGGTTAGTACATCGAGCAAACATGTATATATGAGCACGACGACAATAGACGGTCCAATTGTTTCCATTTTAGACCCAACTAAAGGATCTGTCGCATATATAGGACGTGTCACATCAGAGGTGGAAAATCGTCTAACGATGTCTTTATATTATGTAGTTGAATAACAATGAAAAGCTAACGAGAAGTTTGACGTTCTCGTTAGCTTTTTTATTACAGGCTATTACGATTATGTGTGAACGTAAATGTAGATGTTGATTGTTGATTGACGTGTTGTAAGTCGATCGAAGCGGCAGTCTTTATGAGCGACGCATGTAAATGATCACAACTAACTTATTCATGCTGTTGACATGCATGCATGATTTATAGAAAAGGCGCAGCTTTTGTATGATTTCATATAAACAGCTATCTTGTCTCACTATTAATAGTAAACTTAAATATGAGATTCAACTTCCTATAATGTATATTATGACCGTGTCCTAGTTTTGTAAGCGTATAAATCATTGCCCTTTCATAAAAATCATTCGTCATTTTCCCTTCCTTCCGCTTTTCATATTTTTCTACTCCGTCCATACCTCGTTCGCTAAATTGTTAGTTGTCGTCGTATATAGCGCGAGATCTTTTTCGTATTTGTTACGCGAATCGCGTAGCATATACTGTAATGAAACGTACTTTTGAAATTTAATGAGCGCATGCCAACAAGCAATCGCCATAATATACCCGTAATTGATATTACTTCGTCGCACAAAATGCCGGAGCAGCTTTATATAGATCCGTCTGTTGCAATAAAGTTTTTCGAAATATAATTCTAGACACTAATGATATTGATCCGTATGCAACATAACGTTGTTGTTTAGCACTTGTGAAAAGTCGCCTCCCTTACTTCCCTTTATGACATAGTTATTTATATTGTTAACTAAAATGGACGTTTATGCAGGTCGTTACGAGGATATTGTGAGAATTCCTCGTTCACATTCAACGATTTCGGGTATACAATAACAATAACAACGGCAAGGAGGGTTTTAATATGAACATTTGGTACGCACTGAGCATCGGTATTGTCGGCTTAGCCTTTTTCATCTTAATTGGTAGCGCGATCATCGCTGCAATTGGCGCAAAAGAACCTGGTATGTACATTTTCGGACGCGGCAAAAAAATGGTCGAAAACGTCAAGCCAATTCAAGCGGAAGTAACGGCGCTACAAAGTAATATTCAAGGTATTCAATCAACCGTACAGCAACAAACCGCACAATTAAAAGCGGTCGGTCAATCGTTTGCGAACGTTAAACAATCGGTGCAGCAATTAAGCTTCCAAGCAAAAAATCAAGCGCGTCAATCGATTGTAAAAGCAGAAAATGACCCAGAAGTACAAGAAAACGTTGAACACTATACAGAAAAAGTGGCGAACACATTACATCGCTCATAAAAAAAGGCAAGGAGCAAGGATAAAATGTACCCTATAAGATAGACACTTGAAAAAGGTCATCTTATAGGGTGCTTTTCGTTTATAATGAGAAAAAACGATGCGGAGAACAAAGATGACAAAACACTATTTTACGTTAGCTCAACAGAAAGAATTAAGAAAAAATCCATATGTAAAAGCCGTTAGTGAAAAAGCAATTACGTATACGGACGAATTTAGACGATTATTTATTGCCCAAAATGAAACGGGAAAGCGACCAAGAGAAATTTTTGAAGCAGCTGGTTTTGATCTCGAGATCATCGGTATAACTCGTGTACAAAAATGTGCGAATCGTTGGAGAAACGCATTTAAAAAAGATGGCATCCGTGGTTTAGAAGATACGAGAAAACATCGTTCTGGACGTCCTCTTGAAAGAGAATTGAGTATGGAAGAAAAGTACGCCCGATTAGAAGCGAAAATGCGTTTACTAGAGGCTGAAAATGAACTGTTAAAAAAGATCGACTTACTCGAAAGGCAGCTGTTGGAACAGAAGGGAAATTAGCACCCGAACTAAAATTTGAATTAATCCATGAAACGATTAAAAAATATAACTTAAAACGCATGGTGAGCTATCTTTGTGAGGTGTTAGAGGTATCACGTTCAGGCTATTATAATTATTTCGCTCAGACATCCGTTGAACGAAGAACGATGAAACATCAGGCTGATGAACGTGTAAAAGATGAGATTTTAAAAGCGTATCGATTTAAACGACGTCATAAAGGCGCTCGTCAAATTAAAATGACGCTTCAACACCAATATAAAATTACGTACAATCTCAAACGTATTCGTCGGATTATGAAAAAATTCGGCATCATCTGTCCCATTCGGAAAGCGAATCCTTACCGAAGAATGGCGAAAGCAACGAAGGAACATCGCACGTGTACGAACGAATTACAACGCAACTTTAAACAAGGTGTAGCAGGCAAAGTCTTATTAACAGATATTACGTATTTGACGTATCGAAACGGCAAACGTGCTTATTTATCAACGATTAAAGACGCTGAAACGAACGAAATTCTCGCCTATGAAGTGTCGGGTTCTTTACAGTTGGATATTGCGTTAAATACCTTGAAAAAATTAAGAAAACATACGCATTTAACAAAGGATGCCTTTATCCATTCTGATCAAGGATTCCATTATACGAATCCGAAATTTCAAGCACTCGTGAAGAAAATGAAACTAGGGCAATCGATGTCACGTAGAGGAAATTGTTGGGATAATGCGCCTCAAGAATCGTTCTTTGGGCATTTTAAAGATGAAACATACATCAAAGAATGTGAAACACTTGAAGATGTGAAACGAGAAGTAAAAAGCTATATGACCTATTACAATCATTATCGAGGGCAATGGAATTTAAAAAAGCTGCCGCCTGTAAAATACAGACAGCAGCTCCAACAAGTTGCCTAACCTTTTTCAAAATGTCCTTTACAAAGGGTACACTTTA
>JAHAYH010000124.1 GCA_018384745.1 Caryophanon sp. | reverse complement strand
CGCAAGTGAATCCACAGGCGGTACGTGAGAACTTATGGGAGCAGCTAACACGCTCGACAAAAACACCGTATTTCGTCTTATTAATTGTCGTCTTTACATTTAGCTTCGGCATTTCGAACTTCCAAGGGACGTTGTCGTTACTGCTTGCTGATAAATTTAGCTACACAGCAACTGACATCGCTATTATTTTAACGATTGGTGGCTTTATCGGCGTTATTTTACAAACGTTTGTCATTGGCAAGCTGTTTAAACGCTTCGGTGAAATGAACGTCATTTTAGTAAACTTATTACTCGCAGCAGCCATGACGTTTTTAACAATCGTTGTGAGCGGCTTCTTCTTCATTACGCTTGTCGCAACGATGTTCTCGATCGCTACAACGTTCATCCGTCCTGCAGTTAATACGCTCATTTCGAAAATGGCTGGTGCACAGCAAGGTTACGCATCCGGTATGAACAATGCGTTTATGAGCTTAGGCACGATGTTTGGTCCAGCACTTGCCGGTATTTTATACGACTGGAACATGAATAGCCCGTATATTTTCGGGGCGATTGTGCTTGTGCTGTGCTTCTTCTTAGCCTTTACATGGCAACAAAAGCAAGTAAAGCAACGCGCAGTTAAAGCGTCTGAAATGTAAATAACGAAATAACGCCTCGACGAATGAAACATTCGCTGAGGCGTTTTTGCTATTTATAATGATGTTAAAAACGCGTGTACAAAATCAGCGTTCACTTGCAGCAACGCTTCATCTGGTAACATCTTTTCATGATGCAGGCCGTACGCCGTGTTTGCCCCTGTCCAAAAGAGCGCTCCTGGAATTTCCTTTAAGAAATAACCAAAATCTTCACCGGTCATTGCAGCTGGACATTTATATGCGGTCGTTTGCGGGTATTGCTCAGCAAACTGCAGCACCGCTTCTGCGTACATCGGTGTATTGTTCACCTCGTAATAGCTAGAACCGTAATCCACGGCCACATCACATTCAAAGCTCGTTGCAATGCCATCACAAATCGCTTCAATGCGTCGCTTCACGTGAATCATCGCTTCAGGTGTTGTCGTACGAATCGTTCCTTCTAAACGCGCAGCACCGGAAATAACGTTTTGAACGGTGCCTGACGTCATTTTCCCGATCGTCACGACGGCACTATCAAGCGGATTGACGTTTCGTGCAACAATTGTTTGTAGCTGTAACAATAACGTTGCCGCAATGACCGAAGCATCTTTCGTCTCGTGTGGGAATGCTGCATGCCCACTCACACTCGTTACGTCAATGTATAACTCAGACGTATTCGCAAATAACAGCCCTGATTTTGTCGCAATCGTGCCAACTGGATATTGCGGTGCGACGTGCAGCGCAAAAATGGCATCCGGTAATAAATCACGTCGCGTTTCCTTCAGCCATGCGAGCATCGGCTCTGCCCCACCTGGATTTTCTTCCGCCGGTTGGAAGTAAATGACGATGTTGTTTGTTGGCTGCTCATTCGCTAAATGTGCGAGCAATCCAAGTGCAACGGTCATATGGCAATCATGTCCGCATGCGTGCATAAACCCGTCATGTGTCGAAGCAAAGTCCGCACCCGTTTGCTCAGTAATCGGTAAGCCGTCCATATCGGCACGCCATCCAATCGTTTTTGTCGGTGCGTGTCCATGCACGTGCACGATGATGCCGGTGCGCCACGTTGTCACATCGATGTACGGTGTTTTCATGTCTTCAATGCGCGCGAGTACGTATTGCTGCGTTTTAAACTCTTGAAAACCGACTTCCGGTATTTGGTGTAATGCTTGTCGAATTGCTGCTAAATTCATGTAAAATCCCTCGCTTTATGTAGTAAAAAAGACAAACTTCGCCTATTGCGAAATTTGTCTCGTTCATTAAATTGTACGCAATGCGTCAATAATTTCTGTTTTTGATTTTGTTTTTTCATCCATTACTTTTAAGACGCGTGCAGGTACTCCACCAACGACTGTGTATGGCTCAACATCTTGAATAACGATGGCACCCGCCGCAACAACAGCGCCTTTACCAACGCGCACACCTTCTAATACAACGGCATTAGCACCGATCACAACGTCGTCTTCAATAATAACGGGCGTTGCTGATGGTGGCTCGACAACACCTGCAAGCACTGTACCTGCGCCGATGTGACAGTTTTCACCAACTGTTGCACGTCCGCCTAATACCGCACCCATATCGATCATCGTCTTTGCACCGATTTCAGCACCGATGTTAATGATCGCGCCCATCATAATAACGGCATTGTCGCCGATTTCCACTTGGTCACGAATGATCGCACCTGGTTCGATGCGTGCATTTTCATATTTGAAGTCCAATAACGGAACACCTGAATTGCGACGGTCGTTCTCAATCACCTTATCTGTAATGATGGCATCATTTGCTTCTAATGCTGGCGCTACGTCCGCAAAATCCCCAAATAATACAACGGAATGATCCGTGCCGAACACTTTCACATTTTCGCCCCAGTTTGCAGCTAAAACGTTGTCACCATTTACATATACTTTTACAGGTGTTACCTTTTTTGAACTAGCGATAAACTCAATAATTTGCTCTGCGTTTAATTTTGTACTCACACGTGACACTCCCTTTACACATCTTATGCAAAAAGTTTAGGAAATGCTCGATTTCCCACGCTTTTTCTCTTAGGAAATCATTGTACTAAAAAATCTAAATTTTTGCACGAATTTATTTCGTGTAATCATATAAGCAACTTGCCCGATCCATGACAACTTCGACAAACGCTTGCACCTGTGGCAACTCAAACGATGACTCATAGCCAATGAGCCACGTATCACGCGTTAGCTCGCATTCGCTCTCCCCTTTTGTAAGCGGAATTTTGTTCACTTTTTCCTCGTCATTTAACGTGATTGAGGGAAGTATTGCGTACCCGATGCCATTTAGGGCCATTTGCTTACACGTTTCAATTTGATCAACAATAATTTGACGTTTCGGATTCCCGTTAAATTGACGCTGCCACCATTGTTGAATTTCTTGGTAGTAGTTCGAGTCACTTTTAAATTGAATAAATGGACGGTCGGATTCCAGCACCTCTTCGATCGATGTAATTTCCGTGTCGACTAAGTACATCATATCGCGGAATAAATGGCGTTTATGCCCTTTCCAGTCCGATTGTCCACGCACGATGCCAATATGTGCTTCCCCTTCATATAAAGCTTTGACAATTTCAGAGCTCCAGCCGGTCATGAGTGAAATTTTCGCCTCTGGATATTCGGTCACAAAGTCCTTTAATACTTTTGGTAGCCAATTTTGTCCAACAATTGAGGCACAAGCGATTTTTAACGTGCCATGAACACGTGAGGTTAATGCTTGCACCATTTCGAACGTTTCTTCCTTCCGTGCAATTGAATCAATGGCATATTGGATAACAAGCTCCCCTGCTGGTGTCGCCGTGAGCCCTTTTTGCGAGCGTAAAAAAAGCTGCGCGCCCCAATCTTTTTCGATCGTTTGCAGACGCTGCGATAACGCCGGCTGTGTTAAAAATAATCGTTCTGCTGCGCGGCGCATATTGCCTTCCTCAGATAACACTTTAATAATTTCAACTTCTGTTGCCATCATTCTCTTCCTTTCAGCAAAACGCATCTTTTCTGTTTTATACTAAACTATTTTACAACGCCACACGAAAAAAAGGTGCCGACGAAACGATTCGGACACCTTTTTTATATAAAGATTATACGTTTTGTTCTTCACGCATATAAATGTATTTTTTAAGCTGCTTTAAAATGACGCGGCGTGTTAAAATGCCTTCAAATGTTCCGTCCTGATCGACTACACATAAAAAAGCATGGTTAATAACTAAGTCGAGTGCTCGTTGCAGCGTGTCGGTCGTTTTCAGCACACCGTAATCCTTCGACATCACATCGTCGACTTTAATTTCGGCTAAGCGCTCATATTCAATGCGCTCCATGCCTAAAATTGATTCTGTAATCATTTTCGTGCTTAATAACCCGTGTAAACGATATTTCGCATCCAGTACAGGAATTGATGAATATCCTGTTTTCGTTAACACGAGTAATGCATGTTCGGCACTGTTGCCCGTCTGTACGTGCGCGACCTTTTCCGATGATATAACAAAATCCATGACAGGTTGATCAAGGAACTGTCTTTTATTAAGTGAAATCATATTTCCCCTACTCCTTTATGTTGCATCAAAACAAGTGCGAACCGCTACTGCTATTCTTTTCTTACTGCCCCTTTTTGAATACGAGCTATGTTTGTACTCGTTCTCATGCTAATTTATCACTGAACCGTCAGCTAACCATCTACACCCCGATTCTTCTACTGATACACGTTTATCATATCATAAACAAAAGCGCTTTGAAAAAGACGAGCGTGCGATTTGTTAAATTTTAGACGAAAGTAACAGCAAATATGTATGCGCTTTCATTTCTAGTGTGCGAACTGTCTGTTTACGATACTTTCACTAAAAATATGACCTACTTCTCCACAAACTTCACCGTTATACCTATGTATGTGCATGTTTTTTTCATTTTATCATTTCATATATGTAAAAAGGTGTGCTGCTTGTTACACAATGCGATTCATTTTGACAAACTTCGTCATCTTGTCGCACGGTCGCAAGCGCACACCTTTTCATTAATCTAATTCATCTTCACTAATAGCGACCGCTGCTAAAAATTCATCTTGGCTGCTAATGAGTGGTGCGCCGCTACTGCGTTCTGGCTTATACGTATACGTGCCATCCGCATGTTGAATGCGCGCCTTTGCTGTATCATATAGCTGCGCATCCACGCTGTGCATGACGCGCTCTTTAATATCTTGCTGATAAATCGGGAATAAAATTTCCACACGTTTGATCATGTTGCGCGTCATCATGTCCGCACTCGATAAATAAATTTTTTCCTCGCCGTTATGATGGAACCAATAAATGCGTGAGTGCTCTAAAAAGCGTCCGACAATACTTGTGACCGTAATGTTTTCACTTACCCCTGGAATACCTGGGCGCAAGCAGCAAATGCCTCGAATCACTAAGTCGACTTTCACCCCTGCAATCGACGCTTCAAATAGCTTCACCATAATTTCCTTATCGGTTAACGAATTCATTTTTGCTTTAATATGCCCGTTGCCGTATTTTTTATGGCATTCAATTTCTTCATCAATTAAGCGCATAAACTCATTGCGAATATCAAATGGCGCCACAACTAAGTGATGGAACTTCGGCTTTTCTGTATAGCCACTTAAATAGTTAAAGAAGTTCGTCGCATCAATACCGATCTCTTTATTGGACGTAATGATGCCCATATCCGTATAGATTTTCGCCGTTGCGTCGTTGTAGTTTCCTGTCCCTAAATGCACAAAGCGCTCGATCTTCCCTTGATGATGACGTACGACAAGCGTAATTTTCGAGTGCGTTTTTAAGTTGTTCATACCGTAAATGACTAGGCAACCAGCCTGTTCCAATTCGCGCGCCCAATGAACGTTATTTTCCTCATCAAAGCGAGCTTTTAACTCCACAAGCACCGTCACTTGCTTGCCGTTTTCCGCCGCTGTTTTTAGCGCGTGAATGATCGGTGAATTGCCGCTTACGCGATAGAGCGTTTGCTTAATCGCGAGCACGCTTGGATCCGTTGCTGCTTTTTCAACGAAGTCGACAATTGGTGCAAATGATTCGTACGGATGGTGGAAAAATAAATCTTGTTGCAGCGCTTTTTCAAACAAATCTTCATCTGATGCAAGATCTGCAGGTGGTGGTGAAATAAAGCTTTCATATTCCAAATGTTCAAGCCCTGGTGAAATGTTTTTCACAAAGCCAAATAAAAACGTTAAATCAAGCGGTGCATCGATTTTATACACGTCATCGCGATTAATTTCAAATTCATCAAGTAAATATTCCAGCACATCATCGCTCATTTCGCCTTTTCGCACTTCTAAGCGACTACCTGCGCCCCATTTACGCTTTTTCAGCTCTTTTTCGATTTCCACTAATAAATCTTGTGCGCCTTCTTCATGAATCGTTAAATCGGCGTTACGCGTAAGGCGGAAAGCTTGAGCGGATTTTACACTATAGCCGTAAAACAGCTTATCAATGTTCGCGGTAATGACATCTTCTAGCAATACATATTCCTTCGATGAGCCATCATTTGGCAGCTTAATGAAACGTCCAAGTACAGACGGTGTTTGAACGATCGCCACGCGCTCCATTTGTTCCACTGCATTTTTTTGGTCAAGCAGCACTAAAATGTTCAGCGTACGACTAAGCAACGTTGGGAACGGACGGTACGCATCGACAGCGATTGGTGTTAACACTGGGAAAATCGTCTCTTCAAAGTAATTGTTCACATAGTCAAGCTGCTCTGGTGATAAATCTTTCATCGCGCGCATAAAAACATTTTCGTTCGTCAGCTCTTCATTCATTAAATATTCGTACACGTCCGCTTGTCGCTTCACTAAATCTTGCGTACGTACCGCAATTTTTGCAAGCTGCTCTTTTGCCGTTAAGCCCGATTTGTTTTCCGGTTTATGGAAGCCCATGCGCACTTGGTCTTGTAAACCTGCGACACGCACCATGAAAAACTCATCTAAGTTTGAGCTGAAGATCGCTAAAAACTTTAAGCGTTCTAGCAACGGATTCGCTTTGTCCTCCGCTTCTTCTAGTACACGTTCATTAAACGCAAGCCAGCTTAACTCGCGGTTATTGTAGTACATCGGTTTTGAAATTTCTTCTAACATTTCCTCATACGGTAAGTTTGCAAGCGGGGATTGCCCACTTGGTAGCTGAACCGCATCTAGTTGCTCATGTTCTGTCATGTTTTTCCACTACCTTTCCTCGATAAATTGTAGCGTTACAGGCATGCGTAAAATGCGCTCAATATGCTTCTTTTGACGCTCTGCTGCATAGCTTTCTGCCGCGGCATTGCCCGCGACTGTAAATGTAATGTGCACATGTTCTTCGTGCTTTTTAAGTTCCATCTGTGTAATGATGCGACGCTTCGAGACGTTCAGTGCGAAAATGAACTTTAAAATCGCACCGAGCATGCGTATTTCTTTCATTTCCTCTTTTGTGAACCAGCCTTGATAGCGCACAAGCAGCTGCTCAAGCTGCCCTTTGTTTTTATACGAAGCAATGAGTGCCATGCGTACGCGGTCATGATGAGAAATGCCTGGGATCGCTTGGTTCGCAATTAAATAAAACGTATGCTGACTTGCGGCATCTTGCTCAATAAATTCCCCTAAATTATAAAGCGGCGCAGCACCGCGAATAAATTCTAGCTCGCGCTCCATACGCAATAAACCAAACTCTTTGCACGTTTGCTTATACAAGTCCGTCACTAAATAATCGATGTATTGCTGCTCTTGTTCACTGCGCCCAAAGCTAATCGCTAACTTTTTTGAGCTATCACCAAAAATGTTATATTTATTGTAAGCGTCCGGTGCTTCTTGCAAAATTTTATTAATGATAATGCCTTCACGAAGCCCTTTTTTCGTAAACTGGTACGACGACGTATGTACGACATCCATCAATGTGCGGAACACGTCAAGGGCAGGCAAAATGATATCTGCACGGTCCGTTGACAACCCTTCTAGTTGATGAAGCTCCTCAAATGATAACGCCCATAAATCTTCAGCGAGCGCATCCATTTCCTCTTTCTTCATCTCGTAATGATGCACGCTTGAGAGTGGATATTTATTTTGTTGTTGATGAATTTGGGCAATGTTACGCGCACTACCACCGATGCCAATAATCGGTAAATGTTGATCGACAATCCACGGCAGCGATTCAAACTGCTCCTTTACGTACGCGGTCAACGCGCTGCGCTCCTGTTCGGTCATCTTATCCCCTGCAATAAAGCGTTGTTTTAGTGACACCGTACCGAATGGGAAACTATGTGTACGCTGTAATACTTTGTTTTCAAACAATGTAATTTCCGTACTGCCCCCGCCCATATCAATCGTAATCGCAGATGATGTGGCCATCGAATACGCAACTGCGACAAAGCCGAAGTATGCTTCTTGCTCCTCCGTTAAAATTTGCAGCTCAATGCCCGTTTCACGCTTCATAATATCGACGATGCTCTCTTGGTTTTGCGCTTGGCGTACAGCTGCTGTTGCTGCCGCATGCACTTCATCGACGTGAAAATCCGCCAAAATTTGCTGATAGTTCAGCAGTAAATCTTTTAACACGTCCACCCCTTCGTCATTCATAAAGCCTTCTTCGTCAATGTATGAACGTAAACGCGCGACCTTTTTCATATTGGCAAGCTCATGCAATGTTCCTTGCTCATCGTATTTATAAATAACAAGGCGTACTGTATTTGAGCCAATATCAATAATTGCTGTTTTTTTCTCCATCGTCCCACTCCGCTTCTATATCCTTATTTATTATACGTTTTCTTTGTCGATAAATGACATTTGAAACGTAAAATTCACAAAACTTTACAATATCCTATTATTGCTACTTAGTTTGTGTACGCATAAAAAGAAAACGCTACCAAAAAATGCTATACAAAAAGCTGAATGACATCAACATGCACATTCAGCTTTCTCTTTATTATAAAATTAATTGATCGATTCGTAAAATTAGTTCTGCAATTTCTGGCTTACTAATTTGATCTTCTGCTCCTACTTCGTCACCTTTATGACGTAAATCATCGGTAATTAAGCTTGAGAAAATGATAACCGGTAGTTCGCTTAACTGCGGATTCGATTTAATTTGTTTCGTTAAATGATGCCCATCCATTTGTGGCATTTCGATATCCGTTACGATTAATTGCACTTCGTTTTTAATATCTTTGCCTTCTGCTACAACTGCTTCTAAGTAGTTCAGTGCATCGCGCCCGTTTTCATAAAACTCGACGTTGACGTAACCGGCTTCGCTTAACGTTTCAAATAGTAATTTACGCAGTAACGGCGAATCTTCTGCTACGACGATGCGCTTTTCAGAACGCTCGCGCTCGCCTAGCTTGCGAAC
>JAHAYH010000121.1 GCA_018384745.1 Caryophanon sp. | reverse complement strand
CAATAAGACTTCTAACCGGGGAACGACGGGGATCGCCTACTAAATAACGGACGGATACGTTTGTGATCGTAGGAATCCCCCACTTCAAGCGAAGGTAAGTGGGGGTAGTTCAAAAGGAGATGGTTTCATGAAGATCGGTGTATTATGTATTCACGGTTTTAGCGGTGGACCTTATGAAGTGCAGCCATTCGCGGATTTTTTAAAGCGACAAACGACGTGGGAAGTCGTCGTGCCGACATTGCCAGGGCATGGGGATGTGTTATCGATGCGCGGCCATACGCATCATGAGTGGCTCATGGCAGCCGAGCTTGCGTATCGGGCACTTGCTCGTCGCGTCGATCGTGTCATCGTTGTCGGGTTTTCAATGGGCGGGCTCATTGCGATGTATTTAGCGAAGCGTTACCGCGTGCATAAACTCGTGTTGTTAAGCGCAGCGCTGAAATATGCCAGTCCGATGCAGCTGACAAAAGATATACGCGAAATGGCACAACATTTTCGCAAGCGCACGTTAAAGCAGCATGAATTATATAAGCGCTATGCGACGAAGCTGCGCGACGTACCGATTCAGTCGACGTTTGAATTTATGAAACTTGTCGCGCTCGTCAAGCCATTTTATGCGACGATTACGGCGCCAACATTTATCGTACAAGGGGAACATGACGGCATCGTGCCAAATAAAACGGCCGCCTTATTGTACGAAACTTTACAGTGCACACCGAAACGATTATATATATCGCCAGTCGGTAAACATCACATTTGTTACAGCGCTGATTGCAACGATTGGTTTGAAGAAGTATACCGCTTTTTATGCGAATGAATAAGTCTGAACATTTTGAAAGCTAGGTGGACGAATCATTATCGTTGCAACACATTCAGAAGCGTGTTATTCTATTCAAAGCAATGGATACATTTTGTGCGAAGACTCTTCAGTTCATTTGATTGAAGGGTGCTTTTTTTTGAACATACGGTTTCATGCTTATTTTAGTAACGAAACTTAAGTAAGTAAGAATTAAACCGTCCGGCAAAGACCGGGCTTTCCCTTTCATATAAGACGGCTCTGCGTTTTTTAGACAGAGAATTTTTACGTAACGGAAACGTTCCACATACAGGCTCGAGTTTGCCGACAATTCATCTGAAAATGTAACCATTTGTCAACTTAAAGGAAAAAAGGAGATTGAGAAGTTTGACAAATTTTTCAGAATTAAACATTAGTGAATCTACATTACGTTCAGTAAAACGTATGGGATTCGAGGAAGCAACACCAATCCAAGAAGGTACAATTCAATTCGCAATGGCTGGCCGCGACGTATTAGGTCAAGCGCAAACAGGTACAGGTAAAACTGCAGCGTTCGGTATTCCATTAATCGAAAAGATTGACCCGAAAAACCCTAATGTCCAAGCATTAGTAATCGCACCAACTCGTGAATTAGCGATCCAAGTTTCAGAGGAGCTATACAAGATTGGTTACGATAAACGTGTGAAATTATTATCAGTGTACGGTGGTCAAGAAATCGGCCGTCAAATCCGTGCATTAAAAAACAAACCTCAAATTATCGTAGGTACGCCTGGTCGTATTCAAGACCATATTAACCGTCGTACGTTAAAATTAGAAGACGTTCAAACGTTAGTATTAGACGAAGCGGATGAAATGTTAAACATGGGCTTCATCGATGACATTAACGCCATCTTAGAAAACGTGCCAGAAGAACGCCAAACATTACTATTCTCAGCAACAATGCCTCCAGCAATCCGCAAAATTGCAGAGACATTCATGAAAGATCCTGAAGTAGTAAAAATTAAAGCGAAAGAATTAACAATGGAAAACATTGAGCAATTCTTCGTGAAATCAACTGAGCGTGAAAAGTTCGATATTTTATCTAACTTAATCGACGTTCAAAAACCAGAGCTAGCGATCATCTTCGGCCGTACAAAACGCCGTGTTGATGAGTTATCTCAAGCGTTAACACAACGTGGTCACTCTGCAGAAGGTATCCACGGTGACCTTTCTCAAGCGAAACGTATGTCAGTATTACGTCAGTTCAAAGAAAACAAAATCCAAATCCTAGTTGCAACAGACGTAGCAGCTCGTGGTTTAGATATTTCTGGTGTAACACACGTATACAACTTCGATATTCCACAAGACCCAGAATCATACGTTCACCGTATTGGACGTACTGGCCGTGCTGGTAAATCAGGTTTAGCTGTAACATTCGTAACACCACGTGAAATGGGTTACTTACGCATCGTTGAAGAAACAACGAAAAAGCGTATGACACCTTTACGTCCACCTTCAAAAGAAGAAGCGCTTGTTGGTAAACAACAAGAAGCAATGGACACATTATTAAAGTATGTACACGAAGCAGATTTATCTAGCTACAAAGTACTTGCTGAGCAATTATTAGCAGATAACGATGCGGTTGCATTAGTAGCAGCAGCATTAAAATCAGCTACAAACGAGCCGGATGCAACACCTGTATCAATTACAGAAGAGCGTCCATTACCAATGCGTCGTGATCGTCAAGGTGGCGGTGGCCGCGGCGGTAACGGTGGTCGTCGTAACGATCGCGGTGGAGATCGTCGTCGTAGCAATGACCGCGGTGGAGATCGTCGTCGTGATGGACGTGGAGACCGTGGTGGAGATCGTCAAGGTCGCACTGGTGGCGCACCACGCGGAGATCGTCGTAACGATGGTGGCGCAGGTCGTCGTCGTCGCGAACGTAGCGAATAATACAATCATTCAGAAGGAATTACCCTCGGGTAGTTCCTTCTTTTTTCGTTGTGGCATAATTGTTGAAACAAAAGCGCCGCAAACAACGTATACTGAACTGTAAGGAGAGGACGTGAGATTATGAGAAAACCGCCCGCATATCAAATTGCGCGCAAAGCGTTAACAGTATGGCGTGTATATGGTGCGATTCAAACGGCTATTTTATTGTTGATTGGACTTGTACTAGCCATTTTTACGAAGATGTACGAATGGTCGTCGTGGCTACATATCATTTGGTTTGGCTTGCCGCTTTTATCGGCTATTTGTAGCGTATACTTATTTCCGAAACTGCGCTGGGAGCGATGGCGCTATGAAGTGCGCGATCAAGAGATTGAAGTGCAATACGGCTTATTCGTTGTGAAGCGTACGCTTATTCCGATGGTGCGCGTACAACATGTAGATGTCGCACAAGGACCGATTTTAAAGCGCTATGACTTAGCGAACATTTCGATTTCAACGGCAGCGACCGTGCACGAAATTCCAGCGCTTATTACTGAAGAGGCAGATGAATTACGTCAACGTATTTCGCTGCTAGCAAGGGTGGCGGAAGAAGATGTTTAAAAAATATCGACTGCACCCCGTGTCTGCGCTCATTAACTTCTTTAAAGGACTAAAAGAGCTGCTGTTACCATTTGTCATCATCATTATTACAAGCGGTGGGATTGTCATTGACCCGAATAACCCGGATTTTTGGCCAAGCTTAATTCCGAAG
>JAHAYH010000092.1 GCA_018384745.1 Caryophanon sp. | reverse complement strand
TGGTTGATGGCAGGGACTCTATCAACTCCCGCAGCACGGATCGCGCCATAAACAGCGGATAGCGATTTTTGTCTATGCAATCATCCGGGATGCGACAGCTAATGACAGCGGTGGCTACTTCAGCAACGAGATCGCCAGCTTCGATGGAATCAAAGCGTGTATGCCTGTTGATCGCAACCAGTCGTTTCCTGCCAAGGTGTTGATCCCTGCATTCATCAGCCGCAGTGCGAATCAGCCATCGTTTTGTGCTGCATTGCTGCGTGCAGAAGGACTCACCACAGCAGGCCCCAATAAACCGCACCTGCACCAAGCCGTCGGTGATTGGGATGCCTGGAAACTTGCCATGCTCGAATTGCCCGGAGAACCCTATGTTCCGCCGGTAAAGGGAGCTCAATCTGTAGAGGATGCTTATGAGGCGTCAGATGCAGAGATGGCCTCGCAGGAGCTTTCAAGTAATGGTGAAACCGGCGCTCGTCATAGCAAGCGCAAGGGCAAGAAGCTGCACCTTCACAAACCAGAGGGGGGAACTGACCATGCGCACTCTGCGTGACGAAGCTGCCATCGCCGCCTTGCCTGATGTCGCTTTGCGTCGTTTGCTCGAAAGGCGTGTGGCAGAGATCGAAGAGAGCTGTCCGTGGGATGCTGACGAAGTTGGTTATTTCATTGTGGTTGAGCCCGGTGATACGGCGGATGCACTTGAAGCTGAAATCGGCTTTTCAGTGCTACGTAATCGTTTCGATGACACGCCCTTTGGGCATCCCGATTTCGTACCGTCATTTGAATGGGCGGCTGTTCATCCCGAAGGTTACATAGAGCTGGTCTACGTGATCAGCGATAGCGGCTATGGCTATGACATTTTCATTGCCGATCAGTCAGGTACTGATCCCAACCTCATTGCCATATGCCGAGCTTTCGCTACACCGACTGCCTGACAAGGTTCATTTCTTATTCCACCGAAGCCATCCGCACCCGCTGTGCTGATGGCTTTTTTTCATTCTGGAGATTCATCATGAAAACGAAGTCCGAAACTTCACCGGCTACATCGCCGGACAACCGAGCGCTTACAGAGCAGGTGCGCTTTCCCCTTGGTCAGTTGGCTGCGACCCCGGGCGCTTTGGAACTGCTGGAGCAACACTGCGTCAGCCTTTTCGATCTCCTGGCTAGGCATGTCAGGGGTGATTGGGGTGATGTCGATGCTGAGGATGCGCATGCCAACGACCGGGCGCTGATTCACGGCTCTCGCTTGCTGTCCTGCTACACATTAGTGCATGGTGACGCTGATACCCGTGTATGGATCATTTCTGAGGCTGACCGCTCTGTGACCACCGCCTTAAAGCCTGAGGAGTATTGAGCTGTGAATGTTCAAAGATGCGATCCGGCTTTTCGGCGTTTGGCAGGCAATGTGCTGCACAGTTGCGATGAAGGGCTTCAAGGTGGAGGTGTCGAGATTGCCTTGCTCCATCGCTGTGATGTTGACCGAGCGTCATACAGGCGTGTGCTGATGCTCAGAACGCACGACTGAGAGCCGCTCACGCTTGGCTGGAAAAAACGGAGATGCACCGGATCTTCTTCGGTTGGTTGAAAGTCGCTTGGCCTCCTTGGTCGAGGTCTTAGCAACTGCAAGCTTCAATGCGGTGCTTCTGTCGACTCACCGCTCAATACACAAGAAATCCGAAAACGTCTTGCTGTTTTCTGGTCCTCAAGACTTTGGCCGCATCCGGAATCTCTGGATGCGGCTTTTCTTTTTTCACGATCAATTTGGAGGTGACAAATGACAACCTTGTCACGAAAGTTTCGATTCACCCAGCGCGAACTGGATCGATTGCCGCCTTGTCCGGCGGATGCCAATTCGAAGTCCTACGAGTGCAGCGATAGCGATGTGATTGGTCTGCGCATTTCAGTGAACAAGGCTGGACGCAAATTCTGGTTCTGGCGCTACACCTTCGAGGGGCGAAAGCGTGCTGCTCGTATCGGTGAATATCCGGCGACCGATTTAGCAAGTGCCCGGAAGCGGGCCAGTGAGATGCGGGCGATGCTGGATATGGGCAAGGACGTTCAGGCTGAAAAGGATGGCTTGAAGAAAATGCCCACCTTCCAAGAGTTTGCCGAGCAAGAGTACTTGCCACTGTCAAAGATGACCAAGCGCTCGCACAAGGATGACCTGCATCGAATCAAGCATCTGATGAAGCATCTTGCCCATCGCAAGCTCAGCGAAATCACGACGCGGGAAGTGCAGGGCATTATCAATGGCATGGCCCAAACGCATTCACACGCAACGGCCAATCTCGTGCTTGCCTTGATCTCTCGGATGATGAAGCTGGCGACCATCTGGGGCATCATCGAAAAGAACCCTTGCTACGGTATTCAGAAGTTCAAGCTGCGTCCGATGCCGGTAAAAACCTTGAAGCCTGCGGAGATTGCACGTCTGTTTCAGTCTCTGGATGAGGATGTGCATTACTACGGTGCCCAGGCCATCAAGCTCATGCTGCTAACGGGGCTTCGTCGCAACGAAGCTTTGAGAGCGAAATGGAGTCAGATCGATTTTGACAACGGGGTGATGCACTTGCCTGAGACGAAAGCGGGTAAGCATCAGCACGTTGTCATCAGCGCAGAAGCGCGTGCTGTTTTGGACAACCTTCAGAGCAAAGGAAAAAGCCAGTGGTTGTTTCCGGGCAAGTGTCGCAACGATGAGATTCCTGTGTTCTCAGTGGATGCTTGTATGCGCAGATCGCTGGAGAGAGCTGGGTTACCGCCTATGCGCGTGCATGACTGCAGGCATGTCTATGCCAGTTTGCTGGCCCAGAATGGTGTATCGCTCTATGTCATTCAGTCCTGTCTTCGTCACCAAAGCCCACAAATGACGATGGTCTATGCCCACCTTTGTGACGATGCACGCAGGGATGCAAACCGTGTCATTGATCGTTTGGTTGGGCAAGCTGTTTCAGCCGTCTCGATAGAGCCCCTTGTTGCGCCGATACAAGAGATCTGATGCTGCGCTGATTGGTGTCAATTTCTCTAAGGGGGTATATACAAGCAACCGATTGACACCGATTCTGTGACCGGCAGACTGAAAGATGGGCAACGGCGATTTGCCGTTGCCCATCTTTCTTAGTTATTTTTTCTGGTTTTTTGAAATCTCAATCGGTGAGAACTCGTCGCATTCAATTGTTGTGGTTTCTCCATACAGCGGTGAGCTGTTGGTATTGGTTGATCTCGGGTTAACTGTGGGGGGTTATCCAGGCGCAGTGGCGAGGCAGTGCCTGAATCTTTACTAGGGTTACGCGCCTGGAAGACGCCAAACCACCACCAATCCAGCAGCCTCAAGGCGAAGCAAAGCATCAGTCACGGCATAGCGCGATACATTCACCCGAGCCATCGCTCGTCGTTTCAGGGGTACTGTTAGCAACTTGAACAGTGCAGTCATGAGCCAAATTCCGATAAGCAGTCCCTGCCCTTGGTGACCCCTGTCTCTGCTTTGTCAGCGGAGCTTGACTGCCATGCCGTTCAGCGGATGTCACAAGTCAGATGTACCGTGTCAATCGACAGACAGTGCTTAACATGGAGTCGCTCTTGCACACTTGTGCGAAATTCGGCCAGCTCTTTCGCTTGTTGACGCCTAGCTTTTGAGGCGTTGCTTTCGCCCAGAGTAGTTATGAGGTTGCGTTGCTTGTAGCGTTGGCGTCCAGACGTCAGCTTCTTAATGTGAAAGACCTCCTCAATGCGCTGATCTATACGGCTTTGGTATTCATCTAGCGCTGCAAAGGCTACCTCCTGATAGTGGCTGTTAAGTACCGCTTCGAGCTGCCTGCACAGCGCTGTCACTCGAATCGATTTCCCAGCTTCTGGAAGGATGAATGGCTGATGCGGTCGGCGTATCGCTAAAAAACGGCCTTCAGGGGCAAGCTGCTGTAGTTGTGAAATCAACGTTGCTTGGTTACCCAACGAAGATGACAACCAGACGGTATCAACAGGAACCCCCATCAGCGCTCGTGTCTCAATCGCAAATTCGAGCAAGGTTTCCGCAGGTAGGTGAAGCTTGGTTTGACCATTCTCTTGCGTAAAGGTGGCACGCCAAGTTGGATGAAACTGTTTGACCGGGCGCCCTGAAAGGCGGCCTGTGGGGCTATCGGTGGTCTTTGGATGTGTGACGTAGCAAGCTGCATTTAAAAAGTGGCTGCGTGTTTCGTATCCGAACAAGATGGCACACCACAGGCCATCAATTGTGTGAAGGTTGATTTGATGCAGGCGCAAGCTGTGATCTAAATCGGCATCAGAGCGAAGTGATGATTTGTCGCTGGCTAAATGATTGGCGGTGAGCATCTTTTGGAGGCGATAAAAAAAAAGCTAGATCGCTCTCCGAGAAAACTTCTCCAAGTGGTTTGTCCGCTGAATGCTTTGTGTAAGGCATTCGGGGAGAGTCCTGTCAGTTGGACTGCTTCAGCAGCAAGTTGTGCATAGAGCTTTGCGCGCTGAGCCTTTTCAGAAATAGAGCGAGCAGGTGGGCGCTTTATCTGAACCGCCTCGGTGATCAAGTCTTCTTCAGCCCTAGTGGCGACCTTCCTTGGACGACCCCGAGTTCGCTTAAGCGATATAGCTGGGTTCTCAAGATTTGAATTTGCGGGGCGTCCTCGACCGCGTTTACTCAACTGTTGATTTTTGACAGTCTCAGAAGCCTCCTTCACATACCGTAGGACGCTGCGTGGCGATAGAGGACGGATATTGAAATGCTTCGATAGCGCATCGGCCAACTGCTTTGAAGAGGGGGGTACCCCGTTAACCACCATTGATTCTGGTGAGTCCGGATTGAGCCAGCAAGCAAGCAAGGCACGACGTTCTTTGAGCTGCTTTCCTGTGTGGAATGGGTGCGGTCTATTTGCTGAGGCCATGAGATCGTTACCTGACGTGCTAAATGACAGGGGGTCTTGAAAAAAAAAATGTCTAATTATTTTCTAATAAATATAAAAAGTAGTTGGACAGAATAAACCTAAAAAACTTGTTTTTTCCTTGCCCGTAAGGGCGTGGGCGCGGGCGTTTTTTTAGTTGTCATAAATAGCTGTTGAATGAGGGTAAGTTATTTGATTTGTATGGAGTTTTTTCGAATTTGAAATTGTTGTGAGGTGATGGTTGGGCCTCTAAACTGCATACCTATCTGGGATCTTCCAGTGAGTCGGGTCATATGAGGTTTATGAAAATGTCTGTCTTAGCATCACCAATATTTCTGAATAAATATTCCATTCAATCCGCTCCTTCAATGGCGAAGGCAGTAGGCGCAATTGATCTAACCGGCGTGGCAAAAGTTATCCCACTTTTTGTATCGTTGAATGACGAGGTCATGGGTCAAAAAAGGTCGAAACGGACAGCGCCTAAGGAGATTCGTTCGAAAATTTTCCCTGCGGTGTTCCGTCGTGAGTACGCGGTTACGCCGACTTGGCTTGTCACTTGTCGTGTCAATGGCAAAGCGACTAACAAAACCATCGGTCCAGTGTCGCAGTTCACGGAGTTCGAAGCCTGCCAACTAGGCAAGCAGATCATTGACGCGTTACGTGAGGGCCGTAATCCTTTCATTGGGGCAATGAGCTTCGGGGATTACTTCGACAAGGTTCGGACTCCTTGGGCGCGTGCTGAAAAGCGCTCAGCAAAAGATGAAATCGGTGTGTTCAACCGCTACATCCGCGCGAAACTTGGCCGTCTGCGCATGAATCAGATGCGTGCACATCACGTTCAGTCGTTGATTGATGACTACACCAGCGGGAAATACCCGACGGAGCGTCGCAGGATCTTGGCCAAGGGCACGGTCTACCAGATCATCGCGATCATTTTGGCTGTGATGAACTGGGCTTACCGTCGCGGAGATATCACTGAAAACCCAACGCGTGGCATTCGCCAGATTCAGGTGAATAACGCCCGCCGTGTGCGTTATTCGAAGGCTGAGTTGGCATCCATTGGTGTGCAACTCGAATCTGCTCCGCCGCTGCTACGCATTTTGTTCACGATGCTTTTGGCAAGTGGTCGCCGTATCAGCGAGCTGTTGAATGCCCGCCATGAAGACCTCAACCGCCAAGCTTGCACGTTGCTGATTCGCCAGACAAAGGCTGGTCGATCGTTCTTGCTGCCCTGCTCGCCGGAGTTCATGGCTGCCTACGATGAATTGCTGACCTACGCCTTGTCTGGAAACCCCTACCTGTTTCCGAGTAAGAGGGGGGTTGGTCCGATGAGCGCACCATATCGTGAGTTCAAGAGAGTTTTGGCTGCTGCTGGCATTACTGAGCAGCGCACTTTCCACGATGTACGTCGATCAGTAGGGTCTGAAGCTTCTCAACTTGGCATTGGATTGATGGATATCGCCCGCAGTCTTGATCATGCCGACGCTACCGTTACAGCACGCCACTATATCGTGACAAACCATGATCAGGTGCGCAACACGCTGACGCAGACCAGCGCAAGTCTAACTGCGATGTTGCATCAGCACCGTAGCTCTCAACCGCACTAGCGGCCTCTCCTATTTCCAACCCACATCAAGCGTCCACTTCGCATGGACGCTGGGGGTGACTCGTCTCAATTTTTAGAAAGAAGGAGGCTGTATGTAGACACATCGACCAAACGCTAATTTGGATACGAAGGTGGCATCTCCTAGCTTGCCGGCTCACGTTGGTGCCAACCAAAAAACATTAACAAACGGAAATCGCATTTTGCGAATCGAAAAGGAATTACCCATGGCTCTCAAATCGCTCCTGCTGCCTGACAACAAAACTTGCATTGCTCTTCCCCACATTGCGCGTATCGCGACTTACTCCAACGGGGTTGGCATCTTCAATATCCGCGAAAAGATGATCGGATGGATCGCGTGCTCTGACAAGGACACTTCATCTCTGATCGTCATTGAGCTCAACGAGATTATCAACAACCCCAATCGCGGAAAACAGCCGAAATGGGAGGACTTGATACCACCGGCCAAGGCTGCTTGATCGCGGGCCTCCATATGACACGCATGACCTAGTCACGGTCATGCATGGTCTTCATCAGGCTGTCGAAGTCATGTGCCGGCAGCTATTTTTTTTTTGTCCGAAATGTGGTCCTCGCCTCTCCATGAAGAGCAAACGAGGGCTGGTTTCGGTGTCAATGTTTTCAAGGGGGATAGTCAATATGCAGATTGACACCAGTTCAATCCATTCGGAGCCGTCCACTGCCGTGTTGCAGTGCTCACAGACCAGCGCACTTGATAACGCTGAGCTCATTACCGCTGAACATGCTCAACCCGTACGGGGTGACGATTTCACTGCCATCCTGGAGCATTTGGATCGTGTCTTTCAACCTTTGCTCAATGCCGCACGGGCGGATCAGCCTTGTCACACAACGAAGACTGCTGAAGAGGTTCCGCAAATGCAGCAGCCCTCGGATGGTCCGTCACAGGAAGATATTGCTGAGCGCGACCGTTTTTTGGCAATGCTCGATCAAGGACCTGCCCAGTTGAGCGACTCTGCGTATGTTGTGCCTGGAAATGAGGCAATGACGCGTTTGGCCCAGCCCCGTCGCGGAGTAGGTGCACCTGTTTTCGTGGGATTAGATGCTGAATGGGATCGCTATCGCGACGGCCGCAACAAGCTGCTGTCTGTGCAGTTGTATTTGATCGGTCCCACTGGTGAGCGTCTTAGCAAGGTCATCGATGTGCAAAACGGTGAAGATCGTCAATCCCGTCCCAGCCTTGCTGAAACTTTGGAAGAGTTGCTTGATGATGCGGAGACTGATTGCATCTTTGATGAATGGCCCAGTGAAGTCATCCTTTGTGGGTTCTTCACCCGTGCAGACATTCCAGTTTTTCGAGATGCGGGTGGGTTCATACGGCAATTGAACGGTATCAATGGCAGCTTGGCCAGTGTCGCAAAGCCCGTAAAAGTTACCTTGTCGCTCAGCGAAGAAAGTGTCATTCGTTTGAAGGAACGGCATGCCTTCATCATCGGTGGTGAATTTGATCCGCGTGTGCTGTCAGTCCGTTTGATCGACGCGAAGATGCTCGCCCCTCCGGGAGCCTCCTTGGCAAAGGTTGGTGAATGGATGAATCTCCCCAAGCTGAAATTACCCGCTGGTTATACGAAAAGCGAGATGGCACGCTTTGCTCGTGAGCGTCCTGATGCGTTCCGTGAATATGGACTGCGGGATGCTGAAATCGCGGTTCTCTACGTACTGTGGGTGCTCTGGTTCTGTGATCGCCACCTTGGGCTCAAAGGCCTCTCCGCGACTGCCAGTGGTCTTGGTATGCGCTTAGCTCAGTTGTGTATGCGCAAGGATGGCGTGCATCCTGATGTTGCTCTTAATTACCAGAAGGTGCGCCGCTGGTTTTGGGCCAAGGAAAAAGGCAAACCGATTTCAACCACCAGTCGTGAGCCGACAGCTATTCGCGGTTGGTTTGAAAACTTCCTTGCAGATGCCTATATGGGCGGTCGCAATGAATGCTATTGGTTCGGGCCTACGCCTGTCACCAATGAACAGACCCGTCTCTACGACCATGATCTGGCTGGTTGCTATGTTGTCAGCTTGGCAGGAACGATGGTGCTCGATTACGACAAGATCGAAGTCGTCCGTGATAAGGATCGGTACAAAGGTCATGTCGCTGGATTCGCACAAATCCGCTTCAAGTTCCCTGAAGGCACGATGTTCCCTTGCATCCCTGTGATGGTGGGTAACTATGGTCTGTGGTTTCCGCTTTCTGGCGTTGGGATTGCAACCGCACCAGAAATCGAATTGGCGGTGGAGATGGGCGCTGAGATCGAAATCCTGTTCGGTGTCGTCATTCCCTGGATGGATCGTGCTGAGGTATTTAGCCGTAGCCAAAAGATGCTTCGCAAGAAGCTCTCCAAAAAGGAAGAAGCGCAGCGACTGAAATGGGCAGGTGACGCTTTGGCACCGGTCGAGGAGATGCGCTTCCCGCCGGAGTCTCATGGCGACACTGGCTATCGCAGCTTCGAGTCTTTCGCCATCTACACGCGCACCGAACGTCTGCGCTATGTGAAGAAATCCCTTCCCAACGAGTTCATGAAACTCCTGGGCAATTCTGCGTACGGCAAGACAGGACAAGGGTTCAAAGAAAAGCGCGTTTTTGCACCGAAGGAGATGCGCAGCGAGAAGGTGGGACGCTCTGCGATTTCAGAAGCTGCGGTTGCTGCACTGACCAGTGGCTTTGCACGTGCTGTCCTTGGAGAAATTCTTTGGAAATTACCGAAGGGAACCTTGGCGGTGTCTGCGACCACGGACGGGCTGCTTGTCGATGTCGAAAAGCTCGACCTGACGGGCACGATGTGTCGCCGTTTTCAGAGCTTGGTGGACCGTGTCGCGCCGGGCACTGGTATGACGGAGTTAAAGCATCTGATTGCTCAAGCCGTTGCTGGCAAAACCCGGCTGCAACTCACCGGCAAAGTTGTGGAAGGTCAAGCCCCTGTTGTGGCCAAAGGTGGTATCAAAGTACTGCTTGATGCGGCCAAGGGCGATGAAGATAAGGAAAAAGAGCTCCTAACTCCAGTGAGCCAGAACCGCTTTGTTCTCGATCTGTTTATCAACCGCTTTCCAGGCCAAGTGATCAAGCGTCCGTCATCCATGTCATCGCGTGATCAACTGCCTAATGAGTGGGATTTTCAGGTGATGGATCGAGATATGCGCTTGAGTATGGAGTTCGATTTCAAGCGTCGTCCTGTCAATCCGCAGATGATCAAAATTGAATCGCATGGAGTGCCACATCTAGCCTTCGATACCGTCCCGTGGAAAACGGTCGAGGAGGGCGAATTGATCCGCGTGCTGTTCGATCAATGGCGTCGAGGAGATGACAAGGGCAAGCCAGGACACTGCTTGAAGACGATGGAGGATTGGAACGACTGGCAACGTTTTCAGCAGTTGTATGCAGGCAACCGGCTGCGACGTCAGGCGTATCAAGCACGGCTGGAAAAGGCTGATGCGCAATCTGTAGCAGGAGTGTCCTCTGGTGAGGCTCCTATGTTGGATACCCCACAACTGAGTATCGAAGGTACGCGCAAAGGGGCATCGCGTTGTTCAACAGGGGTGTTCTATGCGACGTCTAAAGGTGGCTACTTGGGTATCGCCATCCGATCTTTTTTATCTGCCTACGTGCAGAGGGCGTGTGGTTTGAATACTGACTTGATGTCACAGTCGAAGCTCGCTGCTTGGATGACGGAAGTCGGCTACCCAACGAAGGTACATGACGTGAAAAACGCCGGGCGTACGGTGTTTCACGAGCACGCTGTTCCCAAAAGTCCAGAGGTTCTAGCTTTCTTTGAAGCGGTGAAGGAACGTTTTCCAACTCTAGAGGTTGAGCGTTTTTTGGTGTCGTAAGGCTGAATTAGGTGTTTTCCTTACCCTCTCCTCATGAGGAGAGGGTGCTTTTAAAAAAAATTATGCAGTAATATATTTCTATATTATTTAGTTGTCGCATCCCGGACGATTGCATAGATAAAAATCGCTATCCGCTGTTTATGGCGCGATCCGTGCTGCGGGAGTTGATAGAGTCCCTGCCATCAACCAGGAG
>JAHAYH010000086.1 GCA_018384745.1 Caryophanon sp. | reverse complement strand
GTTTGATAGACGATCACGACGCAAAGAGCGGACTTCTAGGGGAATAGCATGAGCTTGAGACTACAGGCTCAAGCCATGCCCCCAGAAAAGCCTGCTCGAAGGTGAGCGTCTGCATTAGCAGAAACATGCCAGAGCAAAAGTTATACTTCGCTCTGGCATTCGTTTTGTTTCAGAGTGATGCTTATTTTTCGTAATAAATTTTAAGCGCTTTGAGATGTTTTTGTAATGTATTTGAAAAGAATTTAATAGTATTCAGTATTATTTTCGCTATAATAGGTGAAGGAAAACACGTAGCTCTTTGCGGACGTTTGAAAAATAAAAACGTTATGCGTACAATAAGGAGTGTAACAGGCTAGTAAATTTTGTCTTTTGGCTAGTCTTTAGATAGTGATGTATGAGGAGGATTTTTTTAACATGGCACAGTATAAAAAGTTTTTAGCAACAGCAGCAACTGCTGCATTAGTTGCGACTGCGGTAACACCAGCAGAAGCGGCATCAAAATTCACAGATATCGGCAACTACGCACAAAATGTACAAGATGAAATTACATCGTTAGCAGATGCAGGCATTATTAATGGTACGTCAGAAACGACATTCTCACCAGCGCGCGATATTACGCGTGGGCAAGTTGTAAAATTATTAGGCCGCTTTTTAGTGAACGAAGGGTATGCAAAAATTCCAGCTGACTGGGATCAAAAGCAACGCTTCAACGACATTCGTTTAGACGCATCAGATAAAGACTTAATTATGAATGCAGCAGTTGTATATGATGCAGGTGTATTCCAAGGAAGCAACGGCAACTTAGTATCGTATCAACCAATTTCACGCGAAAACATGGCGCTAGTATTAGACCGTGCTGCGGATAAAATTTTAGGGAAAACGTTAGTAGACATCGCGAAAGAAGAAGGCAAAGCAGCGAATGTAACAGACTTAGCAAAAGCGAAAGTAGAGGCGCGTGCAGCGATCGAAGCGATCAACGTACTAGCTATTTCAAATGTCTCAAACTTCAATCCAAAAGGTAATGTAACACGTGCAAACTTCGTATCGTTTTTACACCGTGCATTCATGAAAGAGGAACAACCAGCACCAGTATTAACAGTGAAGTCAGCAACAGCAACATCAGCGACAGCGTTAACAGTCGTGTTAAGTGACGATACAACGCATACGGTAACATTAGACAAAGCACTTGCAGAAAATGTGCCGACAGAAGTAACGTTCAAAATCGGTGATGCGGAATACAAAGCGACAGTAACATACGCAGTAGAAGCGTTAAACGTTGTCAACGTAGCGGCGAAAAACGGTACGCAAATTGAAGTGAAATTCAACCAAGCAGTAAAAGAAATCGGTAACGTAACGGTGCGCGGCATTGATACAAACAATGCAGATGTAACAATTACAAACACAGCGCTGGCAGCAGACGGCAAGTCAGCGATCGTAACGGTAAAAGAGCCATTAGTGGGTCGTTATGCAGTCGTTGTTGAAAACTTTAAAACAGCGACAAATAAAGAAAACACATCATATGATGAAATTATTACTGTAGCTGCGGATAAAACGGCACCGAGCATTACAGGTTCAGAGCGCCCATACGCAAACCGTGTGTTAGTGAAATTCTCAGAGCCAATTTCAACGCTTGGCACAGTATCATTAAAATTAGCAGATGGCAAAACGGTTGTAGCAGCTGCTGAGATTGTTGGCAACGGCGATACAGTGGAGTTTGATTTATCATCTGAAGCAATTCCAGCAAACGCAAAAGTAACAGCAACATTCGTTGGAACAGCGGACGTAGCAGGTAACTTAATTTCACCAAATCCAGCGACGGTAACGTTTGAAAAAGGAGCAGCAGATGGTGTTGCACCAACAATTTCAACGGTTGCACAAGCAAGCGCGAAAACATTTACGGTGACGTTATCTGAGCCAGTACGTGCATTCACGAAAGACAACATTACAATTTCACGTGCAAACGTCAACAACGTGGTTACAGCTGTTGAAAAAGTAACAGATACACAATATAACGTAACAGTAACGAACGTATTAGATGGTTTAAATACAATCGTTGTCAATAACATCGAAGACTTATCAGGTGAGAAGACAGCGTCAACAACGACGACAGCAACATTCGTTGTCGATAAAGCAGCCCCAGCAGTTACAAACACAGCAGTAACAGTTGACGAAGGTCACGAATACGTAACGATTCAATTTAACAAGCCAGTCGTTGTAGCTGACAATGCGAAAGTAACAGTAGCCGGCACATACGTAAAAGATGCGGTAACAAGCACATTAGCGGCAAAAGACGTAGCAGTAACAGCGGTAGATGCACAAACAGTGCGCGTGAAGCTTTCTGATATTGCAGAAAATCACACAGGTGCAGCATACAACGTATCATTTACATTTGCAGGCATTGTTAGCGAAGCAGATGTAGCTGCAGAAGCGAAGCAAAACGTAACGTTCACACGTGGAACAGACGTAACAGAAAACAAAGAGAAAGTGGAAGTTTCAAGCATTAACGTCATCGACAACAATACGCTTGAAGTAACATTCTCAAAAGATGTTGATGCAGCAACAGCAACAACAGCTGCGAACTACACGATCGATAGCGCGAAAGTGGAAAAAGTCGTTGTAAATGCAGGTGCATTAAACAAAGCGGTGATTACGTTACAAAAAGATTCAGTTGAGCATGATGGCAACCGCTACATTAGCGTAGCAAACGTGAAAGCAGCTGGTTCAACAGTAGCGATGGATGAATACCGTCAAACGATTTCATTAACAGAAAACGTAACGCCAAAAGTGGCAAAAGTGGAAGTTGTAAAAGACAACCAATTAAAAGTAACGTTCTCTGAAGCGGTAACGAATGTAGCAGCATCAACGTTCGTGATTGCTGAAGGTGATGACGTATTTGAAGGTGCAACGACAGCAACAGCTGCAACAGAAAGCGCGCCATTCGTAACAGAAGCGACAATTACGTTAGCACAAGGCGACTCATTCGCAGCGAAATCAACGGTAACAGTGAGCTTAACTAAAGAAGCAAACATCGTAGACCGCAATAACAACAAGCTTGATTTCGAAAGCACAAACGTAACGGTACAATAAGACGTTTCACGTAGTCACTACGTGATGCGCGAATATAAAGCAATCGCAAAAAAACTAGCGAAGGACATGTTCCCTCGCTAGTTTTTGTTGTTAAAACACATATATGGTTCATCACAGAGAGCTTTTGTTGACACTTGAAATATATGTTGCTTGGAACAAGAGGCGGACTCCAGCGGGAAAAGCGTGAGCTTGAGACTACAGGCTCAGGCCACGCCCGCGGAAAGCCTGCCTCGATGTGAAAAGCAACCCCATGTTATGGTCATGAGCGATAAGTGTGATTAGAATAGTAAATACTTCACGTAGTCTTCCCACGTTAATTGCTTTAACTCATATAGATCTAGCTTTCGTGTTGGCATCGTTAAAAATGTTTCTGCATAAATCGAGCGCTCAGTTGCGTTTAATAATACAGTGCCTTCCACTAAGTCTGTCGGTGTCACCGCTGAGTCACCAGTTGTGAACGATACATCGATTGGATTTAAACGTACGCGCCCGTCATAGCCAAGTGTGTACACATTTTCATCTCCATAAAACGTTGCATCTTCGGTCGTAGCATCGTCAAGCATAATGTCGACCGTTTCGTCGGAAGTGACTGCATCTGTTTCTTCAGCCGCATCGATTGTTTCATCTACTGCATTTTCTAGCGGGTCCCCTGTTGATGCAGGTGGTGGTGCAACCCAAGAAAGTGGTAGCTTATATGCAAATAACTCTTCATTTAACACGATGTTGGCTTCAGCAAATGAACCAAATGGTAATGGCTCAAGCATCGAGTCCGTTTGAATCGCTACTTCGTATAACGTGCGGTCTTTATACGCATCAAGCTTTTGAATTTGCTTATATTCAGGTGAATCTGAAGCTGGTACTTTATGTTTTGTGACAACCATACCTGTTACTTCGTCTTCTAGCTCTTCATCTTCTAAGTTCGCTTTAATCGTAGCAGCTTGTCCTTCTGCAAGGCGTTGCCATTCGCTATCTGAAACGAATGTGACGTATTGCTGTTCATCTGCATATAGCTCAATTGTGACGAAGCCAGCTTCATTTTTAATGTCTGTAATCGTGCCATCAATTGGACTAATTAACGCAGCTTCACCGTCTGCCATCGCTAAATAAGACTCAACAACATCAAGCTCGCGTTGTACTTCGATCATGCGTTGATCGATAATCGCAGCTGCTTCTGTTGGTGATTCAGATAATACGACTTCAAGTGCTAAATCAACCGATATTTCATCGCCGATTTCAGAAAGTGTTAAATCACCTTTTGGCGTCGCAGCACCTGTTGAGCCGATTGAGTTGGCAATCGATTGTAATGCGCTTAATTCATCTTCAAATGCTTCCGCTTGAATTTCAAGGCGCTCATATTCGCGCTCTGCCGCATCTGTGCGCAATGTTAACAGCTCTTCACCTGCAGTGACACTGCTGCCACGGCCTACTAAAATTTCATCAATTTCCGTTGCATTAGCTGTGACCGTTTGTACAGCTGTTGATGTTAATACGGCATCTTTTTCTAACAGTTCCTCGTGTGCATCCGCTGTTGCAACTGCATATTCATTGATGAAGTATGAACGGAATACAGGGCTGTCATCGCTAAATGTGACGTAGCTGCTCGTACCAGCAACTGCTGCACATAAAACGGTAGGAATCCATACTGATTTTTTTAATTTCATAATATTATAATCCCCCTACAAGCCAGTCTTGTAATGGTAGCACGCTTAAAATCGCTACGAAAATGGCGATTACGATGTGTACGAAAATAATTTTAAATAGCAATGCGCCGTTGTTGTTGTCATTCCATTTTTTCAAGAACGTATATTGCACAGCAATGACCGCTACAACACCAACTGTTAATTGGTTTAGTAAAAATAGCGTAAATTCATTTGTCGTCCATTGTGCAACAATTGGTGCAAGTGAAAGGAATGATAAGTTCGTTGCATACCCAACGTTATAAAAGACGATGAAGTGAATGATTTTTTCTACTACTAATAAACAAATTGTATATACTTGTACGCGTTGAATCCATTTGTATGGTAATTCTGTTAGTAAGTATAAGAAATATGTAACGACATAGTAGTGGAATGCAAAGTAGATCATCCCGAAAATAGTTGCACCAAGCGCAGATAAATAACGTGCAGTTATATATTTATCCATGAAGCCTTGTGCAAATAGCGCTGTTGCTTGCTCAGTCCCAAGTCCCCATAAGTCACGTACTAAGAAGAAAATGGCAGTTACTAAAAATAAAAGAAATACACGTAGCTTGTATCCTTTAAACTCCATTTCTTGTTGTAATGCGTTATGGAAAGGAGCTGGTTTTACAAACGTGCGCCAAATTGAATAATTGAACACGAGAAAATTCCCCTTTCTAAATAGCTCATTCATAATTATTTCCCTATTAAATAATGTAACAGAAAATCGTTAAATGAAAAGGAAAAATTATGAACCTACTGCAAATTATGAAGCGATGCATGAAACGATAAAGGTGAAACGTTTAAGCGAAAAAGCAGGCGTTTTCCGATTCGTTTAGATGCTCATGTATAGAACGTGTAAACGAAGAAAAATGTTCGTTTACATATTTTCATTGTACCAAATAAAGCGACTATACTATAATGAAGAAATATGAAAACGTCAATCTATTCAAATTAGGAGGGCTCTCGGTGAAGAGAACATATTCGTTGATTGCATGTACAGTAGCGATTATCCTGATCTCTGTAGCAGGAGCGATTCCTGCCATTGCAACAAAAACCCCATTCACGGACATTGAAGGGAACACCCATCAAGAAGCGATTGAAACACTATATAATGAAGGTTTTGTATTTGGGGCAACGCGTTCGACGTATGAACCAAATAGCATTGCGACCCGTGGTGAGACGGCAAAGATGTTTGCGCTCGCACTCAATCTTGATACGGAAAACGTCGTCAACCCAAACTTTAAAGATGTACCAACGACGCATGCGTACTACGGGTACATTGCAGCTTTAGAAAATATAGGCATCGTTTCAGGCGAAAACGGCGCGTTCCGACCAAATGGCAACTTCAAGCGTTCACATGCAGCGAAAATGCTGACACTTGGCTTTGAGTTAAACATGGCAACGAGCATTCAATCGAAGTTTATTGATATGCCACAGCACCGCGAAACAGCGCTGTATATTCAAACGTTAATTAACTATGATATTACAAAAGGAAAGACTGCCACAACATTTAGTCCAAATGAAGGCTTAACACGTGGACATGTAGCGACGTTTTTATATCGTACAATTAATACGTTAAACGAAGATTTAGCGATTACAATTGTAAAATAGTGTGGGGCTGAGACATAAGTATAATTCCAATGAAATGGAACTTAGTTATATGCTAAAAATTTGATGGATGATCACGACGCGAAGAGCGGACTTCTAGGGGAATCGCAAATGTTTTTTGCGACGAGTAATCGCAGGAGCATATGTTTTTTGCGACGAGTAATCGCAGGAGCATGAGCTTGAGACTACAGGCTCAAGCCATGCCCGAAAGAATTGCCTGCTCGAAAGTGAGCGTCTGCATAAGCAGAAAAATTTGTCTCAGACTGTTATCGTGCCGCTTTTTAGGCAAGCAGCGTGCCGTTGACATATACTTCATTATACGGATCTGGCATTGTTATGTGTAATGGCTCCGTTACCGCAAGCGATTTTTTCCCTACTTGCAGCGTAATGTGCAAGGCGTTATGGAGCCGCATTACATCGATCGATAATTGCTTCACGGGCTGCGGCACAACTATTTTCACATCATCTACTGAAAATGCGATCGTGGCACTTGCTCCTTTATACGCGCCAAACCAGCTATCGCCAAATCGTTCAAGCGGTACCGTTACATCCGCTTCTATTTGCACTTCCACTTGTTCCTCGACGCGCTCCTCATACCGTAACTGCTCACCGTCTGTAAATTGTACCGCAATGCCTCGGTCGGTCGTTGAAATATGTGCCACTTCTTTTTGCACAATGCACGTTAACGCCTTCGTCTGTACATCCAATGTATACAAAGCTCGCTCGTCAACGTGGCTAAAATAAAGCTGACCGTCATAAACAACACATTGTTGCACGCGAATCGGTAGGAAGATTTCGCTTTGCAACGTTGTCACACTCATGCGCATTAGCTGTGCCGTTTGTTTTTTCGGGTAATAAAGAAACGTCCCATGTACAGCTGCATCATATATGCTTTGCATTGCCGCATAACGCTCGCTCGTACACGGTGGATAATGTGCGAAATCCCATGAATGATCCCGTTTAAACACTTCGTCTGAACGCAAAAAGTAGCGGTAACGAATCGCATGGTTTCGCAGTCGTTTACCTATATCATTCCACGTCGCATCTATGTGATACCACTGCCCATCAAGCTGCACCATATTCCATGCGTGCCCTAAATCGCTTTCCCCATCTGCTTTCCCAACGACGTAATAGCACTGAATACCAACTTGTTCCATCATCTTTTGAAACAATAATGCATACGCCATACACACCCCTTGCTTTTCGTGCATAAATGTATACACCGTAAATGGCGAGCCTGTTGTGTTCATTTCATAGTCATATGCACGAATAATATAATCATGCACCGCGATGATCTTTTCGATGTCGCTCATGTGTGGCTTTGTAATGCGCACTAAAATGGCGCTAATTTGCGCAATGACCCATTTTTCCTCCTCACGCGTCATGCGGTAACGAAGCGTAAAATCAATCTTTAGCCGATTTTTCGAAACGAGCTTGTAGCGCATATTGCGGCTTGCGCAGTGCTGTGTATAAAAAGGTTGTTGCAAATGGCAAAGGGCGAACACTTCATCAAGCAGCGCTTCAATGGATGTCGGTAAGCGTCCATTAACGTGCAGAGTAAATTGACGATCCATGCGCTGCATATGCGCCACAACAGCTGGCAATAGTTGACGTGCTGTAATTGTCGTTTGCTTCAGCCCACCACTTGCGTGAAACTGCTCAAGTGATTCAAAATATATTCCCATTATGTAGCCTCATTCGTTCTATTTTTTCTCATCATACAAAGCTTTGAGCAAAAGTGCAAATCGCACATAAAAAACGAGCGCTCGTCTACATGAACACTCGTTTTTTACCATTATTTTGTTTTAAAAACTTTCACTTCTGTTAATAGCTCATCAACAACGCCTTCTAACGACTCAGCTGTTGCAGAAATTTCCTCAAGTGAACATAGCTGTTCTTCTGTTGCAGATGTCGCCGTCACAAGGAGTTGACGTGATTTTTGTGAAATGTCTTCCACTTTACGAATATCGTTCACCGCTAAATCGCTTTCGTCCGCAATTTGTTGTGCACGGTTTTGTACTTCTTCAAGTTGATTCGTTAAGGCGTGGATAAAGTCTTTTACTTCATGGAAGCTGCGTTCTGTTTGGGAGAACATTTGTAAGCCTTTGTTTACTTCCTCTAAGCTTGCTTTCATCGATTGAACCGAATTTGTCGATTCACGTTGAATCGCTGTAATAATATCTTTTACTTGAATCGATGAATCATTCGTTTGCTCTGCTAGCTTGCGCACTTCATCTGCAACGACCGCAAAGCCTTTGCCGTGCTCGCCTGCGCGTGCTGCTTCGATCGAGGCGTTTAGCGCTAATAAATTCGTTTGATCGGCAATCGATGTAATAACGTTAACGATTTCATGAATTTCTGTTGCGTAATTATTCACCGTGCCAATATCTGTTGATAGCTTATTAAACGTTCCTTCGATATTGGACATTTGCTGCTGTGTAGATACGACGATGTCATGCCCTTGTTCCGTAACGTGTACCGCATGCTGTGCTTGTTCTGCTACTGCATGTGTATTTTCAGAAATGGAATGAATGTTATCAGATACTTTTTGTAGCGAAACGACACTTTGTGTTAATTTTTCCGCTTGCTGTTCAAAGCCTTCTTCTACATCGTTCATCGCTAGTGTAATTTGCTCCGACGCTTTACGACTTTCAGCTAATGTGGCAGCAAGCTCCTCTGATGATGCAGAAATCACCGAAGTTTTATCATGAATTTGACGAATGATTGCCGATAACAACTCACTCATCTTGCGGAATGAACGACTTAATACACCAATTTCATCTTGTTTTTTCACATTCGGTGTCACCGTTAAATCCCCTGAACTCATGACAACCGCAGCGTCTGTAATTTCTTTTAAGGGCTTTGTAATCGAACGAATGATGACGATTAAGAACATGCCTAAAATTAATAGTGAAGCGGTTACAACAAAGATCGTTGAATATAAAATTGGATTGATGGCACTGCTCACTTCACTTTTATACATCGTGCCGCCAACGGTCCACCCTGTTAACTCATTTGTGTTAGCATACATTTGTTTTTCTTCACCATTGAATGCGTAATCAAACGATTCATTTTGTGTCGCCAATGCTTGCTCTGCCCACGGCTCTGCTGATACATCTGTACCGCTTTCGATCGATGGGTGCGCGATCATCACCTGATTATTTGTCATTAAAAAGGCGTATCCTTCTTCGCCTACTTGAATGTTGCTAATTAACGCAAACAGTGAATCCATCCCTAAATTTGTTGCGACAACTCCGCTGCCATCTGCTAGCTGATTAGAAATCGTCACTACCCAATCGCCTGTTGACGCCGATTGATGCGGATCTGAAATGATGACCTCACCAGCGTTGTCCATTGCTTGTTCATACCATGCACGCGTACGTGGATCAAAATCCGGATTATTCATTAATCCTAGATCCGGGTATTGGATCATATCGCCATCTGTCGTACCGATAAATGTAGATACCGTCCCTTGAGATGTTTCAAAATATTGCTCTAAGTTCATTAAAATGTTTGACCAATCTTCTTGTTGCCAAGCATTCTCACTAAATTTTGTGCTTAAATAATTGATATCGCTTACAATTGGTGTCACATGTTTATCAATAAACGCACCAACTGTTGCAACACTTTGCACTTCGCTTACGTGAATTTTATTTTCAATCTCTTGTTTAGCTGAGAAAAATGACACCGCTGCGACTAATAGCGTCGGTATAAGTAGCGCAATGAAAAACGCAAAACCAAGCTTATAATTAATCGACGACTTTATGTATTTGTTCATTTTTTCATTCATAAAAAGCCCCCTTAGCATTTCTTATCATTATTATATAACGTTAATCAAGACAAAACTACTTTAAAAATGGCAAATACATGAAATAATTGTTACTAAATGGTGCATAATGTATGAAAAATTATATTTTGGTTCATCACCGAAAGCTGGGGTTGACACCTGAACCTACATGTTGCTTGGAACAAGAGGCGGACTCCCGCGGGAAAAGCGTGAGCTTGACACAACAGGCTCAAGCCACGCCCGCGGAAAGCCTGCCTCGACGTGAAAAGCAACCCCATGTTATGGTGAAGAGTCTGAATAAAGACAGAATTGTAAGGTGTATCCATACGATTCTGTCTTTTTTTGTGCACCTGAAAAAAACATTTGTACATATTTTTTTATTTCAATATAGAAAAAACAGCATTCGTATGATAGGATTATGTATATTATTTCGTTAGCTTATTCATTTTTGCGTAGAGGACGTAGAAATTTAATGGTTAAACAGCATTCGGAGGAAACAACATGAAAAACATTTGGCAAGCATGGACAAGCGTCAACCTTGTGTTGCGTATTGTAGCCGGCATTGTGCTCGGGATTATACTAGCGCTTGTGATGCCAAACATAACAGCGATCGGCTTATTCGGTTCTTTATTTGTCGGCGCACTAAAATCTGTCGCACCAGTACTTGTATTTGCACTTGTCATCCAAGCGATTGCAACACATAAAGCAGGCGCCAAAACGAATATGGGGTCAATTATTGTCTTATATGCAATCGGCACGTTCTCAGCAGGTTTGATCGCGGTCGTGGCAAGCTTTTTATTCCCAACAACATTAACGTTACCACCATCAACAGAGGAAGTTGCAGCACCGAGCGGAATTAGTGAAGTGCTAGAAACGTTATTATTAAACATCGTATCAAACCCTGTGTCAGCGATCGCGGATGCCAACTATATTGGTATTTTAGCATGGGCGTTAGTGTTAGGTTTCGCGCTAAAAGCAGCGAGCGCACAAACGAAAGATGTGATCGTCAACATCGCAGAAGCCATTTCAAAAGTGGTGCAATGGATCATTCAATTAGCACCGATCGGGATTTTAGGGTTAGTGTTCAACGTTGTAGCAGAAAGCGGTTTATCAACGTTAAGTGAATATGGTCGTTTAATTATGGTGTTAGTCGGCTGTATGCTATTTATCGCATTAGTCGTCAATCCACTCATTGTGCTTGTGATGGCGCGACGCAATCCGTATCCGCTCATTTTCTTAACGTTACGTGAAAGTGCGTTAACAGCGTTCTTCACACGAAGCTCAGCAGCGAACATTCCGGTCAATATGAAACTTTGTGAAAAGTTAAACTTAAACAAAGATACATATGCTGTATCGATTCCACTTGGCGCAACGGTGAACATGGCCGGCGCCGCGGTAACAATTGCGGTATTATCGCTTGCAGCAGCACATACGCTAGGCATTGAGGTGGATCTGTGGACAGCCATTATTTTAGTAGCGTTAACGGCTGTATCAGCAGCAGGTGCTTCAGGTGTACCAGGTGGTTCATTATTATTAATTCCACTTGCAACGAGCCTTTTTGGTGTACCAGCCGATATTGCGATGCAAATTGTCGGCATTGGCTTCATCATCGGCGTTGTACAAGATTCATTTGAAACAGCTTTAAACTCTTCATCAGACGTTGTGTTTACAGCCGCGGCTGAATATGCGAAAGAGCGTAAATAAACGATGACAGCATCGAGCTATTCGGTGCTGTTTTTTTGTGCGTTTCAAACAGTTCACTTCGATAAAGTATACGTTTATGGTAGTCTATAAGCGGAGGGATGAAGGATGAATTATACATTAACAGAAACAGGTGCGTTTACTACGCGCTTTGAGTTTGGCGATTTAACAGTATCGGGCAATGCAGAGATCGGCTTCCGTCCGTATCAACTGCTCGTATCAGCAGTGGCGGTATGTAGCGGTGGCGTACTAAAGAAAATTTTAGAAAAAAAACGCATTCACTTCACAGACATTTCATTTACGGCAGATGTGGAACGTGACCCAGCGCAAGTCGATAAAATTACAAAAATTGATGTGCATTTTGTCGTAACGGGTACAGGCTTAAAGCAAGAAGTACTCGAGAAGTCGTTACATATGGCGATCAAAAACTGTTCAATGGTTGAATCGGTAAAAGACTCAATCGTCGTAACAGAAACGATTGAAGCAAAGGAAGCATAACCGAATAAAAGCGGTGAAAGTACAAAGCTTTCGCTGCTTTTTTTATGTTGCATGTGAAGCGATTGTCGCAATCATTTCACATGTGTTGCACCACCATTTACGGTATAATATAGGTAGATGAGGAGGGCTTTTTTGTGACGAAATTAACGTTAGATTCCCCAGCTTTTAAGCGCGTTTCGAAAAATTTATCGCTCGAGAATTTTCATATCGACAAATCGCTCGCACTACAAGCATTAGATGTCATCAATTCCAAAAAAACGCTAACCCCAACGATGATTCGGGAGGCGCTCGCCAATGCAAAGGTATAACTTTGGCGCGGATGATGATTATTTACTAACACATAATAAGTTAGGAATTGAGACAATCGAGCAGCTTGAGCGAGCTGAGCAGTACGCCTTTATGGTTCGAGCACTACAAATTGAAACAGAGCGCTACACGATTGACACCTTTACAAAGCAGTCCTTTTGCGCATTGCACCACCATTTATTTCAAGACATTTTTACATTTGCAGGCACGTTTCGCGATGTACAGTTATCAAAAGGCAATACGCGTTTTTGCCAAGCGCAGTATTTAGACATTATTGCAGATGAGCTCTTTTTTGAATTGCAGCACGAGGAGCCGTGGACAACGAAGGATCGAGCAGCAGAGCGACTTGCGTATTTTAAAGCGGAGCTCAACATGCTGCATCCGTTTCGGGAAGGCAACGGCCGCACGATTCGCATTTTTTTACATGCGTATGCGCGCACAAAAGGATATGAATGGCACTATATGGATTTAGTGCAAGATGATTATATGAACTCGATGATCCAGTCGGTGACAAATACGGTGGAGTTGCAGCGTATTTTGTACAACACCCTCGAACACCGCTAAAGCTACTAGGGCAATGCTAGTGGCTTTTTTCATATATTCACGTTACTATAGAACGTGGACAAAACGCACGATAAAGGAGTTAACAACATGGAATTTACAGTAGTAGAACGTTTAAATAAAGAAACAGAACAATTAATTGGCGCAGCGGAGGCAAGCTTTTTACAACAGCCGCTAAGCTACTTTGCACAACATCAATCAGAATATGTATATGTGGAATCCCCAGCATTTGAAGCGTTAAAAATGGATGCGGTTGTGCTTGAGTTTGACGAAGCATTTGAAGTACCAATGGCGTTATTTGGCTTACGCTTTCAAAAGAAAGTAAGCGCAAAGCTCAAGGAGTTTTTAAAGGATAACTTAGCAAAAGGGTTAGTATCAGGTGCGATGTTTGCAGGCGATGAAGGCATTTGGGAAATTAACATTAGCATAAATGCGATGAGCGATTACGAAGAAAACCAAACGATTGAACAAACTTTACAAAAGTTAGAGGCATTTGTAGCGAAGCTTGTACAGGCGATCGAAGCGTAATGACAAATTTTTTATATGTATATACATGGCAAGAAGATGAATACGAATTAGTGCAGCTTGAGCAGCGCAGCTTTTTCGGCAAAAGCGATGGGAATAGCTATGTGCTAAGCGATGTGGATGTAGCGCTGAATCGCAGTCCGTTCATCAAAACGAAGCTCACAATTTTAATGAGCGGTGAATCGATTGAAGCGATTGTACCGTTTGCAGAGCAAGTGACGTACGAGGGTGAAACGTTTCGCGTATTATCGCTCAACAACGTCGAAATTGGCGATGAGCCGAAGCACCCATTCCCTGAGCGTCAAGTGGCAGAGCGCACACTCGGCAACGTCATTCCAGGCGAGCCGGATTTAAAGCATGCGGACTGCGTATTTGGTGTGGTGAAAGTAAACGGCTTATGGCACTTTGGCGTTCTTGAAAAAGCGGAAGCTATTTGGCTGAAGCACCAAGTAAAGCCGCATTCGTATTCGACAGCGCTCGGTACGCGTTTAGCACGCGCACTTGTAAACATTGCAGCGCCGCGTCCGGACGGTTTAACGTTAATTGATCCGTGCTGCGGTATCGGAACGGTTCTTGTGGAAGCTTTATCGATGGATATTCCTATTTTAGGGCGTGACATGAACTGGTTTGTGGCACAAGGGTCGCGTAAAAATATTGAGCACTTTGGCTATGAAGGTACGGTAGAGCTTGGACCGATCGAAGAAGCAACAGGACATTATGACGTAGCGATTATTGATATGCCGTACAACTTATTTACGAGCGCTTCGTATGACCAACAGTTTGCAATTGTGAAAGAAGCGCGTCGACTAGCGGACCGCGTCGTATTTGTCGCAATTGAGCCGATGGACGACATGTTTAAAGAGGCAGGCTTTACGATTGTCGATCAAGCAAATGTACCAAAAGGCTACTTTTTACGCTTAGTGTATGTATGTGAATAAAAAAACGTGTAGGAGCATCTGTCTCCTGCACGTTTTTTCGTTATAAATACACATCATGTTGTGACAGCGATTGACGTGTTCGGTACGCATGCCAACGTACGAGCACATAGAATACACTGTTAAATAAAAGCGTATACACAAAAAAGGACATGAACGTTGCATCGCTTATATCGACGTAAAGCAGTGACGGTAAATTTGCGCCAACAACATCATCAGACGTGATGAATAAGTACAAGAAAATATTGTTCGCCGCATGCGCGCCAATGGCATATTCGGTCGCATTAAATTTTACAGACATGTACGTTAAAAAGAACCCAACCGTTATGTAATCAAGCCCAATCCATAGCGCGCCCATATTCATTTCCGGATTGCCAAAATGTAGCGCTCCGAAAATACCGCCCATAACGAGTGCGATCATGACGGGTTGACGTGTAAATTTCGCAATAAGCTGTACACCAATGCCGCGGTAAATAAACTCCTCTAACGTCGTTTGAATGGGCACGAGCAGTAGCACAAGGCATGCAAAGGCAATATACGTACCCCAACTATCGACGTTGAATGTATAGGACTCGCTATGTAAAAAATAATCGATCAACTGCACCGCGCCAAGCAAGCCGAAAAATACCGCAAATGCCCATGCCATCTTTTTTACATCAAGGCGTGTACGAGATGTTAGCACCGTATACCATGGGCGCTTTAACAACCATTTTGTACAAAAGGCAAGCACGACAAAGGCGATCAACAAGCCGAGATGTTCCAGTACAAAGTATGGAAGCGGCTGCAATGAAATAAGGCGTGGGTCGTTTATATCGCTAATGAAATATGTATCAGGTGCGATGACCGTAACCGCTAACAAGACGACGAGTACACCAGCAATCATGATGATATTAGCGAGCACGAAAAAAATAAGGAGACGAAGCCAGCCGTTTTTTCCGTATGGAGGCAGCATGTAATGTTTCATCATCGAATACATCATCCTTTCACGTATTGTTTCTATTTACTATACGGGAAATGGGCGCGTTTTTCGCGAAATGTGTATGAAAGGGGAAGAAAAGACCACACGCGTTGACAAAACGAAGTGGCTTTTCACATGAATGTGTGTCAGACGTAATAAAAAACCGTCTTCTGTAGTAGAAAACGGTTTTTGGTAGCGGATTATTGTACTTCGACATCCGATGGTTCGACAATTTCAAAGTCTTTATTTGAGTTTTTATCGTTCATTGTAAGCATAACGTTATGGATGAAGCCTAAATAATGTGCAGCTTCCTCTACGCCTTCTTCAAACACGTAAAAATCATAGTCCGTTTTGTTTTTTTTGCGCACGATGATGCTGCCTGAAGTCGTTGTCCAGCGTACGTATTTTCCTTTGTTTAATGCTTGCATTACTTGCTGTTTTGTTAAAGCCATAATAAGTGCTCCTTTATCATTCGATGCGCTTTACTATAGCGAACACCGTTTTAAATGTCAATCGCTATAGCGTTGTAAAAAGGCAAGAAGGCGCTCAAACGTTTGCTGCGCTTCACGCGTATCGAATAAAAATTGATATTCATGCGCAAGCGTCGCATGTGCTGGATCATAAAGTACCACGTCGTGTGGAATATGCTTGTCACGCAGTTCCTGTGCAAGTGCTTCGGTATGCGTTGTAAACGTAGCAACATTGCCATCGGTTAAAAATGTCGGCGGGAAGTTTTGAGGAATGCGACCGACAATCGATGCGAGCGCCGTCGTTTCAGATGCTTGCCAGCGTCGCTCCCCGATATAAGCAGCGCCTGCGCGAGTAAGCAACGCCGCGAGCCATTTACGGTCGCTCAGCGTATGCAGCTGGGCTAAATCGTACGGACCGCAGCACAAAATGGCCCCTTTAATGACATCAACATTTATTTGCTGTGCGATGCCAATGTCGTCGGCGTACTGTCGGTCAAGTTGTGTTAAAAGCAGCTGTGCCGCAATTTGCGCACCAGCGGAATCGCCCGCGATGAAAATTTGATCTAAGTCCACTTGTTGTCCATGATGTTTTTTCACATGCGCATATAGTTCTAAACATTGCTTTAACGGCGTTGGGTATGTTGCTTCAGGGGCAAGTGCATAGTTCATTGTAGCGACAGCATATCCATGTGCGGCGAGCATTGTCGCATAAATAGACACATCGTCCTTATCTCCACCGACATAAGCACCGCCATGAACCCAAATAACTAATGGTTTTCGCTCGTTTGTACGATTTAAAAATAAATCATACGTATTCATGGTAAAATAAGAGTCATATGGCAAGTTTCGATGTATAATGATATTTTCTTGATATGTATGGAACTGTGGTGGAGCTGTAGCGATGCCTTGTTCAAACGCTTTTCGAATAACATAGCTTGCAGGCTTTGGTGAGAAATAGCAATAAGCTGCGGCAGCTACGAGCGCTGTGCCAACGATTTTTTTCATGGAATACAACCTTTCAACAACTGTTTTAGTACTAGTATAAAGTAAGGGGGTTCAAAATGGCGATTCATAATTTTCAGTTGCACGCTACATGGACAGGTGGACGCAATGATGCAGCAATGATTCATGCGGGTAATTTACAAACGATGGTGTCCATTCCACCAGAGATGGACGGACCAGGCATCGGCACAAATCCTGACGAGATGTTGCTTGGTGCAGCGGCAACATGCTATATGATTACACTCGCAGCGATGCTTGAGCGAAGTGGCATTGACGCAACGATTGCGTTGCAGTCTACTGCGCAAGTCGACGTGACAAAAGGGGTATTTACGTATAAGAGCATTACACATACACCGACGATTTCTGTTCGCGGTTTAACGGAGCAGCTAGAAGCAAAAGTATCGCGCTATGCTCACAAGGCAGAGGAGACGTGTATGATCAGTAAGGCGCTTCGAGGGAATGTCGCGATTTCGGTCAGCGAAACGATCGAAGCAATAGTTGAGGATGAGTAGGGGAGTCAATATGGAGCAAAAACATTTATTATTAGTTGACGGAATGGCATTGTTATTCCGTTCATTTTTCGCATCAGCAGCGATGAATCAATATATTCGATTGGAAGATGGCACGCCAACAAATGGTGTACAAGGCTTTGTGCGCCATGTCATGACAGCAGAAACATTGTTTCAACCGACGCACATGGCCGTATGTTGGGATATGGGCTCGCACACGTTCCGCAATGAGCTATATGATGGCTATAAAGCAAATCGACCAGCACCACCGGAGGAAATGTTGCCGCAATTTGATTTAGCAAAGGAAGTATCTGAACTGCTTGGCTGGACGAACTTCGGGCAAATTGGCATGGAAGCGGACGACTCAATCGGTTCGATGATTGAAAAGTGGAAAGACGATGCGACAATTACGGTCATTAGTGGTGACCGCGATTTATTGCAGCTATTAAATCCATCAACGTCGATTGCATTAACGAAAAAAGGCTATACGCAATATGAGATGTACAACGAGGCACGCTTTGTTGAAGAATATGGCATTGCACCAGCACAGTTTGCGGATGTAAAAGCGTTTATGGGCGATAGCAGCGATGGCTACCCAGGCATTAAAGGCATTGGACCAAAAACAGCACTGCAGCTTATTCAAGCGTACGGTTCAATCGAAGGCGTACTCGCAAATTTAGAGGCGTTAAAGCCAGCGCAACGTGCGAAAATTTTAGATGGTGTGGAAATGTTAAGCTTATCGCATCAGCTAGCGACAATTCAGTGCAGCATGGACATTCCACTGCAATTAGAGGAGCTTGTACGTAGCCCGTATACGCCGCAGCACGAAGCGTTGCTGCAGCAAAAAGGCTATCGTTTAATTGTGAAACATGCGAAATCATTAGGGGTACTATAAGCGAGGGGCAATGCGAACGAAGCGCAATACGTGCTTTTGGTCATTGTAATAAAACGAGCGGATGCGACTTTGACGGTTGCGTCCGCCGTTGTCATGTATAAACAGTTTTAACTCTGCTGTATCATCATAGCCAATGAGTGGCACCCAGTGATAAGCAAATAACGCAGGTTTGTTAAACTGCAACGTGAAATATTGATCGAACTTTGCAGCAACGGGACGACCGGCATCAATTTCTGCAAGCGCTTCTTCAATCGTACAGTTTTTGACAATCCAATCAGGGCCTAAATAGCGGCGCATATTGCGGATGAAACGCCATTTAAACAAACCGATTTTCGTCCCACCGAGCATGTCGTAAAACTCGTTAATGGACTTATTAATAAGTTGCTTGCCAAATAAATGATTCATCATAACGTACGCCGTTGTTGGACCACATGCGGATGCTTTGTATGCCTCATTTACGTCGTCACCGTACTGTGAGCAGCCTTCTAGCGGGATGATTTTTTTCATCGAATCACTCCTTTATCGATAAAATATGGCAGAGAAAAAGGGTTCTTTTTCTCTGCCATATTTGGGTTGTACGCTTATTTTTGAGCGTCTAAAAACTCTGTTACTTGCTCAGGTGATTTTGCGTTTGCACTATGTAAATGTGCTAACTTTTCCCCGTTTTTGAAAATAAGTAAGCTTGGAATACCGCGAACTTCTTGTTGTTCTGCAATATCCATTAACTCATCGCGATCTACCTCGAACCATTTGTATTCGTTATATTCTTCGATGATTGGGTCGATGAACATGTTCATGCGTACACAGTCAGGGCACCAGCCAGCTGTGAATTTAACGATAACAGGTTGTTCTGTGCCTGTGATCTCTTGGAATTTTTCTACTGTACTAATACGTTCCATTATTGAACACCTTCCTTTTCTCAATTTAGTGTACACAATTTTTTACACGCAAGATAGTGAAATGCTTACAGTGGTGGATTTTGCGCCTATTCGAGAAAAAATGGTTATTAAGCGAAAGAAAATGGTTGCGTCTGACAGAAAAATACTCTACACTAAAGTCAGAAAAGCAGTTTTACATTTTTTTTGCAATAAAAATGAATGGCTATTCATTCAGGGGGTAAAAAGGGGGAAATTTACGTGACTTACCGTATTCAAAAAGCAGCTGTAATCGGCTCAGGCGTTATGGGTTCAGGCATTGCAGCACATTTAGCAAACATTGGGATTCCAACGCTTTTATTAGATATCGTACCAAAGGAAGTAACGGAAGTTGAGGCGTCAAAGGGGTATACGCTTGAGCATCCGGCAGTGCGCAATCGTTTCGCACAAACAGCGGTTGAAAAACTAAAGAAACATAAACCGGCACCGCTTGCTTCAAAAGAAAGCTTAGCGCGCATTACAGCGGGCAACTTAGAGGACGATTTAGATCAATTAAAAGATGTCGATTGGATCATCGAAGTCGTTGTTGAAAACTTAGCGGTGAAGCAGTCGTTATTTGATCGCATTGAAACGGTGCGTAAAGAAGGCACGATCATTACATCAAACACATCGGGTATTTCGATCGCGGCGATGGCAGAAGGGCGCTCAGACGACTTTAAGCGCAACTTTATGGGCACGCATTTCTTTAACCCACCGCGCTATTTGAAGCTGTTAGAAATTATTCCGCATGATGAAACGTCACCAGAGGCACTTGCGTTTATGAAGTCATTTGGTGAAGACGTGCTCGGCAAAGGGGTCGTTATTGCAAAAGATACGCCAAACTTTATCGCAAACCGCATCGGCACGTACGGCTTAATCGTGACATTGCAAGAGGTAGAGCGTAACGGTTACTCAATCGGTGAGGTGGATTCAGTAACAGGTCCGTTAATTGGACGTCCAAGCTCAGCGACGTTCCGTACGTTAGATGTTGTTGGATTAGATACGTTTGTCCATGTATCAAAAAACGTATACGATCACACGACAGGCGAGGAGCAACAAGTATTTGCGGATTCACCATTGTTATTAAAAATGGTTGAAAACGGCATGCTTGGCGCAAAATCAGGCGCAGGGTTCTTCAAAAAAGAAGGCAAAGATATTTTAGAGCTAGACGTTGCATCATTTAGCTACGTGCCAAAGAAGAAGTTACAAACACCTTCTATTGAAATGGCGAAGCAGTTAAAAGGCAATCAAAAGCTTCAAACACTTGTGTATGCGGACGACCGTTCAGGCCAGCTATTGTGGAATGTGTTTGCGAAAACGCTTTTATACGCAGCGCAACTACAAGGTGAAATCGCTGATGATATTGTTGCAATCGATAACGCGATGAAGTGGGGCTTCGGCTGGAAGCAAGGGCCATTTGAGTTATGGGATGCGATTGGCGTTGAAAAGTCGGTTGAAAAAATGGCTGCACAAGGGTATGAAATTCCAACATTCGTCAACGCGCTTCTTGCAAAAGGCTACAAGACGTTCTATAGCGAAGTCGACGGCAAACGTGCTTATTTCGATGGCAATGCGTACGTCGTTGTCGAAACGAACGACAAAGCAATCGACTTAAAACAATATAAAAAGCAGCACGGCATCATTAAAGGTAACGGTGGGGCAAGCTTAATCGATTTAGGCGATGGCGTTGCGTTACTGGAGTTCCATTCACAAAGCAATGCGATTGGCTTAGACATTATTGCGATGATTAACGATGCAATCGATATTGTTGAGAAGGACTTTAAAGGACTTGTCATCGGCAACCAAGGCAAAAATTTCTGCGTAGGTGCGAACTTAGGCATGATGTTAATGGAAGCACAAGATGACAATATTTTCGAGCTTGATTATGTCATTCGTTCGTTCCAAAAAGCGATGCGTCGCATTAAATATAGTACAAAGCCAGTTGTCGTAGCACCGTTTAATATGACGCTCGGTGGTGGTGCGGAAGTATGTTTACCAGCTGCACACATTCAAGCAGCACATGAAACGTACATCGGTTTAGTGGAAACCGGGGTCGGCTTAATTCCAGGTGGCGGCGGTAGCATCGCGCTATATGAGAAAATGCTAAGCGGCTATCCAACAGGTGTACGCTTTGATTTACAAGAAGTGGCGAATAAAGTGTTTGAAACGGTAGCGATGGCGAACGTCTCAACATCTGCAGCAGAAGGACGTAACTTAAACTTCTTAAGCAAAGCAGATGGCATCTCGGTCAATGCGGATCATCTTCTGTACGATGCGAAGCAAGCAGCTCTTGCATTAGCAGAAGCAGACTACAAAGCACCTGTGCGTAAAAAAATTCCGGTAACGGGTGCAACAGGTTACGGCACGCTATTAATCGGTGCACAAGGCTTACTGGATTCAGGCTTCATTTCCGAGCATGACTTCTTCATTGCGAAAAAGCTTGCATATGTGTTAGCAGGTGGTATGGTGCCATACGGATCAGAAGTCGATGAAGACTACTTGCTGAATTTAGAACGCGAAGCCTTCTTACAGCTTATTGCACATCCGCTATCACAGCAGCGCATGCAGCATATGCTTGTAAAAGGAAAGCCGTTACGTAACTAATCATTTCGTCAGTTCATAAAGGGGGATATAACGTTATGCGTGAAGCAGTAATTGTCGCAGGTGCACGTACAGCTGTTGCGAAGTCGAAAAAGGGGTCACTCGCAACGGTTCGTCCAGATGATTTTGGTGCAGCTGTTGTAAAGGAAACATTAAAGCGAGCAAATTATACAGGTCCAATCGATGATTTAATTTTAGGGTGTGCGATGCCAGAAGCGGAGCAAGGGATGAACGTCGCACGTATTATCGGCGCATTAGCAGGGTTACCAGATACAACGCCTGCGATTACGGTAAACCGATTCTGCTCATCAGGTTTACAATCGATTGCTTATGCAGCTGAGCGCATTATGCTTGGGCATTCAACAGCAATCGTTGCAGGTGGCGTTGAATCGATGACGATGATTCCAATGGTCGGCAACAACCCGCGTTTAAATCCGAAAGTTGCTGAAGAAATGCCAGCGTACTACATGGGTATGGGGCATACGGCGGAGCAAGTGGCGCAAAAGTATAGCGTCTCTCGTGAAGATCAAGATGCGTTCGCGGCACGTTCACACGAGCTTGCAGAAAAAGCGATTAAAGAAGGCAAGTTCAAAGATGAAATCGTGCCAATCGAAGTGACGCATCATTACGTTGATGGCGATCATAAAGCCGCATCGCGCACATTTACGTTCGATACGGATGAAGGGGTACGTCCAGGCACAACGGTTGATACACTTGGCAAACTGCGCCCAGTATTCCACGTGAAAGGGTCAGTCACAGCAGGCAACGCTTCACAAACGTCTGACGGAGCAGCAGCTGTTCTTGTCATGGACCGTGAAGAAGCCGAGAAGCAAGGGTTACAGCCACTTGCGAAGTTTTTAGGCTTTGCAGTCGGCGGTGTTCCACCAGAAGTGATGGGCATCGGGCCGATTGTGGCGGTACCAAAAGCGTTAAAAATTGCTGGCTTAACAATTGAGGACATTGACCTTTGGGAAATTAACGAAGCGTTCGCGTCACAGTCAATTCAAGTGGTGCGTGAGTTAGGCATCGACATCGACAAAGTAAATGTAAATGGCGGTGCGATCGCGCTAGGCCATCCGCTTGGTGCAACAGGTGCAATCTTAACGGTGAAGCTCATTAACGAATTAAAACGACAACAAAAAAAATACGGCGTTGTGACGATGTGTATCGGTGGCGGTATGGGTGCAGCTGGCGTATTTGAAATTTTATAGCAAACGGCGAGGCAAGCGCTACTAGGGGAAGCAAGTCTCGCACACTACGAACACAAATGGGGAGGAATACAAGATGACAGAAACAACAAACATTATTAAAGGCGGCGCATTTTTAATTGAAGAAGCGGAGTTAGCACGTGTGTTAACACCAGAGGACTTCACAGATGAGCAAAAAATGATTGCAAAAACGACGGAAGAATACGTAACGAACGAAGTAACACCGTTAATCGAAAACTTAGAGCACCATGAGTTTGAGCATTCAGTAAAGCTACTGAAAAAAGCGGGCGATCTTGGGTTACTTGCAGCGGACGTACCGGAAAAATACGAAGGCTTAGGATTAGATAAAGTATCATCAGCGCTTATTACAGAAAAAATGGCGGTTGTTGGTGGTTTCTCAATTACGCACGGTGCCCATGTCGGCATCGGGTCATTACCGATCGTGTTATTCGGAAACGATGCACAAAAATCACAATATTTACCGAAGCTTGCAAGCGGTGAATTAATCGCTGCATACGCATTAACAGAGCCAGGGTCAGGGTCGGATGCACTTGGCGCAAAAACGACAGCGAAGTTAAGCGAAGATGGTAAGCACTACATTTTAAACGGTGAGAAACAATGGATTACAAACGCAGGCTTTGCGGATGTGTTCGTTGTATATGCAAAAATCGATGGCGAGCGCTTCACAGCGTTCATCGTAGAGCGAGCGTTTGACGGCGTATCAGTCGGTCCAGAAGAAAAGAAAATGGGCATTAAATCATCATCAACGCGTACGCTCATTTTAGAAGATGCTAAAGTGCCAGTGGAGAACTTACTTGGTGAAGAAGGTCGCGGGCATGTGATCGCGTTCAACATTTTAAACATCGGTCGCTATAAATTAGGGGTTGGAACAGTTGGTAGCTCAAAGCGTGCGTTCGAACTTGCAGTGAAATATACAAATCAACGTCAGCAATTTAACACGCCATTATCGAAGTTTACGTTAACGCAAGAAAAGCTTGCGACGATGGCAGCGCGCATTTACGCATCAGAGTCTTTAAACTACCGCACAGTTGGTTTATTCGAAGATCGTTTAAACCAATTATCAGAAGCGCAACAAGAAGACGGCAAACAAATTGCAGCGGCGATTGCAGAATATGCGATTGAATGCTCGATTGCGAAGGTGTTTGGCTCTGAAACGCTTGATTACGTAGCGGATGAAGCGGTGCAATTACACGGTGGTTACGGCTTCATGGCGGAATATGAAGTAGAGCGCATTTACCGCGACTCACGCATTAACCGTATTTTCGAAGGTACAAACGAAATTAACCGTTTAATCGTACCAGGTACGTTTATGAAAAAAGCGTTAAAAGGCGAGTTGCCGTTATTGCAAGTAGCACAGCAGCTGCAAAATGAGCTGTTATCGATGACGCCAGAGGACGTTGGTTCAGCGCCACTTGCACAGGAAGCACAAATCGTTAAAAATGCGAAAAAGCTTGGCGTGTTAGTAGCAGGTGTTGCAGCACAACGCTTCGGTGCAAAATTAGAGCGCGAGCAAGAAGTGTTAATTAATATCGCCAACATTGCGAACGAAATTTTCGCGATGGAATCAGCGGTATTACGTACGCAAAAAGCGATTGCGCGTGACGGTGCAGAAAAAGCAGCACAGAAAATTTTATACACAGAAATTTTCGTGCAAGAAGCGTTTGAGCGCATCGAAAAAGAAGCAAAAGATACGGTGTTAGGTGCGTTAGAAGGTGATCAAGCGAAAATGACGTTATCAGCATTCCGTAAATTACTACGCAGCAACCCGCACAACTTAATTGCGAAGCGTCGTGAAGCAGCAGCAAAACTAATCGATGCAGAGCGTTACATCGTATAAATACGTTTGAACATGTGGTCGTCTCTTTAAGAGGCGGCCACATTTTTTATCGGGAGGGCTATCGATTTTTGGAGAAACGGACGATATACAACTAGATAGTAACAAAAGAAAGGTTGATATAAAATGGTCGGATTTTTCAAGCGTCTATTTTCCTCGCAGTCTGTGCCAGTCGCACAGCAATTTGATGAACGTGGCTTCAATGTGTACGGCGATCATCGCAACGGGAC
>JAHAYH010000064.1 GCA_018384745.1 Caryophanon sp. | reverse complement strand
GGTATCTAATCCTATTTGCTCCCCACGCTTTCGAGCCTCAGCGTCAGTAACAGGCCAGTGAGCCGCCTTCGCCACTGGTGTTCCTCCATATATCTACGCATTTTACCGCTACACATGGAATTCCACTACCCTCTCCAGTACTCCAGCCATCCAGTATCCATGGCTTTATGGGGTTGAGCCCCACGCTTTCACCATGAACTTAAATGGCCGCCTACGCACCCTTTACGCCCAATAATTCCGGATAACGCTCGCTACCTACGTATTACCGCGGCTGCTGGCACGTAGTTAGCCGTGACTTTCTAAGTAATTACCGTCAAATAAAGGCCAGTTACTACCTCTATCTTTCTTCACTACCAACAGAGCTTTACGAGCCGAAACCCTTCTTCACTCACGCGGCGTTGCTCCATCAGACTTTCGTCCATTGTGGAAGATTCCCTAGTGCTGCCTCCCGTAGGAGTTTGGGCCGTGTCTCAGTCCCAATGTGGCCGATCACCCTCTCAGGTCGGCTACCCATCGTCGCCTTGGTAGTCCGTTACACTACCAACTAGCTAATGGGACGCGAGCTCATCTCATACCGGATTGCTCCTTTGACCCCTTCGTCATGTGACGTTGTGGTCTTATGCGGTATTAGCACCGATTTCTCAGTGTTATCCCCCTGTATGAGCCAGATTGCTCACGCGTTACTCACCCGTCCGCCGCTAAGACAGAAACCGAAGTCTCTGTCTTCGCACGACTTGCATGTGTTAAGCACGCCGCCAGCGTTCGTCCTGAGCCAGGATCAAACTCTCGAGTTTAAATCTTGGCTCGTTTTCTTTTGTTTCTTTGCTCAAAATTAACTGGCTTGTTTAATTCGCTTTTTCTTGCACTATATAGTTTTCAAAGACCTTCCGCCGCCTCGCCTCTTCGGCGGACAGCTTTTACATAATACCAAACTATCCCGCGTTTGTCAACCGATTTTTTCGATCTTTTTCCGATCTTTTTTCGGCCCGCGCCGCCTGGTTTCTGTCTCTCCGCACCCTCTTTTTTTTCGGATGCCTACGTATAATATATCCTTTTTCTCCCTTTGTCAAGCATATTTT
>JAHAYH010000042.1 GCA_018384745.1 Caryophanon sp. | reverse complement strand
TCCCGTTTCAAAATATTCCGGCAATTGCGTTTGGGCAATATTTAGTTGCCCAAACATTTTATCTAAAGTGTCTTGTAGTTTTGCCATCTTTATCAGTTTTTATGATAGAACTCGCGTGTCAAACGCTTATCCTCATCAGTCACACCATATTCATTACTGTCTATATCAGATAGAGGGACATAAAGCAGATTTTTGTCCAGACATTCTATAAGGAAGCGTTTCTGATCGTCCAAGTTCAAACCTTCAAAGTCTGCCACGTTGGCATCTACTTCTTTTACGTCAACCTTATAGTTTTTACGGATTATCCCTGCACCGACCACCGATACATTTCAAACCCCTTTCATAGAGGGCAGTATTTTACTTGAACTTTGCCCTGAATGAAAGATTAAAAAGTGTTTAGGTAGAATTTTGGGTTTAGTTAGCGGCCGTCCCATGGTTCACATGCACCAGATGTTTTTTCCCAACATTGTTGCCCCCTGCTATTTAAAGTCAGGTTGCCGGTTCCTAACATCCCCCCCGAGGAGCTGCTGTTAAAGTCCATACCTGAGTTGCTCGTCTCAAAGTAATAGTATAAACCGGTTGAGTAGCCGGATAGGTTTTGGCTATTCCACCATTATCCAAAGTTGCCGAGCTAAAATTATGATGGATGACATGATGGCCTTGTAAGCGCTGAGCAATTTGCATCATTTCAGCTTGTACATCTGCCCTTTTGGTCCGTTGTACATAATTTTGATAAGAAGGATAAGCAATGGCGGCTAGTACTGCCAAAACTGCAATCACAATCATCAGTTCTATCAGGGTAAAGCCTTGTAAATTTTTTTTCATCACCATGTCTCACTATAGCCGCCACAGTTTTCGTATCCGCTTACAATATCTTTGACTTTAGTCATACAACGGATACCATCACTCTTCAAAAGCAGATCAAAATTTCTTGGTTGCTTAGGTTCAGCCCCATTTTTGACACGCTCGACAGAGATACTCCAACTAAGCCCCTGAATTTTAGAAGAAGCTTCAGTTTCGGCAGGCTTTGTTGCACAAACCTAGCATCAAAAGCTTATTCAGCAATATAATTTCAAAATGAATAAGCCTGCCTCTAAAATCTACCGTACAACCAATTGGTCATCCTATAACCGAGCCTTAATTAACCGAGGTAATATTTCCATTTGGTTTGATCCAAAGACTCAGTGGTATGCACAATCACAAGGCAAGCAAGGTCGAAATCAAACCTACTCCGATACAGCGATTCAATGCTGCTTAATGATCAAATTACTATTCCGACTCTCTTTACGTATGGTCACAGGTTTTGTTCAAAGTCTGATTAAACTCTCTGGATTAGATTGGACAGCTCCGGATTATTCCACCCTTTGTCGTAGACAAAAGCATATTGATATTGCGATTAGCTATCAAAAAAGTAGTGATGGACTGCATCTACTCGTAGACTCTACTGGTTTGAAGTTTCTTGGTGAAGGTGAATGGAAACGCAAGAAACATGGGGCTGAATATCGTCGCCAATGGCGTAAGCTTCACATTGCTATAGATGCTAAAACCCTGCAAATACGTGCAGTACAACTCACCACAAATAATGTCAGTGATTCTCAAGTACTCGAAGATTTACTTGCTCAAATTCCCTTGGATGAACCAATTGATTCTGTTTATACAGATGGTGCTTATGACACAAAGCACTGCCGACAAGTCATTTTAGATCGAGATGCACATGCGATCATTCCACCTAGAAAGAATGCAAAGCCTTGGAAGGATCAGCAAGCGAGGTCTATAGAGCGGAA
>JAHAYH010000033.1 GCA_018384745.1 Caryophanon sp. | reverse complement strand
GCCTGCTCGAAGCAAAGTGATCGAAAAAGCAGAAAAGTGCAATCAGAAAATGCGATATTTCCTGATTGCACTTGTTTTGTCTCAAACATATTAATGCGATGTTACGCTTTTAGTTGTGCACTATTTTTTTAATACGAGCTTACATACTGCTTCTACATGCGCCGTTTGTGGGAACATGTCAACAGGCTGAATGTACTCAACATCATAAATCGTTGTGAGTTGCTGCAAGTCTTTTGCAAGCGTTGATGGGTTACACGATGTGTAAATGAAACGCTTCGGCTTCACTTTTAACACCGATTGAATGAAGCGGTCATCTAACCCTGTACGTGGTGGGTCTACCGTCACAACGTCTGGCACGTAGCCTGATTTGTACCAACGACCGAACCAGTCTTCTGCTTTCCCTGTAAAGTAACGTGCATGGTCGATGTGATGTGCTTTTGCATTTGCTTTTGCATCATCAATAGATTCGGGTACGATGTCCATGCCGCGCACTTCCTTCGCATCCTTCGCCAGCCATAAACCGATTGTGCCAACGCCGCAATACGCGTCAACGATCGATTCTTTTCCTGTTAACGCCGCTGCTTTTTTAATTTCATCATATAAATGTACCGTTTGCACGGGATTTAATTGGAAAAATGCACGTGATGATAAGTCAAATGCTAATTCGCCAAGCTCCTCGTGAATCGTATCTTTGCCCCAAAGTGTGAACGTCTCATCGCCGAAAATAAGCGATGTTTTATCGCGGTTGACGTTTTGTGTAATCGACACGATCGATGGGTCCACTTTGCGAATGCGCTCAAGTAATTGTTCTTTTTTCGGTAGCTCGTTACGCGTCGTCACTAAGCACACTTGTGTTTCACCTGTGCGGACACCTGTACGCACAACGATTGTACGCACTAAGCCGTTTAACGTTTTGCCGTCATAGATCGAAATGCCGAGCTTTTGCAGTGCTTTACGCGTTGCAACGGTCACTTTTGATGTTACTTCTTGCTGTACTAAGCAGTCGTTAATGTTTAATAGTTTGTTGGAGCCTTCTGCAAAAAGACCTGCATATACACGCTTGCCTTCTTGACGCACTTGGAACTGTGATTTGTTGCGGTAGTGCCATGGATTTTCCATGCCCAGTGTTGGGCGTACGTCCGTTGATTCGGCAACGTCACGCACGTATTTTTCAAGCGCTTGGATAACGATATCGCGCTTTTCTTTTAGCTGTCCTTCATACGTCATGTGCTGTAATTGGCAACCTCCACATTGCTCATACACAGGGCACGGTGCTTCTTGACGATACGGTGAAGCTTTACGAATAGTTACTACAGCGGCTTCAGCGAAATTACGTGATACGTTCGTTACTTGTGCGGTTACTTCTTCTCCAGGAAGTGCACCTTTAACGAACACGACGTTGCGCTTGAAGAAGCCAACGCCCTCACCGTTAATGCCAAGACGCTTAATTGTTAATGGAAACTTTTGGCCGACTTCCATCATCGTTTGTTGATTCATTTTGCCACGTCCTTCAATTTAGTCATCTCATCATTATACCGTTAAAAAAGGCTACGTCAAACAACTAAGACGTAGCGCGCATATTACGTATGAAAAATGTGTTGAAGTGCTTGCTTGGCATCTGGATACTGAAACGTAAAGCCATGATCGAGTAGTACTTTCGGTTTTACGTGTTGCCCGTCGACAACGAGCGTGCTTTTTTCCCCAAGTGCCAGCTGCAATGCTAGTGCTGGAACAGGCAACCAGTGCGGCGATAATAACACCTCGCCAAGCGTCGCCCCAAATGCGTGCATCGTCATCGGCTTTGGACTGACGACGTTAAACGGTCCTGTCAGTTCTTCATGCTCAATCGCAAAATAAAGGGCACGTGCGACATCTTCTACATGCACCCACGATAACCATTGTTTGCCGCTACCAATGCGTCCGCCGACACCGAATTTATACGGCATCGCCATTAATTGGAGTGACTCGGCATCCGCATGTAAAATAACGCCGAAGCGACCGATCGCAACGCGTACACCAAGCTCGTTCGCCCGATTTGCTTCTGCTTCCCAATGTCGCACCGTTGTGCCTAAAAAGTCGTTTGCTAAATGCGTTGTTGCTTCGGTATATTCATTCGTTTTTGACGCGGGGTAAATGCCGACTGCTGATGCATTTACGAGTACGCGCGGCTTCTGCTCCATCGCTTTTATAATGCGCAGCACTTCACGCGTAGCGTCGATGCGACTGTTGTAGATCGCTTCTTTCGTTTCCTCCGTCCAACGCCCGCTGTTGAGCGATACGCCTGCTAAGTTTACGAACGCATCGATGTGTTGTAAATATTGTTCCGGTGTTGCATCACTTGATAAATAATGAATGTAATGAATGCCGTTTTCAACCTTTTGCTCACCACGTGTTAAAATGTAAACAGTATGTCCATGCTGTTGCAGGAGCTTTGTGAGCGTGCGCCCAACGAGACCTGTACCACCTGTAATTGCAATGTTCAAACTCATCACCTCATTGTCATAGTTTATGCTGCTTCTATTTATCATAGTATGTTTACAGCAGAAAGCCAAAAAGGAGGTCGTATAAATGAAAAAAATCACAAAAATTACGCGCCAAAAAAATAACGACGAGCGCTACAATATTTTTTTAGACGAGGAATACGCATTTGCGGTCGACGAAGCGGTGCTCATTCAATTTGAACTAAAAAAGGGGAAAGTGCTCGATGAATTTGACATCGGCGATATTACGTATGAGGAAGAAATTCGAAAAGCGTTTAATAAAGCGCTGCAATTTTTAAGCTTCCAAATGCGCAGTGAACATGAAGTGAAAGAAAAGTTGCTTGCACAAGGCTTTGGTGAGGCGGTTATTTTAGAGGCCATCCAAAAGCTGTATCGTTACAATTTTTTAGACGATGCCGCGTATTCAAAGGCGCTGCTTGAAACGAAAAAGAAAACGCAAAAAAAAGGACCGCGTGCAATCGCGCAAGACATGCATAAAAAAGGCATTGATCAACAGTTGCAGCAGCAAGTGCTCAGCGACTATAGCGAGCAGGAGCAAATCAATGTGGCGACGCAGCTTGCCGAAAAAGTTGTGCGCGGCGAAACGAAAAAAACGCCGATGCAGCTAAAGCAAAAAATTCAAGACTTGCTCTTGCGTAAAGGCTATTCATTTGCGATTATTACGTCAGTGATAGAAAATATACAAATAGAGCGTGAAGGCGACGATTGGGAGGCGCTCATTGAACAGCAAGGCGAGAAAGTGTGGCGCAAATATAGCGCGAAGTATGAAGGCTATGATTTGCGCATGCGCACGAAACAAGCATTGTATCAAAAGGGCTTCCCGACCGAAGTGATTGACGCGTTTATTGACCAAAAGGAGCAACAAGAACATGAATGAAACGAATTATGCAAGCATGACCGAGCAAGAGCTCCGTCAAGAAGTAGCGAACTTACGTGAAAAAGCACGCAAAGCAGAATCATTAGGCATCATTAATGAGTTTGCGGTGTACGAGCGTAAAATGTTAATGGCGGCGTCTTATTTAGTCGATTTAGATACAATTATTCCTGGTGAAATGTACCGCATTGACGGCACGCCAGGTGAGTTTTTCCAAGTGGAATATTTAAAAGGGCGTTTTGCATGGGGCTTCCGTTTAGGCGGCAATCGTCGTGAAGAGGCGTTACCTGTAGCATTACTCGCACCAATAAAGGCAGGGAAATAATATGGAACAACGCATTGAAAGCTTAACGAATGCGCTGCTGGCAAAAAATAAAAACTTATCAGTCGCAAAAGCGCGCACGTGGATGGAACTATTATGGTCTGATTTTGAATCGTCATCAGCACGCGCTGGTTACGGGCCTGCAAATCCAGACGTTGTGGAAAACATCATTAAGCAATGGATCCAAGCATACGGGGCAGAGCTGCATGAATTTGCGGGGCGCAATCCAAAATATATTCACTTATTAGATGAAAGCGATGACTTTCAATAAATAAGCGGAAGCATGGTAGCAGGAGTGAAGTTCACTTCTGCTGCTTTTTTTTATGCACTTTTCAGATGAATCTTCATATTGTTGTTTAATTTCTCTTTTATTCTGTTATTTTCTCTATTATTCACTTTACAACTGAATCGCCATTCAATTACACTGAACATATACACAACATAAAAGGGGTGGCAAAGCATGTACGTAACGAATCAATTAATGAAACAAGTGGAAACAGCAGGTCATCACGTCGCAACCGTTTATAACGGACAGCAGCTTACATATAAAGAGCTACTGACGCGCGCACAACGCTTAGCAGCACATTTACAGCAACGCTATAATACAGGGGATGTTGTGGCGTTATTTTTACTGAACTCCGATGATTTATTAGTTGCGTATTACGGCGTACAGCTAGCAGGGTTAACGGTTATGCCGGTCAATACGAAGCTTGCAGTGCCAGAAATTGAGTATATTTTTCAGCACTCTAATGCGCGCGTCTTAATATATGACGACGCCTTACGCGATAAGGCACGTGCGACGCAGCATACGTTTGATGAAACGATTGTGCGCGGTGGCGATGACGCATTGCGTGCTATTTTGACCGATGCATCACTTGCATACACACCATACGAAATGGACGGCGATGCGATGGCGGTCGTGATGTATACGTCGGGCACAACGGGCAAACCAAAAGGCGTCATGTTGTCACAGCGCAACATTTATGAAACGTGTACGATTTGGGCGGAGTCGATGAACTTGCAAGCGACTGACCGCATGTACATTTGTACACCGCTCTTTCACTGTGCAGGGCTGCAAGTGTTTGCGATTCCGACACTTCATCAAGGGGGCACGGTTATAATTGCCGAGGCGTTTTCACCGGAAACAACGTTGCAGGAGCTTGTCGATACGAACGCAACGATTTTCTTTGGCGTACCGGCCATGTATACGATTTTACTCAATCGACCGGATACAAAAACGCTCTCGTTCCCGCAGCTTCGCCTGTTTTGTTACGGCGCAGCGCCAATGCCATACGAAATGGTACGTCAGTTAAAAGAAACGTTCCCGAATGTGCGCGTCCAAAATTTATACGGACAAACAGAAAACTCACCTGCTGCATCGTCGCTGCTAGATGAAGATGCGCTGACTAAAATTGGCTCGGTCGGAAAGCCGTTGCCGAAAACGAGCATTCAAATTGTCGATGAATTTGGTGAGCCGCTACCAGTAGGCATGGTTGGTGAAATTGCGGTAAAAGGTCCGCAAGTAATGCTTGGTTATTTACGCAATGAGGAAGAAACGAATCGCGCGTTAAAGGACGGTTGGCTATTAAGCGGTGATTTAGGCCGCTTTGATGACGAAGGGTATTTATACATCGTGGATCGTAAAAAAGATATGATTTTGCGCGGTGGTGAAAACGTCTATCCAATTGAAGTGGAAGACGTGTTATATCAAATGCCGCAAATTTTAGAAGCAGCTGTTGTGGGCATTCCGCATGAAGTGTACGGTGAAGTACCTAAAGCATACATCGTGTTAAAAGAAGGGGCAACGCTGTCAGATGACGAAGTACGAGCATATTGCACCGAGCGCCTAGCAAAATATAAAGTGCCCGCGGTGATCGAATATTTAGCAGAGCTGCCGCGAAACGCGTCAGGAAAAGTATTAAAGCATACGCTTCGTCCAACGCCAGCGACAAAAGGGGGAGCTTAAATGTTACCAGTAATTGTAGCGCCAATGTTTTTAATTTCAACACCGCAAATGGTCATTGAATCAAGTAAAGCAGGTATGGTCGGCACATTCCCGTTATTGAACGCACGACCGGCTGCCGAATGTGCAAAATGGCTAGCCGAAATTAAAGCAGCATTGCCGACGGAGCCATGGGGTGTCAACTTCATTTGTCACGAGCGTGAAAATGCGCGCTATGACGAAGACTTTGCGCTCATTAAACAGTATGAGCCACCAATCGTTATTACATCGCTTGGCAATCCAGCACCGGTTGTTGAGGCGGTGCACGCATATGGCGGGAAAGTGTATAGCGACGTTATTTACGTCAAGCATGCCAAAAAGGCAGCAGCAGCGGGCGTTGATGGACTTGTGCTCGTATGTGCAGGAGCAGGTGGTCATGGTGGGCAGCTGAATCCATTTGCATTTGTCTCGGAAGTACGTGCCTTTTTTGATGGTGTCATTTGCTTGTCAGGTACGATTTCAACAGGTGGTGACATTGCAGCAGCGCAATTGATTGGGGCAGATTATGCGTATGTAGGGACGCGCTTTATGACCGCAGCGGAAAGCAATTCACCAGAGTCATTAAAGGATATGCTTATTAACAGTGACATTGAAGATATTGTGTATACCGACGCCTTTAGCGGTGTGCATGCGAACTACTTAGTACCATCGATTGTCGCAAACGGCTTAGATCCGAAAAATTTACAGTCAAAAGGCAAGCTAGATTTCTCGGTTATGACCGATGCAAAAGCATGGAAAGATATTTGGTCAGCAGGGCAAGGCGTAGGCAACGTAAAAGAAAAGCAAACGATTGCGCAAATTGCCGAGCAGCTCCAGCGAGAATATGATGCGGCGGTTGCGCGTGTGACACAGTTACAAACAAATGTATAAACGCCAAAAAAACTAGCCGACAACCTGGCTAGTTTTTTTGCGCTTTAAATAATCGCTTTGTCATTTTTTGAAGTGGCTTCGGCGCATTGCCCGCACCAATTAATAATTTATGCTGTAACTTGTCCTCTTTATAAATCCAGCCGGTGTACGACGACACGACTTCGGCATCGTCCGTTACGTGCGCAATGGCGACAAATGGATAGCGCTCGTTACTGCGATAGCGCAAATCGATCAGGCGCACTTCCGTTAAGCCATTTTCTAGCTCCGATATATCCCAGCGATAAATGGATGAAAACGCCGTAAATGCGGATAAGTTCGGATCTGCAAGCGCTGCTTTCACAATCGGTGTTTTTGGAATTGGCTCGATCGGGAATTTATCGTAAATCGTAATCGAGCGACCGTATGCGCGTCCGACGTAATAGTGCGTTTTTGAACGTGCTGCAATGCGCCAGTACCAAAAGCGCATCGTCGGGGCAACAATGACGAATTCTTCATCTTGTAACGTATGGGCAACAGCTGTTTTAATTGCATTTTGTACCCCAAAGCGTACAATATAATAGCCGATGATGATGATATACATCACGCTAAACGTTACAACTGGATTGGCTCCGAGCGCCCATGCGGCTATACCGATGCAATGGGCGATAAAAATAAACGGGTCAAACGTGTTAATGACACCGAGTGCGACCCATTGATTGGAAAATGGTCGCAACGCTTGTGTACCGTATGCGTTGAAAATATCAACGAAGACGTGTAAAAAGACGGCTAAAAATGCCCAAAGCCAAACATGCAAGACGTTCATCGTTGGCAAAAGCATGTATAAAACGGCGGTGATCGCAATCGGCCATAATAAAACAGCCGGTACAGAATGCGTCACACCGCGATGATTTCGAATGTAAACTGCGTTGTTGCGCAGCTTTAATACAGTGTCAATGTCTGGCGCTTGAGAGCCGAGCATGACTGCTGCCACAATGGCGGTGTAAGTAGTTGGGTTTGCTGTAACAGGGTCTGCGAGCGCTAAGCCACTTAATGCAACCCCCATGACAACGTGTGTACCAGTATCCAAACGATCAACTCCTTATTGAAAGGTTCAAAACGCATGACATTCATATAGTTCTAGTGTACATCGTTTTGTCAAAAAAATGAAATATTCAAACGAGAGGTGTTTTCATGCAATACGCATATGTTGAACAATTTCGCCATGCGCTTGTCACATGGTTTGAGCGCGAGAAGCGAGATTTACCGTGGCGTCATACGAAAGATCCGTACAAAATTTGGGTATCTGAAGTGATGCTGCAACAAACGCGCGTCGATACGGTTATACCATACTATACCCGTTTTTTAGAACATTTTCCGACGATGGAGCATTTAGCAAACGCAGACGAAGAATTATTATTAAAGCAGTGGGAAGGGCTCGGCTATTATTCACGTGCGCGCAATTTACAAGCAGGCGTGCGCGAAGTCGTTGAGCAGTACGGCGGTGTTGTCCCAAATACGCGTGAGGACATTTCCAAGTTAAAAGGTGTTGGACCGTACACAGCCGGTGCAGTATTATCGATTGCATACGGTGTGCCAGAACACGCGGTTGATGGCAATGTCATGCGCGTACTGAGCCGCGTGTTAAATATTCATGATGACATTGCGGTACCGAAAACGAAGAAGGTGTTTGAAGCGGCAGTGGAGATGCTGATCGACCCACATAACGCATCGTCGTTTAACCAAGGTTTAATGGAACTAGGTGCGCTTATTTGTACACCGACGTCCCCGAAATGCTTACTATGTCCAGTGCGCGATTACTGTACTGCCTTTCACGAAGGAGAGCCAGAAAAGCTGCCGGTCAAGACGAAAAAAGTGAAGACGAAGCCGCTGTATTACGATGTGTATGTCATGCGTGACGCAGCAGGACGCGTGAAGGTTGAGCAGCGCCCGGCGACAGGTTTGCTTGCAAGCATGTGGCAATTTGCCATGATCGAGCGTGGTGAGGACATCTTTACACCAGAAGTGCTAGAGCAGCAATATAACGTCACGATTCAAACGAAAGAGCAGCTCATGAGCTTTAAGCATGTATTTTCACATTTAGTGTGGCATATGGATGTTTATGCAGTCGACGTTGCCGGTGAACATGACGATTGGCTAACGGTTGCGCAGTTGAAACAGTATCCGATGCCAGTACCGATGTTGAAAATTTTGCAGGCGTACGAAAATAGTTTGGCTTAGAAAGTTTTATAAAATAGCGTTTCTCTCTACACGTTTTGTACCTACATTGTTATAATATAGAGGATTACTATATAAACGTGTAAGACGAAAAGGTGGGCTTCAATATGGCAGTACCAGTAGAAGGAGAAACGATACAAATCCACAGCTATAAGCATAATGGTCGTATCCACCGCGTCTGGCAAGAAACAATGGTTTTAAAAGGGACAAAAAATATCGTAATTGGGGCAAATGAACGCACGCTCGTTACAGAATCAGACGGCCGTACTTGGTTAACGCGAGAGCCTTCCATTTGCTACTTTCACGCGGAACATTGGTTTAATATTATTTGCATGCTGCGCAGTGATGGCGTGTATTACTACTGCAATATTAGTTCACCATTTGTATTCGATAATCATGCGTTAAAGTATATTGATTACGATTTAGATGTCAAAGTATTCCCTGATATGAGCTATACTCTGTTAGATGAGGATGAGTACGAGCAACACCGCAAGGAAATGGCGTATCCAGATGTTATTGATAAAATTTTAAAGCGTAACGTCGATAAGCTCATTAGTTGGATTCATCAACGGCGTGGACCGTTCGCACCCGATTTTATTGACGCGTGGACGAGCCGCTACAAGCTATTGAAGGACATTTATTCACCAGAGCAAGAGCTTGAGTAGAACGAGGCACTGTGCATATGCATAGTGCTTTTTTCGATGGCAAAAACAGCGAAATGGATTTTTACCGAAAAAAGTGCCATAATTATACTTTGTGTTTTACATTAAGAATGAGGGTGATTCATTGGATAGTATGAAACGTTACATGCGGTTTGTGAAGCCGTATTGGGGAATGTTAATTTTAACGATTGCGATCGGGCTATTGAAATTTGCCATTCCATTATTTACACCACTATTAATTCAAATTATTATCGATGACATTATTGGTGGGAATATGTCGGTTGAAGAAAAAACGACGAAGCTGGCGTACTGGATTGGTGGTACGATTGTGTTGTTCTTCGTCATTCGTCCACCGGTTGAATATTATCGCCAATATTATGCACAGCACTTATCGAATAAAATTTTATATGATATTCGCCAAGAAATTTATGGGCATTTGCAAAAGCTCAGCATGAAATATTATGCCAACACGCGTGCTGGGGAAGTGATTTCACGTGTGATTAATGACGTCGAGCAAACGAAAAACTTCGTCATGATCGGCTTAATGAACATGTGGTTAGACTTAGCGACGATTGTCATTGCGGTTGCTATTATGTTAACGCTAAATGTGAAATTAACAATTGTAGCGCTTGTGACGCTACCACTTTATGCGCTCAGCGTAAAATATTTCTTCGGCAAGCTGCGCGATTTAACGCGTAAACGTTCGCAAGCACTTGCAGGCGTGCAAAGTTACTTGCATGAACGTGTGAGTGGGATGAGCATCATTAAAAGCTTCACGCTCGAAAAGCATGAGCAACAGCTATTTGATGGCACGAACGATGAGTTTTTAGAAAAGTCATTAGATCAAACGCGCTGGAATGCGAAATCATTTGCGGTCGTCAATACGATTACGGACATTGCACCGCTACTTGTCATTGCGTATGCAGGCTATGAAGTGATTCAAGGGAATTTAACGATCGGTGTGATGGCGGCGTTTATCGCGTACATTGAGCGCTTATATTCACCGCTTCGTCGCTTAATGAGCTCATCAACGACGTTAACACAAGCAATCGCGTCGATGGACCGCATGTTTGAGTTAATGGATGAAGCGTATGATATTGAAGATAAAATCAATGCGAAGCAATTGCCAGCGATCGAAGGGAAAGTGGCGTTTAAAGACGTTAGCTTTGCGTACGAACAAGATGGCAAGCATGTGCTACAAAATGTCAACTTTACAATTGACCCAGGCAAAACAGTCGCGTTCGTCGGCATGAGCGGTGGCGGGAAGTCGACGATTGTTAGCTTAATTCCACGTTTTTACGACGTGACAAGCGGTGCCGTTGAAATCGATGATCTCGACGTGCGCGATGCGACGATTGAATCGGTACGTTCGCAAATTGGCATCGTGCTGCAAGATAATATTTTATTTAGCGACTCGGTCCGTCAAAATATTTTAATGGGTAAGCCAAACGCGACAGAAGAGGAGCTCATTGCAGCTGCAAAAGCGGCGAATGCACATGATTTCATTATGTCATTACCACAAGGGTACGATACAAAAGTGGGCGAGCGCGGCGTGAAATTATCAGGTGGACAAAAGCAACGTGTGGCGATTGCACGCGTATTTTTAAAAAATCCACCGGTGCTTGTACTCGATGAGGCGACATCTGCGCTTGATTTAGAAAGTGAAGCACTCATTCAAGATTCACTTGAACGTTTAGCGCATGACCGCACGACGATTATCATCGCGCATCGTTTATCAACGATTACGCATGCGGATACGATTTACGTCATCGACCACGGACAAGTGAAGGAAAGTGGTACGCATGCAGAGCTGATGCAAAAACAAGGTGCGTATTACGACTTATTCCAGATTCAACATTTACAGTAATGCAAAAAGCCCCCACGCAATGGTGCTGCACCCCGTGGCCGCGCAGGAGGGCGGTGCCGCGCCGCAGTGGCTGCACCAGTCGCTGGCCGGTGCCACGCTGGCGGGCGAGG
>JAHAYH010000032.1 GCA_018384745.1 Caryophanon sp. | reverse complement strand
GCCATCCGTCACAATTCAGCAGATGCCAATTACATTCAGCTGAATATACATCCCTATGAACATCGGGTCTGGATTGATATCCGGGATTTCGGCTCAGGTGTAGCCATACACGACCAAGCCCTATTATTTCAACCTTTTTTCAGTACCTCGATTAGTGGAACCGGATTAGGACTGTACTTATCACATAGTTTTTGTGAAGCAAATCAGGCACAATTAAACTATATACAACAAGAACAGGGCGCATGCTTTCGCATTAGCTGCCAACGTATTACGGTATAAAGGGGTTTAAGGGAAATGAGTGTGGAACAACAGCCACTGGTGCTCTTGGTGGATGATGAAGAAGATTTATGCACCCTCATGCAAATGTCGTTGCTGCGGATGGGGATTCGTACGCACATCGCACATCGTCTGCAAGATGCTAAAAAATATCTTGCAGATCATCAATATGATGCCTGTTTAACTGACCTGAACCTGCCCGATGGCAATGGTTTGGAGTTACTGGACTGGATTGGTCATCTCTATCCTGCACTTCCGGTCGCGGTTCTGACCGCCTATGGCAACATGGAAATCGCGATTGCTGCACTCAAGGCCGGTGCCTTTGACTTTGTCAGCAAACCGATCAATCAGAAACATCTGGAACAGCTGCTACAAAAAGCACTGAATAAACCGGTGGATTATTTCCATAATAATCCAAATGATGCTTTAGAACATAAAATGCTGATTGGGCAATCGATACCGATTCAGCACTTACGTATTACCTTACAAAAAATTGCCCGCTCACAGGCACCGGTTTTTATTACTGGCGAATCGGGAACTGGCAAGGAAGTGGTGGCCAATCTGGTCCATCGCCTGAGCAACCGTAATGAAGGCCCATTTATTGCAATTAACTGTGGTGCGATTCCCACTGAACTGATGGAAAGCGAACTGTTTGGGCATAAGAAAGGCAGCTTTACTGGCGCCGCTCAGGACAAACAGGGGCTGATTCAATCGGCACATGGTGGCAGCCTGTTTCTGGATGAAATTGCAGAACTGCCACTTTCCATGCAGGTCAAACTGTTACGTGCCGTACAGGAAAAACGTATTCGTCCACTCGGTTCAGATACTGAAATTGATGTGGATTTCCGCGTCATCAGTGCCACTCATCAGGATCTGGAAGCCTTGGTACAACAAGGCAAATTCCGTCAGGATTTATATTTCCGTATTCATGTGATGGATCTGACTTTACCGCCGCTGCGTGAACGGAGTCAGGATATTCTCTTACTCGCCGAACATTTTATTCAGAAGATTTGCCAGGAATGGGGCATTGCCAATAAAAAACTGACAGAACGCAGTAAAGAATTTTTATTGGAACAATATTATCCGGGTAATGTACGTGAATTGCGTAATATTATGGAACGTGCAATCACCTTGAGTGATGAAGAGCGGATTGATCTTCAGCACCTGCAAATTGCACCGTTACGTCAGGCTCTTAACAGCGCTCAGGAGTGATTGATAGTAAATAATTATATTAACAAATATAGTCAAACATATACAATTTAGATATTAAATTTTAAAAAAACTTGCAATGAAATACTTGACTGAAAGCTTAAAGAAAGTAGAGCAAGACCTTGCTTATTTTGTATCCCCTGAAAATAAAGATGGGTTTATTAAGGAATTTGCATCATGGGTCTATGGTGAGTGGTCAAAGAATGATTTCTATGAAACCGATATTGTAGATTTAGGCTATGATTGTTCTTCGTGCCCTGAAAAAACGAATCAATCACTCTCCGATAAATGCCCCACCTATGCTGATTTTATTAATGCAAATACAGGCTTTTCTGAATGTACTCACGTTTCAGGACAAGGTATGCGCTGTCAAGAATATGAGGAAAAATTATTAGAGATTTTTGGTGATGCTTGCGCTAAAAAACTAGATGATTTAGTAGAGCTATATCAACTAGAAGTGCCTGAAAAATACAAAAAATTTGCAGAAAATATTAGTGAACTAATTTTCCTTGAAGTTGTTGATCATCATGAGGATTCAGAACTTTATGAGGTTTGTGACGATATTTTATTAAAATATAATCAGCTAGGAGTCGCATCATCCCCTTATACATGCCCTATCTGTGGATGGGATGAAGACAATGATCTAGCCATATATTGTGATGAATCCATATTTAAAGACTATACACTTGAGGATTTCAAGAAGTTAGCGGAGATTGATTAATGTATTCTCCTGCTAAATTCGGTGAAATGATTGGGAAGTCGGTTAAAACTCTACAAAGATGGGATGCCGAAGGTATTTTGGTTGCATGTCGAAATCCTAAAAATCGCAGATACTACACGCACGATCAATACCTTGAATATATCGGTATAAAAGCAACGGAAGCTAAATCGTCAGTAATTGTTTATTCAAGGGTATCTAGTGTTGCTCAAAAGCCCGACTTAGCTAATCAGGTGTCAGCTTTAGAAACTTTTTGTACTGTAAATGGCTATGCTGTTGATGATTGGGTGTCAGAGATTGGAAGTGGTTTGAATTATAAAAGAAAGAAATTCAATCAGCTTTTTCTTGATATTGAAATGGGTAAAGTTTCAATGCTTGTCATCGCTCACAAAGACCGTTTGGTGCGTTTTGGTTTTGAGTGGTTTGAATCTTTTGCTGAAAGACATGGTTGTAAAATTATTATTATGAATCAAGAATCTCTTTCCCCAACGGAAGAAGTAACTCAAGACCTGTTAGCGATTATTCATTGTTTTTCTTCTCGACTTTATGGATTAAGAAAATACAAAGAAAAAGTTAAAGAATTAGTGAATAGTAAGGAATAACTTTTTGAAACTAACACGCATCCATCACTGTAAAAACTTGAATGTGCAAAAGTACAAGCAACTTGAAAAACAAGCTGTTTTACTTGGTCGTGTTCGTAGCGAAGTGTGGGCTAAATATGGTGCTGTTGCAGGTTTAAATATCAGCGACAGAACCATTCGTGATGCGTGGATGAAAGAAAGTCGTGACTTTGGTGTTTCTGCAAATGCGTGGAAAGAAACGCTACGTGATTGCGTAGGTGATATTAAAGCCTATCGAGAAGCATCAAAAGACAAAGTAAAGCAGGCGATCCGAAAACGCACCTCCTGTAATAATGAACAAAAAAGACTATACACCTTGCTTAAAAAAGATGAATGGATGACTGATAATTTCCTCCATCGTCAAATGCGTAATCACTTTAAGCATGGTGTTAATCACACACATAATCAAATTATTGTTCGTGCGGATATGTGTAAAACCTTTGAGCTAAACGGTCAATGTTGGCTTAAAGTGCCAAGTCTAGTCCCTCGACAAACCATTAAAATTCCACTAAACACCACTGTTGATTTTGCGCCACAAGGCACACTTAGAATCATTCTAAAAAACGGTAATGTTGAAGTTCACTCAACTTATGATGTAGTTGAAACACAGGATTGTGGTCAGGAAACCGTAGGTGTTGATAAAGGTTATTCAGAAGCCTTTGTGGATTCTGATGGTGAAGTATATGGCAATGGTTT
>JAHAYH010000017.1 GCA_018384745.1 Caryophanon sp. | reverse complement strand
AGAAGATGCTCTTGCTCACAGCTGCATTCTTCATTGACCCTCCCTTCTTTCAACTTATATAAAGATGGTTGTCCTCGTTTCAACATGCTTCTTTCCCTGCTATAACGTATAATCCTTTCTTTAGCTTAACCTTCGCCCACACCGATGTCCGCAAACACTAACAGTTTGATGGAGAGACTTCCTGCCCATGGTCGAGCGTATCGACTATGGGCAGGAAGCCTCTCTATCAAAGGTACGACATGAACATTCCGTCATCAAAGATAGACGAAGAGTTCATTATTGTCGCACTGGCTGTTGGTGTCTGCAAGGACATTCCCACCCAGCTGTTATAATGCTTCGCCCCACACCAATCCCAAACCATGTTGCAATTTTGGTGAGAGTCTTCCATTCAAGATCTAACGACTATGAACAGAAGACCCTCCTCAAAAGGTGGTGACGTGAAAAGTCTTCAATCCATGCCCACTTCCGTAAGGATGGAACTAAACACTCCATTCTTTCTGAAGTGGGCTCTTTGTATTGATGACACTTCACTTTTGTCACCACTGACAGCAAGATGATTTGGAATTAGCCCACCCGATACAGTTTTAACCGATTTCCTTTCTGGCGATACTATGGTTTCTTTTCTGAGTTATAATGTTCCTCCATGTCGTCCGTAGGATTTCGGGAATATTTTTCTGCGAAGTTATAGCGTCCTTCAACAAGTTTGCAAGTCGTGCCTTGTGAACAATCTTCCTTTTTCTACAAAAAGAGTATTCTTCACGTCAGACTTGCATGATTGTCTTGTACGCACTTCTGAAAGCAGAAAAATCTTCCCAATCCTGTCCGAAAGGACTTAACGAAAGGGAGAAAAAATCTTAGAGATATGAAAACAGATTTGAACATGCAAAAGAACAATGACAGCAGAGCCGAACAAGGTTCGAGCACTGCAAGAACCCAGGAGTGTGCAACAAAGACTAACCGCCTGATAACATCTGAGTTGCAGAAGAGATTGGCAGACTATCCTCTTTATTCACAGGATGGCAAGCATAAGGATGCTCTCTGCATTGCTGTGTTTTACCTTGGTTGTTACGACCAGCTTTGCGAGTTTTTGGAGCTAATAAAGACTTTTGTGGTTTATTAGTTGTGATCTCAGCAAAGTCAGATGACGTCATGTTACGACGGCCATTTGAGGTTGGCTTATACTTTTTAATCGCCATGTGTTTTCCCTCCTTCTTGAATGTTCAGTTCTTATTTAAAAGAAATTACATTTCGAATAATTCGATATCTTTTGATTCAGCAGTTAACGTAACGATCGCTTTACGGCGTTTGTTAGTTAAACCTGTGTAACGGCCAACGCGTTTCTTTTTACCTTTGTAGTTCATTACGTTTACGTTCGCAACTGAAACTTCAAAGATTTCTTCGATAGCGTTTTTAACCTGAGTTTTTGTAGCGCGAGTATCTACTTCAAAAGTATATTTTTTCTCTGCTAATAGTTCAGAAGAACGCTCAGTAATGACCGGACGTTTGATAATATCACGTGCTTCCATTATCCAAGCACCTCCTCAACTTTTTCTACTGCAGCTTTAGTAATTACAACTGTATCGTGACCTACTAAGTCTAATACGTTGATTCCTGTAGCTGATACTACTGTAACGCCTTGAATGTTGCCCGCAGACTTAACTACGTTCTCTTCTAATTCAGCAGTTACGAATAGTGCTTTTGATTCGATTGATAATGCTTTTAACACTTCAACGAATGCTTTTGTTTTTGGTGCTTCAAATGTTAAAGCATCTAAAACTACTAATTTTTGTTCTAACACTTTAGCTGATAAAGCTGATTTAAGAGCTAAGCGACGAACTTTCTTTGGTAATTTGTAAGAGTAGCTACGTGGAGTAGGACCGAATACAATACCACCACCACGCCATTGTGGAGAGCGGATCGAACCTTGACGAGCACGACCAGTTCCTTTTTGACGCCATGGCTTACGACCACCACCAGCAACTTCAGAACGGTTTTTCACTTTGTGATTACCTTGACGTAGAGAAGCGCGTTGAGCGATTACTGCGTCGAATAATACTGCTTCGTTTGGCTCGATACCGAAGATCGCATCGTTTAATTCGATTTCACCAACTGAGGCACCTGTTTGACTAAGTACTGAAACCTTTGTCATTCCTGTTTCCTCCTTTCTTCGAGAAATTATTTAGATTTTACTGCAGTTTTAACTGCAACAAGAGCTTTTTTAGAACCAGGAACATTACCTTTAACTAATAGTAAGTTGCGTTCAACGTCAACCTTAACGATTTCAAGGTTTTGGATTGTTACAACTGTACCACCCATTTGACCAGGTAATTTCTTTTGTTTGAATACGCGGTTCGGAGCAACTGGACCCATTGAACCAGGACGACGGTGGTAACGAGAACCGTGGGCCATAGGACCACGAGATTGACCATGGCGTTTAATTACACCTTGGAAACCTTTACCTTTAGTAACACCTGTTACATCTACTACATCGCCTTCTGCGAATACTTCTACCTTGACTTCTTGACCAACTTCGTACTCCTCAACGTTTACGTTGCGGAATTCACGAATGAAGCGCTTAGGAGCAGTGTTTGCTTTTGCTACGTGACCTTGTGCTGGTTTGTTAGATAACTTAACGCGTTTGTCCTCGAAACCAACTTGGATCGCTTCGTAACCGTCAGTGTCAACAGTTTTCTTTTGTAAAACTACGTTTGGAGTAGCTTCGATAACTGTTACTGGGATTAAGTCGCCGTTTTCAGCGAACACTTGAGTCATACCGATTTTTCTACCTAAGATTCCTTTAGCCATTTGTCACACCTCCTGTAAATTTAGAAAAAAATATTTATTGTTTTTTACCATTAAAGTTTGATTTCAATGTCAACGCCTGATGGTAAATCAAGTTTCATTAACGCATCCACAGTTTGTGGTGTTGGGTTAACGATGTCGATTAAACGTTTGTGCGTACGCATCTCGAATTGCTCACGAGAATCTTTGTACTTGTGCACCGCACGTAAGATTGTGTAAACTGAGCGCTCTGTTGGTAACGGAATCGGACCTGATACGCTAGCACCAGAACGTTTCGCTGTTTCAACGATTTTCTCAGCAGACTGATCTAAAATACGGTGATCATACGCTTTTAAACGGATACGAATCTTTTGTTTTGCCATAATTTCCCCTCCTCTTCGCCTATTTACTAGACATTCTCCACGAAAATTCTCCGTCACACTCGCCATGGCAAAGCGGCCGGGTGTGTCGGCAACCTCTCGCTTCATCGCAGTCAAAGACCAACATTCAACATTATATATAATAAAAAAAGAATATGCAATAGCTTTTGCGAAATTCTTTTAAAAAATGTTGAAGTTATTTTCACGATGTTTATATACCGCTCTTTTTGAGCCGTTTCCTAGTATATAAGAGTCGCGTAATTAAATCAACTGTTAAGGCGACGCAAATTTATAAATAAAATATTCTGATTATTAAAAGGTGATTGTAGCGCGTTTCTTCTTACTATTATATAAATAAAAAACTCCCCACATTACGCGAGGAGTTTCTCTTTTATAGAAAGAACATAATAGCTGCCCATCCAAAAAGGATTTGAGGAATGTTGTAAAACAGAAATGTCGGTACACATGTATCCCAAATATGATTATGTTGGCCATCTACATTTAACCCAGCCGTTGGACCGAGCGTTGAATCGGATGCGGGCGAACCTGCATCACCGAGTACACCGGCTGTTCCGATTAAACAAATGATTGCGAGTTCACTTAAGCCAAATGCAATTCCAATTGGGACAAAGATTGTCGCGATAATCGGAATCGTCGCAAATGACGAACCAATCCCAATCGTTACAATGAGCCCGACAATTAGCATGACGAACACCGCAACGCTCACATTGCCATTAAACATATCCATCGCACTAGCAACAAGCGGCGCTACATCTCCAGTCGCTGTTAACACCGCTGAAAATCCATTGGCTGAAATCATAACGAATCCGACAAATGCCATCATACGCATACCGTCCGTTAACACACGATCTGCTTCCTTCACGTGTAATGCACCTGTCACATATAACACAGCAATTCCGACAAGGGAACCGATAATCATCGAGTCAGTTGGAATTTGCACAGCAAGTGATGCAATAAGCGCAACAACCGCAAAGAAAATGTTGCGTCGTTTCATCACGACTTGTGGTGCATTTGTTTCAACTGCAATTTGTTCATACTGGCGTGGTTTGCGGTACACAAAAAATGCGAGTATTAGTCCAACAAGCATTCCGAGTGCAACAATCGCCATCGCCTTTGGTACATCCGATAATGATACATCCATCCCAGCTGCAACGATTTGATCGACGATGATTTCTTGATAAATTAAACCAAATCCATATGGCATAAACATATACGGCATAATTAAACCGAATGTTAAGATCGTCGCGATGAGGCGACGGTCAATTTGCAGCATGTTCATTAATTGAATCATCGGTGGTACAACTAATGGAATGAACGCAATGTGCACAGGCACTAAGTTTTGCGACATAATCGCAAGCGTTAGTAGCACAAGGAAGATCAATGCCTTCGCTAATCCTGTACGCTCTGAATCGCCTTTACGCTGCACAATGCGCAAAAGACTTTGCACAAGTAATTCTGGAATACCTGTACGTGAGATCGCTAATGCGAACCCACCGAGCAATCCGTAACTGAGTGCAATCGTTGCACCGCCGCCAAGACCGCCCGTGAACACTTCGATTGTTTCGGTCATATTTAAGCCGCCCACTAAACCGCCAAGTATTGCACCGACCGTTAATGACAGCACAACATTTACACGCAATAAGCTTAAAATGAGCATAACGCCCACCGCTATTAAAACTGCATTCACATTTATTCACTTCACTTTCATATAGTAACTCATTAAAGCTACACAACAATAATGACACTGTCAACTGCGCAACTGCAATTTTCAATAAAAAGAAAGACTGCCTCGTCAACGAAACAGCCTTTTCTTTATTATAGTGCGTCGTGAATGACACGTTTGTAATAGCGAACCGATAGCAACATGAACACGACGTACATCAATACGTAGAGCGTCATAATAATAAGCATTGGTGCGACAAGTTCTGAGCCAAATAAAAACCAGCCTGATTTTACCGCGAAGTAGCTATGCAGTAAACCAATTAACAGCGGCACACCAAAGTTAAAGGCTTGCTTCACATAAATGCTGCGCACAAGCTCTTCCTCAGAGAACCCGACTTTACGCAGTGTCGTATAGGCTGCCTTTTCTTCATCTGCTTCAGACATTTGCTTAAAGTATAAAATGCTACAAGTCGTTAATAAGAAGGCAAGCCCTAAAAATGCCGTCGTAAAAATTGTTACACCGAACATTAACAGCGCTGCATGATGTTGCTCATCAAACGTACGTTGAATGAAGTAGTTTTCACGCGTTTCCCCGTTCATATCCGTTACGTTATAACGCAGATCCTTTAAATTGCGTTCGTTATAAAGTGCCGTTGCACGCGCCAACTGTTGTTCGTCTTCAATATGAAGTAAATGCTGTGATGTTAGTGCGACATATCCTGGCTCTCCTTGTTGTAACGATGGCATCTTTTCATACAATGCATTTGTGACGATCATGACTGGACCACCATCTGTTAACGGAATGGTCGCAACAGCATCTTTATATACGTCTTGAATGTGTACGCGCTGCTCCTGTTCACCAAAGTATAGCGTTGTTTCGCCATCTGTTTTTAATGGCATGAGCTCCGCTAGCACATTTGCATAATTTGTAATGTGTACGTTATTGCCTTCAAGCGTATAGTTCGGAAATAGCTTTTGCGCATCCGAAAGCTTCATCACTGTGATTAACGCCGTCCCATCATCAAATGGTGTATTTAATAAATTTTCTTCGACGATCTCTTCCATATAAAGCGATGCCTTTTTCACACGCATCGTTTGAACGTCAAATGCAATCCCCTCTTCACGTAATGCTTCAATATAGGCTTCCCCTTGCTCATCGTAAACGACAATATCGCTTGGCATCGATTGCTTCACCTGTGAATCTATCGAGTAATACGAAATATACGATAACGTTGAGATTGCTAACGATACCGCCGTTAACACCGCAATGAGCGTCAATGATTTTGCATTGCCTTTCATACGGTGCATAATCGGTGTAAATGCGACGACATCGACTAAGCGTAAATGTCCTTTTTTACGTAGGCGTAACACATTCATTAAAAACGACACCGAGAAGCGGAATACTAAAAATGTCCCGCCAATTGTTAGCACTAAAATGAGGATCATGTTGGTAAACAAATCCACCACTTGCTGTGCGGCAAATAACTGCGTGCTTAAGTAGTAACCACCTGCGATGGCTACAAGTCCGAACGCACCGATCGTCATCTGCAGCCAGTTTAATGGCTTCACGCGTTCTTCTGCTGCTGCATTTGCCTGAAATAGCGACAGCAATGTCATGCGTCGCACAATAAAAATCGTTTGGATGACGATCACGACTAACAATGCGCCAAACACAACCATCGTATGTTGGAACGCTGCAGTGCTAAACGTCATTTGTGCAACATCATCAATTTCTAACACACGCAGTAAAATCATCGTGAAAAAGCGTGATAGTAAAAAGCCAAGTCCAATACCACTTGCAACAGCGCCGACAAACAACACGATGTTCTCAAGCGCAATGAGGCGAATAATTAACCCTTTTGTCATGCCAATCAATTGATATAAGCCAATTTCTTTACTGCGTCGCTTCATAAATAAGTGGTTGGCATATAGCACGAAAAATAACACGATGAAATAGAGTAAATACGTCGCTGCTTCAAAGCCAGCCGTCGCACTGCCGCTTTCTTTCGTTGCTGCCATAACAGCTGGATTAAACTGCAATGTCACAAACGATACGTACAATGTGACACTAAAAATAAGCGCAAAGAAATATAAAAAGTAATGACGTATGTTTTTACGCATACTTTTGTAGACGAGCTGACTAAGCTTCATCGCCATCACCACCTAAAACACTTTGCGTCTGCAAAATTTGTTGAAAAAATTGCTTGCGCGTTTTGTCTCCTTTATAAAGCTCCGTATACATTTGACCGTCTTGTAAAAATAACACGCGCGAGCAAAAGCTTGCAGCGACTGCATCATGTGTCACCATCATAATCGTCGCTTGCTGCGTCTTATTAATTAGCACTAAGTTTTCAAGCAGTGCCATCGCAGATTTTGAATCAAGGGCACCTGTTGGCTCATCAGCAAATACAAGGGACGGCTTTGAAATAAGCGCACGTGCTACAGATGTGCGTTGCTTTTGTCCACCAGATATTTCATTCGGATATTTCATCGCTAAGCTTTCGATCCCTAAAATTGTCACAAGTTCATTGAAACGCGCTTCAGCTGCCGCCTTTGGTACGTTGCTAACGGCAAGTGGTAATAAAATATTTTCCTTTACCGTCAATGTATCAAGCAAGTTGTAATCTTGGAAAATGAAGCCTAACTCATCGCGACGAAACTTCGCTAAGTCACGCTCCTTCATCGTATGCAAATCACGTCCATTAATGTGTACCGTTCCATCGGTCACACGGTCAATCGAACAAAGCACATTCAATAGCGTCGTCTTGCCTGAACCAGATGCCCCCATAATGCCGACAAACTCTCCCTTTTCCACTTCTAGATCGATGCCTTTTAATACCTCTTGCTGCAATGTTCGTTTGCCATATGTTTTTCGCACTTTACGTGCAATTAATATACTCATTCGTATTCGCTCCTTTTTCTTTAGCTGTTATACATATTGTACTGAATATGACGGCCTGTTACGTGCGCTTTACATAACAAAAAACACCGCGTACGTGACAGAGTTGTCACATACGCAGCGTTTCAATATACGCATTTCGTTTTGTAAATGTCATCGTTGCAGTCGTTCCTTCACCTTCAACTGAAGCAATGGACAGTTCAATATTCAATACTTGTGCAGACTGCTTCGCTAAATAAAGACCCATCCCTGTTGCTGCCTTTGTCTCATGTCCGAGTGTACCGGTATACGATTTTTTAAAAACGCGCGGTAAATCTTCTGCCGCGATGCCGATGCCTTCGTCTTGAACTACAATTGATACGCGTTCATGTTGCTCCGTTACATCAATCGTAATCACACCATTTGTATGACTATACTTCACCGCGTTCGTCAGCAGCTGTCGTACAATAAAGCCTACCCACTTTGCATCACTAATGACTGAAATATCCGTGCCATCAAAATCGATGGCAAGCTGTTTTTCAAAGCACCACGTACGCAACGCTTTTATTTCATCGATAATAATTGTTTGTAGATCGGTGCGCTCTAACCGATTATCGTCAGCAATATTTTGCAGACGCGTCGCATGTAACTGCTGATCGAGCAGTAAATAAATACGCAACCATTCTTTTTCTGCACGCTCGCGCTCCGTTTGATTCGTTATACTTTCGTGCACAAGCTTTAATGCAGTTAACGGTGACTTCATATCATGCACCCAGGCGAGCACTTCATCTTGCTGCTCGAGCAACCGCAACTCTGCTTCCTTTTGTTGCTGTTGCATCAATTGTAGCTCTTGTTCATAAAACGCGCGCGTCGCTGCGACATAATGTTTCTCATGATGATACGCTTTATATAACTCATTGCGTTCACGCACATATCGCAGCAGTAGCATCAGCACTACTAACACGCCCCATACACTATTGACATACAGTAATGAAACATCACGAAAACCGATATCGAGTAGTAATAGCGCATTTAAAATAAGTTGCCAACCGATTAAAAAACAGAGCCACATAAAGTGCTCACGCAAAAATAAACGAATCATTGCGCCACCGCCATATAACCAAGCCCTTTCTTTGTGACGATGACATCTACTAAGCCGAGTTCTTCAAGCTTTTGGCGAAGTCGATTGACGTTCACCGTTAACGTATTGTCATTCACAAATCGCTCATCATCCCATAATTTCCGCATTAAGTCATCACGCGCAACAATATGTCCCTTTTGTTCAAGCAACACTTGTAAAATGAACAATTCGTTTTTCGTCAGTTCAATTTGCTGTTCATTATAGGTCACGATTGCACGATCATATTGAATGTGCGCGCCGCACCACTGCTCGGTCATCGTCTTCGCTTCTTTATAATCGTATGTACGCCGCAACAACGCTTGCACTTTTGCTACGAGTACATCCATGTGAAACGGCTTTTGAATAAAGTCATCCGCCCCTAACTGCATCGCCATCACCATATCCATTGGGTGATCACGTGATGATAAAAAAATAATTGGCACATTCGAATGCATACGAATTTCACGACACCAATGAAAGCCATCAAATACCGGTAACTGTATATCAATTAACACAAGCTGTGGCTGTTCATGATGAAACTGCGTTAACACATGCTCAAAATGATCCACACCGACAACATCAATCATCCATTGGGCAAAGCGCTCCTGTATAAGCGTTAAAATTGACGCATCATCTTCTATCATTAAAACTTTCATCGTTTGTCCCCTATCATTCACTCTTTTCTTCATCATACCATGACTGTCGTACGACACATCCGTCTGTAGACGTACGACGAAAAATTTGAATATTTGCTATAATAAACAATTATACATATAAAGGAGTGCTTCTATGGATATTCGTCAGCTTGAATATTTTGTTGAAGTTGCGAAACAGCTAAGCTTCACAAAAGCTGCGACAACGCTTCATGTTTCACAGCCTTCCATTAGTAAAGCGATTCAAAACTTTGAAACAGAGCTCGGTGTCCCTCTTTTTTATCGCTCATCAAAGCAATTGGAACTGACCGATGCTGGCGAAGCGGTGCTCGTTAATGCCCTTCAAGTGCTTGCATCGTTTAACAATATGCGTTCAGAGCTTACGGATTTGATGGACCTAAAAAAAGGGCGCATTCGCATCGGGATTCCGCCCATCGTTGGTGCTGAATTTTTTTCAAAGCTTATTAGCCAATATAAAGAAGCGTTTCCGTACATTGAAATTTCCCTGCATGAGGTCGGCACAAAGCGCATCCGCCAAGATATTGAAGCAGGCGAACTCGACGTTGGACTCGTTTGCAGCGTCCATTCCACAAATGAAAACTTATGCGTCATTCCATTTTTAAAAGACCCGTTGCAGCTTATTGTTCATGAAAGTCACCCACTTGCCGATGAATCATCGATTACGATGGCACAGTTAAAAGATGAAACGTTCATTATGTACCGAAAAGACTTCGTGCTGTATGACCGCATTATTGAGGAATGCTCGAAAGCTGGCTTTTTCCCAGCGATTGCATGTGAAACGACACAAAAAGATTTATTGATCGAACTTGTTCATGCGAAAGTAGGCATTGCTCTGCTACCAGCGAAAATTGCGGCAAAAATTCCATATGACGACCTTAAGCGTGTATCATTTGCGCAACAACCTGTTCGATTGGAGCTCGGCATTACGTGGAAAAACAATAAGTACCTCCCGTTTGCAGTACGTGAATTTATTGCCCTTTGCGAACGTTTTACGCGACAATAAAAAGCGTGCTTGTCCATTCGACAAGCACGCCGTTTTGTTATGCGTTTACTTTTTGTTTTGCTTTCGCTTCTTGGCGTTTTTTGTGTAAAATCGGCTCTGTGTAACCACTCGGTTGTTCATAACCTTTGAACACTAATTCACGCGCAGCTTGGAATGCGACAGATTCCTCATAGTTTGGCGCCATTGCGATATATTCTGCATCGCCTGCATTTTGTGCATCAACCACTTTTGCCATACGCTCAAGTGTTTCTTGCACTTGTGCTTCCGTACAAATGCCATGATGTAACCAGTTTGCTACGTGTTGACTTGAAATACGTAACGTCGCGCGGTCTTCCATTAAGCCGACATCGTTAATATCTGGTACTTTCGAGCAGCCAACACCTTGCTCTACCCAGCGCACAACGTATCCTAAAATACCTTGTGCATTGTTATCAAGCTCCTGCTGAATTTCTTCTGCAGACCAATTCGTATCCGCAGCTACTGGTAATGTTAAAATCGCATCGCGGAAATCTTCAGACGTTTGAATGCCTTTTTGCACGTCGGCTACATCGACTTCATGATAGTGTGTCGCGTGTAACGTCGCCGCTGTCGGAGAAGGTACCCAAGCCGTCGTTGCCCCTGCTTTTGGATGTGCAATTTTTTGCACGAGCATATCAGCCATTAAATCTGGCATTGCCCACATACCTTTTCCGATTTGCGCATGACCTTGTAGCCCTGCATCTAAACCAACTACAACATTTGATTTTTCATATGCTTGCAGCCATGTTGATGCTTTCATTTCGCCTTTACGGATCATCGCGCCAGCTTCCATCGACGTGTGAATTTCATCACCTGTACGATCTAAGAAACCTGTATTGATGAAGACGATGCGTTCTTTTACCGCATTGATACAAGCTTTTAAGTTTAATGACGTACGTCGTTCTTCATCCATTACGCCAATCTTTAACGTATGACGCTCTAAACCGAGCACGTCCTCTACACGATTAAATAGCTCGTTGGCAAATGCTACTTCTTCGGAGCCATGCATTTTTGGCTTTACGATGTAAACGGAACCTTTGCGCGAATTTTTGTAATCGCCGTTGCCAAGTAATTCATGCTTCGCAATTAAGCTTGTTACAACGCCATCTAAAATTCCTTCTGGCACTTCATTACCTTGTGCATCTAGTACAGCTGGGTTTGTCATTAAATGACCAACGTTACGGACAAACATTAAAGAACGACCGTTTAATGTTACCGTCTCGCCAGTTGGTGCCGTGTAGACGCGGTCTGGGTTTAACGTACGGCGAACCGTTTTATCACCTTTTGTAAACGATGCCTCTAAGTTTCCTTTCATTAAACCTAACCAGTTGCGGTACACTTCCACTTTATCTTCTGCATCGACTGCTGCCACTGAATCTTCACAGTCCATAATGGTCGTCACTGCTGACTCTAAGTACACATCTTTTACGCCAGCTGGATCATCTTCACCAATTGGATGTGCACGATCAATTTGAATTTCAATGTGTAAGCCGTTATTTTTGAAGACGATTGCCGTCGGTGCAGCTGCATCGCCTTGATAGCCAACAAGCTTTTCAGGTTGCGTAAGCGTCGTCGTTTTTGAAGCGGTTGTCGCTTGTAACGCACCATCTACAATCGCATATGCTTTTACGTCTTCATGCTTTGCATCATTTAACGGAATTGCTTTATTTAAAAAGTCCTTTGCATAGGCAATGACTTTTTCGCCACGAATGACGTTATAGCCTTTTCCAGCTGCTGCGCCACCTTCATCGCTGATCGCATCCGTTCCGTAAAGTGCATCATATAAGCTTCCCCAACGCGCATTCGCTGCATTAATTGCATAGCGTGCATTGCTTACAGGTACAACTAATTGCGGTCCTGCTTGTACAGCAATTTCATCATCTACATTTGCTGTCGTTACATGAAATGGTGCCACTTCTGGCTCTAAGTAACCGATGCTTTGTAAAAATGATTTGTACGCTTCAAAATCCGTCGTACCTTTATGCTCTTTATGCCATGTATTAATTTGCTGTTGCAATTCATCACGTTTTTGTAATAACGCTTTATTTTTTGGTGCTAAATCTGCCACGATCGCGGAGAAGCCATCCCAAAACGCTTCTTGCTCGACACCGCTGTTTGGTAATACTTCATCATTAATAAAGTTTGCTAGCTGCGCATCTACTTGCAGCTTTCCTTGTTGAATGTAATTCGACATCTATAAAACAACCCCTTTGTTTTAATCAAACACTTCTTTACATCCCCATATAAAGAAGCACTTGCTGTTACGTTTATTATACGCATGAACGACAATATAAATAAAATACATATTTCGCATATTCTTTATGCCTAAAAGCTATAGCAGAAAAACGACAAAAAAACCCTCTCTGCAAGCAAGCTCACAGAGAGGGTTCAACATTTAGTTACACAAGTGTACTAAAAATTATTTTTGGATAGAAGCTACTACGCCAGCGCCTACAGTACGGCCACCCTCACGGATAGAGAACTTAGTACCTTCTTCGATAGCGATTGGAGCGATTAACTCTACAGTCATTTCGATGTTATCGCCAGGCATAACCATTTCTACGCCTTCTGGTAACATACAAATACCAGTTACGTCAGTTGTACGGAAGTAGAACTGAGGACGGTAGTTAGAGAAGAATGGAGTGTGACGTCCACCCTCTTCTTTTGATAATACGTAAACTTCTGCTTTGAAGTTTGTGTGTGGAGTGATTGAACCTGGTTTAGCTAATACTTGACCACGTTGGATCTCTTCACGAGCAACACCACGTAATAATGCACCGATGTTGTCACCAGCTTCAGCATAGTCTAATAATTTACGGAACATTTCTACACCAGTTACAGTTGTAGACTTAGCTTCTTCTTCGATACCGATGATTTCTACTACGTCACCAACTTTAACTTGACCACGTTCAACACGGCCAGTTGCTACTGTACCACGACCAGTGATAGAGAATACGTCCTCTACTGGCATCATGAATGGTTTGTCAGTTTGACGCTCTGGAGTTGGGATGTACTCGTCAACAGCGTTCATTAATTCAATGATTTTTTCTTCCCACTCAGGCTCGCCTTCTAATGCTTTTAAAGCTGAACCTTTGATTACTGGAAGATCATCACCTGGGAAGTCATATTCAGATAGTAAGTCACGGATTTCCATTTCTACTAACTCTAATAATTCTTCGTCGTCTACCATATCACATTTGTTCATGAATACTACTAAGTAAGGAACACCTACTTGTTTAGAAAGTAAGATGTGCTCACGAGTTTGTGGCATTGGGCCGTCAGCAGCAGATACTACTAAGATACCGCCGTCCATTTGTGCAGCACCAGTGATCATGTTTTTAACATAGTCAGCGTGTCCTGGGCAGTCAACGTGTGCGTAGTGACGAGTTGCAGTTTCATATTCAACGTGAGAAGTGTTGATTGTGATACCACGCTCTTTTTCTTCTGGAGCGTTATCAATGTCAGCGTAAGACTTAGCTTCGCCACCCATTGCTTTTGATAATACAGTAGCGATTGCTGCTGTTAAAGTTGTTTTACCATGGTCAACGTGTCCGATTGTACCGATGTTAGCATGCGTTTTCGAACGGTCAAATTTTTCTTTAGCCATTAGAGAAAGCCTCCTAAATTATATGTTAGATTTTTTTTATGTTACGATTGATGGCCTCTTACCGGGCCCAGCAGAAGCCATGCAATCATAGCTTACAAATTATTTATACTTTATACAAGGGGAAATTTCAATTATTCACCTTGATTTTTTTTGATGATTTCTTCTGCGATTGATTTTGGAACATCTTCATAGTGATCGAACACCATTGAGAATGTACCGCGACCTTGTGTTGCAGAACGTAAAGTTGTAGCATAGCCGAACATTTCAGCTAATGGTACCATAGCGCGTACTACTTGAGAGTTACCGCGAGCTTCCATACCCTCAACGCGTCCGCGACGAGCAGTAATGTTACCCATGATATCACCAAGGTACTCTTCTGGAATTACAACTTCAACTTTCATCATTGGTTCTAAAATTACTGGGTTACATTTTTTAGCAGCTTCTTTAAGTGCCATAGATGCAGCAATTTTGAACGCCATCTCATTCGAGTCAACGTCATGGTAAGAACCGAATACTAATTTCGCTTTAATGTCGATTAATGGGTAACCAGCAACTACACCGCGATCTAAAGAATCACGTAAACCTTGCTCTACAGCAGGAATATATTCACGAGGTACAACACCACCAACGATAGCGTTTTCGAATTCGAAGCCTTTACCTTCTTCGTTTGGAGAGAACTCGATCGTTACGTCACCGTATTGACCGCGACCACCAGATTGACGTGTGAATTTACCTTGAACTTTAGCTTCGCCACGGAATGTCTCACGGTAAGATACCATTGGAGCACCAACGTTAGCTTCAACTTTAAATTCGCGTTTCATACGGTCAACTAGGATGTCTAAGTGTAACTCACCCATACCTGAGATGATAGTTTGTCCAGTTTCTGTGTCAGTGTGAGCACGGAAAGTTGGATCTTCTTCTTGTAATTTTTGTAAAGCTTGACCCATTTTATCTTGGTCAGCTTTTGATTTTGGTTCAACAGATAAAGAAATTACTGGCTCTGGGAACTCCATAGATTCAAGAATAACTAGGTTTTTCTCGTCACATAAAGTGTCACCAGTTGTAGTATCTTTAAGACCTACAGCAGCAGCGATATCCCCTGCGAATACTTTTGAGATCTCTTCACGAGAGTTAGCGTGCATTTGTAAGATACGACCTACGCGCTCACGTTTACCTTTAGAAGAGTTTTGTACGTAAGAACCAGACTCAAGTGTACCTGAATATACACGGAAGAATGTTAACTTACCTACGAATGGGTCAGTCATTACTTTGAATGCTAATGCAGAGAATGGAGCATCATCAGATGATTCACGGATGATTTCTTCTTCACCGTCAACATCAGTACCGTTAATAGCAGGTACGTCAATTGGAGATGGTAAGTAATCAACTGCTGCGTCTAACATTTTACGAACACCTTTGTGTTTGAATGCTGTACCACATAATACTGGGTAGAATTGTACTGCGATTGTCGCTTTACGGATAGCCGCTTTAAGCTCTTCTTTAGTAATTTCTTCACCAGCAAAGTATTTTTCCATGATATCTTCGTCAACTTCAGCGATTGCTTCGATTAACTTTTCACGGTATTCTTCAGCTTGTGCTTGGTGAGACTCAGGAATTGGTTCACCAGTACGTAAAGCTGTACCTTCTTCGTTATCATAGTAAGTTACGTCCATTTCAACTAAGTCAATGATTGCTGAGAACTCGTCTTCAGCACCGATTGGTAATTGAATTGGGTGAGCGTTAGCTTGTAAGCGCTCGTGTAATGTACCTACAGAGTATAAGAAGTCTGCACCCATTTTATCCATCTTGTTGATGAATACGATACGTGGAACTCCGTAAGTTGTAGCTTGACGCCAAACTGTTTCAGTTTGAGGCTCAACACCTGATTGAGCATCAAGTACTGTTACTGCACCGTCAAGTACACGTAAAGAACGTTCAACTTCTACAGTGAAGTCTACGTGTCCAGGAGTATCGATGATGTTGATACGGTTGCCGTTCCATTGAGCTGTTGTCGCAGCAGAAGTGATTGTAATACCACGTTCTTGCTCTTGCTCCATCCAGTCCATTTGAGAAGCGCCTTCGTGAGTTTCACCGATTTTGTGGATCTTACCAGTGTAATAAAGGATACGCTCAGTTGTTGTTGTTTTACCAGCATCAATGTGAGCCATGATCCCAATATTACGTGTATTCTCTAGAGAGAATTCGCGTTTCATAGGAAATTTCTCCTTCCATATTGGGTATAGAAATACTGCTTATACAAGACCACGTATTGGCTATCTTAAGCAGCCAATACGAAGGTCGAATTACCAGCGGTAGTGTGCGAATGCTTTGTTTGCTTCTGCCATTTTGTGCATATCTTCACGTTTCTTAACTGAAGCACCTGTGTTGTTAGAAGCATCGATGATTTCGTTAGCTAAACGCTCCATCATCGTTTTCTCACCACGTAGGCGAGAGTAGTTTACTAAGTAACGTAAACCTAAAGTTGTACGACGTTCTGGGCGAACCTCAACTGGTACTTGGTAGTTAGAACCACCAACGCGGCGAGCGCGAACTTCAAGAACAGGCATTACGTTGTTTAATGCAGCTTCGAATACTTCGATTGGATTGTTACCAGTGCGCTCTTGAACTAATTCAAATGCACCGTATAAAATCTTTTGAGAAGTACCTCTTTTACCATCTACCATTAATTTGTTGATTAAACGAGTTACTAGCTTTGAGTTATAAAGTGGATCTGGTAACACGTCACGTTTGGAAACAGGACCTTTACGAGGCATGTGTTTTCCTCCTTTCAAATATTGATCATCTATTAGACGTTATTATTTTTTTTCTTTTGGACGCTTCGTTCCGTATTTAGAACGAGATTGCATACGACCGTTAACACCAGCAGTATCTAACGCACCACGTACGATGTGGTAACGAACTCCAGCTAAGTCTTTTACGCGACCGCCACGGATAAGAACAACACTGTGCTCTTGTAAGTTGTGACCTTCACCTGGGATATAAGCTGTTACTTCTAATTGGTTAGTTAAACGTACACGAGCATATTTACGTAAAGCCGAGTTCGGTTTACGTGGTGTCATTGTACCTACACGAGTACAAACTCCGCGTTTTTGTGGAGACTTAACATTAGTTAAAGACTTTTTGAAAGAGTTATAACCTTTGTTTAGCGCTGGAGATTTTGATTTCGTGATTTTAGATTGACGAGGCTTACGTACCAATTGGTTAATTGTAGGCATCGATTTTTCCTCCCTTCATTTATTCCTTGTAATACCACACATCCAGGTGGTTCATTTTTTGGGTAAAAACAAAGTCTTTGCATCCTTATGAATACAAAAACTAACTTACAGTAATAGCAACTACTGCAGCTCCAACATGTATGCCGCAAGCCTTCCCTAGTTCGCTCTTTGACTCGACTTTGGCAATCGGTATCCCGATTTCTTTCGCGAGAAGAATGGCCGGATCGGTTACCCAACTGTCTGCATCAAGTGCGACAAAAACTTCGAGTACTTGTCCAGCATGCATTGCTTTAACTGCTTGCTTTGTACCTATGATTGTTTTACTAGCCTGTTTTACTTTATCGTAAGACATTTTCATATCCTCCAAAGGGACAGACAGTTAACTATCAACCTTGAATATATTATCATTGCAGCTTTAAACTGTCAACCAATATCTTTAAAAATCCTAGGTGAGAATGAACTCACCTAGAATCCTTTTTGTGTTTTTAAACGCTAAGCTGATTAATTATTCAAAAGATGTTAACTCTTCTTCTGATTTTAATGCATCTGCAGCGATTTTGATTTGACGGTAACGTTGCATACCAGTACCTGCTGGAACAAGTTTACCGATAATTACGTTCTCTTTCAGACCAAGAAGCTCATCGCGCTTACCTTTAATTGCAGCATCCGTTAACACACGAGTTGTTTCTTGGAATGATGCAGCAGATAAGAATGATTCAGTTTCAAGAGAAGCTTTTGTAATACCTAAGATTACTGGGCGAGCTGTTGCTGGACGAGCCGCTGCAACTGCTTCACGCTCTTTTAATACGCCGGCATTTGCCTCTTTGAATTGGTGTACGTCTAATAATGAATCTGGTAATAACTCTGTGTCACCAGCTTCAATAATACGTACTTTACGAAGCATTTGACGAACCATTACTTCAACGTGTTTGTCGCCAATTTCTACCCCTTGCATACGGTATACTTTTTGTACTTCTTTTAATAGATACTCTTGAACAGCTAAAGTACCTTTTACTTTTAATAATTGTTTTGGATCGATAGAACCTTCTGTTAAGTTTTGACCACGTTCTACAGTATCCCCTTCAGCCACTTTTAAACGAGCGTTGTAAGGAGTTGTGTATTTACGTGTTTCTACGTCACCTTTAATTGTGATCTCTTTTAAGCCTTCACGGATTTCATCAATTTGAATAACCTCACCAGAAATCTCTGTAATTAACGCTTGACCTTTCGGATTACGCGCTTCAAAGATCTCTTGGATACGTGGAAGACCTTGTGTAATATCGTTACCGGCTACCCCACCTGTATGGAACGTACGCATCGTTAACTGTGTACCTGGCTCACCGATTGATTGAGCTGCGATGATTCCGACAGCTTCACCAACTTCAACGTTTTCGCCTGTTGCAAGGTTAACACCGTAACATTTTTTACATACGCCGTGTTTTGTATCACATGTGAATGCAGAACGGATTGAAATACCTTCTAAGAATAACTTTTCAGATGCTGTGCGCTCGTTTTCGTTCTTCGCTTCTAATTCCGCAAATAATTGCGCTACTTCACGCGCTTTATCTTGCTCGATTAAAGCATCACGTTCAACGATTACTTCACCTGTATTTGGACGACGAATTGTTTTCTTCGCATGACGACCAATTAAACGTTCTTCTAATGTTTCGATTACTTCTGTGCCTTCCATTAACGCACCGATTTTTAAACCGCGGTCTGTGCCACAGTCATCTTCACGTACGATTACATCTTGGGCAACATCTACTAAACGACGAGTCAGGTAACCTGAATCGGCTGTTTTAAGTGCTGTATCGGCAAGACCTTTACGCGCACCGTGGGTAGAGATGAAGTACTCTAATACTGTTAAACCTTCACGGAATGAAGATTTGATTGGTAACTCGATGATTCGACCAGCCGGGTTGGCCATCAGACCACGCATACCCGCAAGCTGTGTAAAGTTCGATGCGTTACCACGGGCACCTGAGTCAGACATCATGAAGATTGGGTTCGTTTTTTGTAACGAGTCCATTAACTTACCTTGGATGATATCTTTCGCTTTAGACCAGCTAGCGATTACGCGATCATAACGCTCTTCTTCCGTGATTAAACCACGACGGAATTGCTTCATCACTTTGTCCACTTGCGTTTGTGCTTCCGCTAAGATTTCACCTTTATCTGGTAATACTTCGATATCAGCTACACCTACTGTAATACCTGCACGAGTAGAGTATTTGAAACCTAAGTTTTTCATACGGTCAAGCATTTTAGACGTTTCTGTAATGTGGAAGCGTTTGAACACTTCTGCGATTACGTTACCTAAGAATTTCTTACGGAACGGTGCAACTACTGGTGTATTTGCAAAGTATTTCGCAAGAACTGCTTGGCGTTGTGCTTCGATTTGCTCTGCTTGAGATAGCTCAGCATAGCCTTCTGCACCTTCGATTTCTGCTAATAATTCAGCATCGATTGTTAATGATGCGAAGTATTTTTCAGGCGTTACAGTTTCTAAGTTCGAATCTGTAGGCTCGTTAATATATGGGAACGACTCTGGAAGAATTTCATTGAAGATTACTTTACCAACAGTCGTTAATAAGAACTTGTCGTTTTGCTCTTCTGTGAATGTTTGGTTGTTCACTGAGCTTGCTTTGATCGCAATACGTGTGTGTAAGTGTACTGTACCGTTTTGGTAAGCAACTAACACTTCATCTGGACCGTAGAAGATTGAACCTTCACCACGTGCGCCTGCACGCTCAAGCGTTAAGTAATAGTTACCTAATACCATATCTTGAGATGGTGTTACTACTGGTTTACCATCTTTCGGGTTTAAGATGTTTTGAGCAGCTAACATTAATAAACGTGCTTCTGCTTGCGCTTCTGCTGATAAAGGTACGTGAACGGCCATTTGGTCACCATCGAAGTCAGCGTTGTAAGCTGTACATACTAATGGGTGTAAACGGATTGCACGGCCTTCTACTAATGTAGGCTCGAATGCTTGGATACCAAGACGGTGAAGCGTCGGTGCACGGTTAAGTAATACCGGATGCTCACGAATTACGTCTTCTAAAACGTCCCACACTTCATTGTGCATGCGCTCGATTTTACGTTTCGCAGACTTAATGTTGTGTGCTAGGCCACGCTCTACTAATTCTTTCATTACGAAAGGTTTGAATAGCTCGATTGCCATTTCTTTTGGAAGACCACATTGGTACATTTTTAAGTTTGGACCTACTACGATAACCGAACGACCAGAGTAGTCTACACGTTTACCAAGTAAGTTTTGACGGAAACGACCTTGTTTCCCTTTCAGCATGTGTGAAAGTGATTTTAACGGACGGTTACCAGGACCAGTTACAGGACGACCACGACGACCATTGTCGATTAGGGCATCTACTGCTTCTTGTAACATACGTTTTTCGTTTTGTACGATGATGTTTGGCGCACCAAGATCAAGTAAACGTTTTAAACGGTTGTTACGGTTGATCACACGACGGTATAAATCGTTTAAATCAGATGTCGCAAAACGGCCACCATCTAATTGCACCATTGGACGAAGCTCTGGTGGAATTACTGGAAGTACGTCTAAAATCATCCATTCTGGTTTGTTGCCAGAGTTACGGAATGATTCTACAACTTCAAGGCGTTTAATCGCACGTGTACGACGTTGACCTTGTGCTGTTTTTAACTCTTCTTTTAACGTTACTGTTTCGTCTTCTAAATCAATGTTTACAAGAAGTTGTTTAATTGCTTCTGCACCCATTGCAGCGTGGAAATCAGTACCGAATTTTTCGCGGTATAAGCGGTATTCTTTCTCAGAAAGAAGTTGTTTCTTCTCTAAGTTTGTTGCACCTGGCTCAATCACAACGTAAGAAGCGAAGTAAATTACTTCCTCTAATGCACGTGGAGACATATCAAGGATAAGACCCATGCGTGATGGAATCCCTTTAAAGTACCAAATGTGTGATACTGGTGCTGCTAATTCGATGTGACCCATGCGCTCACGACGAACTTTTGCACGTGTTACTTCAACGCCACAACGGTCACAAACTACGCCTTTATAACGAACGCGTTTGTATTTACCACAGTGACACTCCCAGTCTTTTTGAGGTCCGAAGATTTTCTCACAGAAAAGACCGTCTTTTTCTGGTTTTAAAGTACGGTAGTTGATTGTTTCAGGTTTTTTTACTTCTCCGTAAGACCATGAGCGGATCTTATCAGGTGAAGCTAAACCAATTTTCATATATTCAAATTCATTAACGTCGATCAAGGAGCCTACCTCCCTTTAGTATAAGTTCTTAACCTTGGCTAAGACTTGTCCGTAGCTCAAACGATACATTTTTTAATTTATAAAAGAGAAAAAGCCGGACAGGGCCATTTAATCCTGCCCGACTTTGAAATTACTTATTCAAGAGACTGTGATGGTTCTTCCGTTTCGTCTACTTGTGGTAAACGAGGTGCATCAGCTGGTGCTGGAATTTCGTCATCTTCGTCTAAGTCGCGAAGTTCAACTTCTTCGTCATTCACTGTTAACATTTTTACGTCCATACCTAAAGATTGTAACTCTTTAATTAATACCTTGAATGATTCAGGTACACCTGGTTCTGGAACGCTTTCGCCTTTAACGATTGCTTCGTATGTTTTCACACGACCAACAACGTCATCTGACTTAACAGTTAAAATTTCTTGTAACGTGTATGCAGCACCGTATGCTTCAAGTGCCCATACTTCCATCTCACCGAAGCGCTGACCACCGAATTGTGCTTTACCACCAAGCGGTTGTTGCGTTACTAATGAGTAAGGACCTGTAGAACGTGCGTGAAGCTTATCGTCAACCATGTGCGCAAGTTTGATCATGTACATGACACCAACAGATACGCGGTTATCGAATGGCTCACCAGAACGTCCATCATAAAGAACTGTTTTACCGTCACGGTTCATACCAGCTTCTTCAATTGTTTCCCAAACATCTTCCTCGTTCGCACCATCGAATACCGGTGTTGCGATGTGGATGCCCATTTGACGAGCAGCCATACCTAAGTGTAACTCAAGTACTTGTCCGATGTTCATACGAGATGGTACCCCAAGTGGGTTTAACATGATGTCGATTGGTGTGCCGTCTGGCATGAATGGCATATCTTCTTCTGGAAGGATACGCGAGATAACCCCTTTGTTACCGTGACGTCCGGCCATCTTATCACCAACGCGGATTTTACGTTTTTGAACAATGTACACACGTACTAATTGGTTAACACCTGGTGGTAACTCATCGCCGTCTTCACGGTTGAATACCTTCACATCAAGAATAATACCGCCTGCGCCGTGTGGTACACGTAAAGACGTGTCGCGCACTTCGCGAGCTTTTTCACCGAAGATTGCGTGTAATAAACGCTCTTCAGCTGTAAGTTCCGTTACACCTTTAGGCGTTACTTTACCTACTAAAATATCACCGTCACGTACTTCCGCACCGATGCGGATGATGCCGCGCTCGTCTAAGTTACGAAGTGCGTCTTCACCAACGTTTGGAATGTCACGAGTGATTTCTTCTTTACCAAGTTTTGTATCACGAGACTCTGATTCATACTCTTCAATATGAACAGATGTGTATACATCATCTTTTACAAGGCGCTCAGACATGATTACGGCATCCTCATAGTTGAAGCCGTCCCAAGTCATGAAGCCGATTAATACGTTACGACCAAGCGCTAATTCACCGCGCTCCATTGAAGGACCGTCAGCTAAAATATCACGTGGCTCTACGCGATCGCCAACCTTAACGATTGGGCGTTGGTTATAAGATGTACCTTGGTTAGAACGTACGAATTTTTGTAATTTATATTTAACTAAATCGCCTTTTACTTCTTTACCATCGATCTCTTCGATACGACGAACGTGAATTGAACGAGCTTCAACGTGCTCAACGATACCGTGGTGTTTTGAAACAACCGCTGCACCTGAGTCACGCGCGTCTACGTGTTCCATACCAGTACCGATAAACGGCGCTTCTGGGTTTAATAACGGAACGGCTTGACGTTGCATGTTCGCACCCATTAAGGCACGGTTCGAGTCATCGTTTTCTAAGAACGGGATACATGCAGTGGCAGCAGAAACTACTTGCTTTGGAGATACGTCCATGTAGTCAATTTTTTCACGTTTGAATACAGTGTTATCGCCTCGGAAACGTCCTACTACTTCTTCCTCTGCAAATGTACCATCTGGATTTAAGCGAGAGTTTGCTTGTGCAACTACGTAGTTGTCTTCTTCGTCAGCTGTTAAGTAATGAATTTGATCCGTTACAGCGCCAGTTTTTGGATCAACACGGCGGTAAGGTGTTTCAATGAAACCAAATTTATTTACTTCTGCGAATGAAGATAATGAGTTGATTAACCCGATGTTTGGACCCTCTGGCGTTTCAATCGGACACATACGACCATAGTGAGAGTAGTGAACGTCACGTACTTCCATACCAGCACGCTCACGTGTTAAACCACCAGGCCCTAATGCAGATAGACGACGCTTATGCGTTAATTCCGCAAGTGGGTTTGTTTGGTCCATGAATTGCGATAATTGAGAGCTTCCGAAGAACTCTTTAATTGATGCAATGACAGGGCGAATGTTGATTAATTTCTCTGGTGCGATCGCTGTTGTATCGTTGATTGACATACGCTCACGAACAACGCGCTCCATACGAGATAAACCGATACGGAATTGGTTTTGTAGTAACTCACCTACAGAACGTAAACGACGGTTACCTAAGTGGTCGATATCGTCCGTGTTCCCAATGCCGTGTAGTAAGTTGAAGAAATACGATACAGAAGCGATGATGTCCGCTGGTGTAATGTTTTTCACTTCTTCTTCTACGTTTGCATTCGATGTAATGATAATTTCTTTTTCAGACTCATCGTTTGGTGCGTATACTTTAATCGATTGGATCGTTACGTCACCTTCTAATACGCCATTAACATGCGTTAATGTTTCGTAACCGATTTTGTCTTGCTCAAGTAAAGGAATTAATAAGTCTAATGTACGACGGTCTAATAATGTACCTTTCGTAAATAGCGTATTACCTTCTTCATCTTGATACACTTCACCCGTTTCTGGATTCACTAATGTTTCCGCAAGAACTTGGTTGAATAAACGGTTTTTAATGTGAAGTTTTTTGTTCATTTTGTAGCGACCAACGTTTGCTAAGTCATAGCGTTTTGCGTCGAAGAAACGAGAGTATAATAAGCTCTTCGCTGAATCAACTGTTGGTGGCTCACCTGGACGTAAACGCTCATAGATTTCTAATAACGCTTTGTTCGTGTCATCAGAGTTATCTTTTTCAAGCGTGTTACGTAGGAATTCGTTATCACCGATTAGATCGATGATTTCTTGGTCAGAGCTGAAACCTAATGCACGTAATAATACCGTTACTGGTAATTTACGTGTACGGTCGATACGTACGTATACAACGTCTTTTGCATCTGTTTCATATTCTAACCATGCACCACGGTTTGGAATCACGGTTGCGCTGAAACCTTTTTTACCGTTTTTGTCTGTTTTATCATTAAAGTATACAGACGGAGAACGTACTAACTGAGATACGATAACGCGCTCAGCACCATTGATGATGAACGTCCCTGTATCCGTCATTAATGGGAAATCACCCATGAATACTTCTTTCGGTTGTAATTCGCCTGTTTCTTTATTTGTAAGTCGTACTGTAACACGTAAAGGCGCGGCATAAGTTGCGTCACGTTCTTTACATTCATCTACATCGTACTTTGGTTCGCCCAGCTTATAATCAATGAACTCTAAAGATAATTTACCCGCGAAATCTTCGATCGGAGAAATGTCCTGGAACATTTCTAGTAAACCTTCTTTAAGGAACCAGTCATAAGACGCTGTTTGAATCTCAATCAGATTAGGAAGCTGTGCCACCTCTTTAATTCGTGCGTAACTTCTACGCTCACGGTGTTTTCCGTACTGAACTAGTTGACCTGTCAACTCATTCACCCCTCAATAAAGCGATAATAGGTCTTTGCAAAACCTTACAAATAGTGTATGATTTCCAAAGACAAAAAGAAAACGAGTCATAATTGTTAACTCATTTTGGTTTTACTAAACTTGTGCTGGCATGTATGCCTTAAAAACTGACTTTTTTCACAAAAGGGCATACGACCGCAAAATAATATTTTGCATTTTATTATAATATCATAGCCATTTTGTCAAGTCAATATTTTCTATAGATGAAGGTTACTTAATCGCACGGACGATCCAGTAGCCTTTTTTCTTTTCTACGACATCAACTTCTGCAAATTTTTCCTCTAAATGAGCCACTGTTGACGGTGCGCCTTGCTTTTTTTGAATAACGATCCACAACTCACCGTTTGTACGCAATTTCTCAAATGCTTCATCATAGAAGCGGAAAATTGTATCTTTCCCAGCGCGAATTGGCGGGTTTGTTAAAATTGCTGCTGCATCTTGCTCAGTACAAGCCTGCAAACCATTACTTTCAAAAATTCGTACATTTTGAATCCCGTTTAACTGCGCGTTCGTACGAGATAAACCTACTGCACGTTCATTAATATCCATCATATGCACAATGCGATCTGGATATGCATGAGCAATCGATAAACCAATCGGACCGTAACCGCAGCCGACATCGAAAATTGGACCTTCTACATCTGGCATGTCAAATGCATCGATTAACACACGGGAGCCAAAATCTACTTCGCTTTTACTAAACACGCCAGCATCCGTCGTAAATGTGAACGCATGTCCTAGCAATGTAAAGTTAAATTTATTTGGCTTACTTTCCGTTTGAGGCTTATTCGAATAATAATGTTCTGACATAATCGTCGCCTCCTTGATGAAACTCATTTTTTCACGTGAAACATTTATTTAAAAAAGGACAGAATTTCATACGTAGTTGTATGGAATTCTGTCCACTTTGTAGCAAGTTCTACAAAAAGAAAAGCTCGTCAATAAAAGACGAGCTTTCCGTATAAAAGTTAGCTGTTAAATAAAATTATTTAACTTCTACAGAAGCGCCAACTTCTTCAAGTTTAGACTTGATTTCTTCAGCTTCTTCTTTAGATGCGCCTTCTTTAAGAGCTTTAGGAGCGTTATCTACTACTTCTTTAGCTTCTTTTAAGCCTAAGCCAGTGATTTCGCGAACCACTTTGATTACTTTGATTTTTTCTGCACCAGCAGATGTTAATACTACGTCAAACTCAGTTTTTTCTTCAGCTGCAGCAGCACCGCCAGCAACTACTGCTACTGGAGCAGCAGCTGTTACACCGAATTCTTCTTCGATTGCTTTTACTAAATCGTTTAATTCTAGAACTGTCATAGCTTTGATAGCTTCTAAGATTTGCTCTTTGTTCATTTTAATTTCCTCCTATGGAATATAATAAGTTAGTTTTGTTTTAGGCCGTTAAGCCGATTGTTGAAGAGAAGTTGCAATTAAGCGCCTTGTTCTTCTTTTTGGTCTGCAACAGCTTTTGTTGCAAGTGCGAAGTTGCGCACTGGAGCTTGAAGAACTGATAAAAGCATTGATAATAGACCTTCGCGTGATGGAAGTTCTGCAAGTGCTTTAACATCATCAGCTGAAGATACAGTACCTTCGATGATACCAGCTTTAATTTCTAAAGCTTCGTTCTTTTTAGCGAAATCGTTGATGATTTTAGCTGGCGCTACTACGTCCTCGTTAGAGAATGCGATTGCGTTTGGACCAGTTAAAACTTCGTTGATTGCTTCAACACCAGCTTGCTCAGCAGCACGGCGAACTAAAGTGTTTTTGTATACTTTGAATTCCACGCCTGCTTCACGTAATTGTTTACGTAATTCTGTAACTTGAGCTACAGTTAAACCACGGTAGTCAACTACTACTACAGATGCAGCAGTTTCGAACTTACCAGCGATCTCTTGTACTAAAGATTGTTTAGCTTCAATGATTGGTTTGCTCATCTGGATGACACCTCCTATTAGAATGGGTCATTTATACCGACAAAAGTAAAGCCTCTACATCTGAATAGACATAGAGGCTGAAAGTCATCATCTTAAAAAGAATCCGAATTCCGATGTCCTCGGTAGGATCATTAAGTGACAAGTCACTCCTACTGTCTACGGTACAAATGGATGATTCACAACAGCATCCATCTTACCAAGTAAGCGGTGTGTTGTCAATAAATAATTTCAAGTAATTTAAAATTATTTAACTACTACAGAAGCTGCATCAATTTTGATTGCAGGACCCATTGTAGTTGTTACGTTTACAGACTTCATGTAAGTACCTTTTGCAGCCGCTGGTTTAGCTTTAGCGATTACATCGTATACTGCTAAGAAGTTTTCAACTAATTTTTCAGTTTCGAATGAAACTTTACCGATTGGAGCGTGGATGATACCAGCTTTTTCAGCGCGGTATTCAACTTTACCAGCTTTGATTTCGTTGATTGCTTTTGTTACGTCGAAAGTAACTGTACCAGTTTTAGGGTTTGGCATTAAACCTTTAGGTCCTAAAACCTTACCTAATTTACCTAATAAAGGCATCATATCAGGTGTAGCTATCATAGTATCGAAATCAAACCAATTTTCTTTTTCGATCTTTTCAAGCATATAAACATCACCAACATAATCAGCTACTGCTCCTTTTTCTT
>JAHAYH010000167.1 GCA_018384745.1 Caryophanon sp. | reverse complement strand
AAGAAATAAGACGCTTTCCGTTCAAAATCGAACGAAAAACGTCTTATTTTTGTTTGAAAACTTTCCTCATATCTTAAAAGGTAAGTTTTTCAGCAGCCTCCTATTAAGGAGAGTGCTCGTTTCAATTATGCGTATAATGGGTGTTTTGCTGTTAATGCAGCTACTTCTTTACGCGCTTCTTCTTTTACTGCTTCGTCTTCGTGGTTTTTTAACACTTTCGCGATAATTTTACCAACTTCACGTGCATCTTCTTCTTTGAAACCACGAGAAGTGATGGCAGCAGTACCGATACGTACGCCAGATGTTACGAATGGCTTTTCTGTGTCGTAAGGGATTGTGTTTTTGTTTGTTGTAATCGCAACTTCATCTAACACGTGCTCTGCTACTTTACCCGTTAAGCCTAAAGATTTCACGTTCACTAATAGTAAGTGGTTGTCTGTGCCACCAGATACGATTTCAACGCCTTCTTCGATTAAGCTTTCTGCTAATGCTTTTGCATTTGCTTTAATTTGTTTTGCGTAGTCTTTGAATTCAGGTTGTAATGCTTCACCGAATGACACTGCTTTTGCAGCGATTACGTGCATTAAAGGACCACCTTGAATACCAGGGAATACAGATTTATTTAATTCTTTTTCCCATTTTGCATCGTTTGTTAAGATCATACCACCACGTGGGCCACGTAATGTTTTGTGTGTCGTTGTTGTTACAAAGTCAGCGTGTGGGATTGGAGATGGGTGTTCACCAGCTGCTACAAGACCTGCGATATGCGCCATGTCTACCATGAAGTATGCGCCTACTTCGTCAGCGATTTCACGGAATTTCGCGAAGTCGATCTCACGTGGGTATGCTGAAGCACCAGCCACGATTAATTTTGGTTTCGCTTCTAACGCTTTTTGACGAACATCTTCGTAATCGATTACGTTTGTATCTTCTGTTACACCGTACTCTACAAAGTTATATAAAATACCTGAGAAGTTTACAGGTGAACCGTGTGTTAAGTGACCACCGTGTGATAAGTTCATCCCTAAAACTGTATCGCCTGGTTGTAAAATTGTATGGTAAACAGCCATGTTCGCTTGTGCACCTGAGTGAGGTTGTACGTTTACGTATGCTGCACCGAATAATTGTTTTGCACGGTCACGCGCGATATCTTCCACTACGTCTACGTGTTCGCAACCACCGTAGTAGCGTTTGCCTGGGTAACCTTCAGCGTATTTGTTTGTAAGGTAAGAACCTTGTGCTTCCATCACAGCTTCTGATACGAAGTTTTCTGAAGCGATTAACTCGATGTTGTCGTTTTGACGTTTCTTCTCTAATAAAATTGCGTCTAAAATAGATTGGTCCTGTGCTGCTAATTTTTCAAATGCCATTGTTGAAAAATCCTCCCTGAATTAAATAATAATTTATTAAATAGGGTTACCCCTTCATTCACATAATTAACGATATTGTGCACGTTCGCCGCCAATCAGCTTTGGACGTGTCGTTGCAGTTGTCACAAGTGCTTCGCCAAGTTGTCGAATGCTCGTGCGGACTGGAACTGCTACATGCTTCAAATGCATACCAATTAATGTTTGACCAATATCAATGCCGTAATGCGCTTGGATGTGCTCTACGACTACCGCGTCGTTCAACTGTTCATACGCATACGCAGACATCGACCCACCAGCTGTGCGCACCGGTTTGACCGATACTTCCTCTAGCTTGTAATGCTCTGCTGCGCGTCGTTCAATCGTTAATGCACGGTTAATATGCTCACAGCCTTGGAACGCTAAGTAAAGCTGATGTTTTTGCGCAAATTGCTCGAGTGGTCTAAAAAGTTCCTCTGCAATGTTCAGTGTTCCTGCTGTGCCGATTTTTTCACCGATGACTTCTGATGTCGAGCAGCCGATTACAAGCAGCTGATGTGGACGAAGCGTCGGTTCAATCAATTGCTCAAACTGCGTAAGCAGCTCTGTTAGCTGTTGTTGAATCGTCATAAAGAAAACACCTTCTTAGTTTTCTAATTCCGCAATTTTTTGGATGCGTTTTTCGTGGCGACCGCCTTCAAAATCAGTGTTTAACCATGTTTTCACAATCTCTTGTGCTAATCCTGGACCGATGACACGCTCACCCATTGCTAAAATATTTGAGTCGTTATGGCAACGAGTTGCTTTCGCTGAAAATACATCATGTACTAATGCACAGCGAATTCCTTTGAACTTGTTGGCTGCAATTGAAATACCAATGCCCGTACCGCAAATTAAAATACCACGGTCAAACTCACCGCTTGCAACACGCTCTGCTACTGGCTTTGCGTAGTCTGGGTAGTCAACTGAGTCATTTGTTTGTGGACCAAAGTCAGTGAATTCAATGTTTAGCTCTGTTAATAAGTTCATAATCTCGCGACGTAAGTTATTCCCGCCATGATCTGAAGAAATTGCAATTTTCAAGGAAGTTCCCTCTTTTCATTTGTTTTCCCCATTAGTGTATCATGCCTACTCAAGAAAAACATCCGTTGTGTCATGAAATGTGTTATACGAATACGCATTAGTGTGTATAAATGAGCGAGTATATGTATGTGACAACACGATATCAAAAACGAATGTTGACTATATTTAAACATGAAACATCGTTTTTTTAAAGGCTTTTTCCGAAAGTTTTATATATTAACACATTTAAAATTCGTTTTTAAAGAAAAAAGTGGTTTAAAAGAAGATTTTTCACCTTCTTTCAAACCACTTTTACGAACAATTATTTTGAGCGATCAAATTGTTGAATGCTGCCGAATAAAACAGCTGCCTGCTCATCGAGTAATTTTGCTAATTGATTTACTTGTTCAATGGATGCAAGCTGCGTTTTCGTTAAATGCTTTACATCTTCTGCACTTGCCGATGTTTGCTCAGCAACTGCTGCTACTTCTTGTGACTGGCTCGCTGTATTTGCGATGTTGTGCATTTGGCGTTCAATGAGCTTTGAAATGCCTACAATGTCCGATGCCATCTTCTCGACATCAGTCGACATGGCGCCAACTGCTTCGGTCGTTTCATGAATGCGCTCTGTTTCTTGCACCGCAAACGTCACTTGCCCTTCCATTTGCGTCACAACGGTCGTCACATTTCCTTGAATCGTATGTATAAGTGTTGAAATACCACTTACCGCTTTCGCACTTTCATCCGCTAACTTTCGTACTTCTTCTGCAACAACTGCAAAGCCGTGACCATGCTCACCCGCACGCGCTGCTTCGATTGAGGCATTTAGCGCCAGCAAGTTCGTTTGATTCGCAATGTCGCCAACAAGCGTGTTAATCGCTTCAATTTGCGTCGCATTTTTTTCAAGCTCTTTAATATGCGTTAATGCTTCTTCATTGCCATGAACAATCGTTTGAATACTATGTACTAAATTGGAAACGACATCGTTTGTCGTCGTTAAATGCTGTAAAATTTGCGTCGTTTGGTTCGCGGAGCTTTCGGCACGATCGTTCACTTCCTCAGCAAGTACGCGCACCTCTTCAATCGCTTCCACTGTTTGCTGCACCGCATTTGCTGACATATCTGCTCCATCAGCAATTTGCGTAATCGTTTCGGTGATCGCTTCTGCTTGCTTCGTCGTTGTCGACGTTTCTTCTGTTAAACGCTGCATTGTTGTTTTTGTTGTGTCAACATTTACTTCAATCGTTTCAACCATCGCGCGTAAGTTCTCGAGCATTTTTTGGAATGAGCTTGAAACGGCGTTAATTTCATCATCGTGCTGAATCGTCATTTCAATGTCTTTGCCAATTTTCCCAGCCGCTGCTTGTTCAGCTGCTGCATCAAGGCGCTGCAACGGACGCACTAAAATTAAGCTAAACGCCGCTGCTAATACACCTGACCACATAATGCCAAGCGCGTATGTCACAATCTGGAATAAAAACGGATCCACATTGGTGAACATGCGTGGATATAAAATTTCAATAAATACAAAGCTTGTCGTATACGTAATGATTGCTAATACGACGACAAATAATACGAGCTGCTTGCGCAAGCTAAAAGTATGTTTCTTCTTCAATTTATCGCTCCTTCCAAAACGGTAGTTGGTTAATCGCAGCTTGTAACTCTGTAAACGTTTCTTCATACACAGCACGAGAACCACCAAATGGGTCGCGAACATCTTTCGCACTATTCGTCGTGTATTCATGCAGTGTGTATAACTTGCTTGCATATTGCGGAGCTGCTTGTAAAATGGCTTGCTTATGCGCATTTGTCATCGTTAACACAACTGTTGCCCATGCTAAGTGTTCTTCAGTTAACGTATTCGCTGCATGTGCGTGTGCGATGTGTTGGTCATTCAAAACAGCTTGTGCATTCGCTGACATCGCATCGCCTTGTTTGGCGTAAATCCCCGCTGATTGTACGTTAATATTTGCTTGTTTCGCACGTAAAATCGCCTCTGCCATCGCTGAGCGACATGTATTTCCTGTACATACAAATAAAATATTCATACTGGTACTTCCTCCCATAATTCTCCTCGTACATAATACTTTCGTTTCATACTTCTAAGCATAACAAAACTTATTTCGACTGAAAAGTATTGCGTATCAATATAAAAAAGACCTTCCAGATTGGAAAGGTCCTTTTTGCGCATTTATTTAAAATATGCGTTCCCTGCTGCTTTTTCAAGTCGGTTCATAATTGCTGCACCAACACCGTCTTCATCGGTTGTTGCCGCAAGTATTACATCCGCATCTGTTGCATCGCAAGCGCGCAGTGCATCATATAAATGCGCGGCCATTTCGTCTTTCGTTTCTCCAAATGAGAAGAAATAATTTGCCGCTTGTTGACGCAACGATGTCATCGCAAGCAATGCTACTTTTTTGCCGTCTGCTTGTAATTTTTCGATCGCTATAATAATTTTTTGTGCATCCGGTTCAATTAATAGGACCGGTGCGTTCGGTGCATAATGCGTATATTTCATACCTGGTGCTTTCGGTGTTTCCTTCTCCTCTGCTTGAAGCTTTGTCGGTTGGAACACGTCCCCGATAATCGCCGCTAACATTTCTTTCGTCACACCGCCTGGGCGTAAAATCGTCGGCACATCTGTCGTTACGTCCAGTACCGTTGATTCAACACCGATGCCTGTTGCACCACCGTCTAAAATCATCGGAATACGCTGTTGTAAATCTTCATACACGTGCTTTGCCTCCGTTGGGCTCGGCTTCCCACTTCGATTGGCACTAGGTGCAGCAACCGGTTGACGAAGTTTGCGCAGCAATGTTAGCGCTACTTCATTGTCCGGCATACGTAGCCCGACCGTTTGTAAACCTGCCATCACATTTTCTGCGATGACGTGTTCTTTTGCCTTCATAATGAGCGTCAATGGACCTGGCCAAAACGCCTCCATACAAAGACGCGCTTTTTCTGGCACTTCTTCAATGTAACATTCCACTTCTTCCATCGTTCCAATATGCACAATGAGTGGATTGTCAGAAGGGCGACCTTTTGCAGCAAAAATTTTCGCGACCGCTTCTTCATTCGTTGCGACTGCGCCTAAACCGTACACCGTCTCAGTCGGAAATCCGACAACTTCTCCAGCTGCTAAAAGTGCCGCTGCTTCCTCATATGCATGTGGCTCGGTAGCTTGTTTTACAATTGTTTTCATACTTGTCTCCTCCTTTCCTACGAAAAATGCTCCCTAGTAAACACTAAGGAGTAATTTCACAAAAGACCATGCGATCTTTGCCGTTTATATCTTGTACAACTTCAACGTGTGCGCTCGGGAAATGGGTGCGGAAATAGCTTGCGACTTGCTCCCCTTGCGTATAGCCGATTTCAACACCAATAAGCGCTGTCTCATTTAATAGCGGCCCAACTTGCTCGGCTAACTTACGATATAAAATGAGTCCGTCCTCTTCCGCAAATAGCGCCGAGTGTGGCTCATGCTCTGTCACAACGTCCGACATATCCGGTAAATCAGAAAATGCAATGTACGGTGGATTCGATAAAATAACGTCGTATTTCTCACCGGCAAGCGGTGCCGTTAAATCCCCTAAACGAAACGTAATATCCGCTTCGAGCTGCGCGGCATTTTTTTGTGCCGTCTGCAATGCAACGTCTGAAATATCCGTTGCGACAACTGTAAGCTCTGGCACTTCGCATTTCATCGTTACCGCAATTGCCCCGCTTCCTGTACCGATATCTGCTAAACGTAAGTCGTTCGTCGCAAACAGTCGTCGCATGCGCGCAATCGTTCCAACGATCAACTCCTCCGTTTCAGGACGCGGAATTAACACCGATTCATCGACTGAAAACGTGCGACCATAAAACTCTTCAACACCTGTAATGTACTGCACCGGGCGCCCCGTTACATGCTCATGTACCATCTGTTCAAATGTCGCAACGAGCGCATCATCGATCGGGTCATGCATCGCCATCATAAGCGCGCTAAAGTTTTTATTTGTGACGTGCTGTAACAATAACCGTGCTGCTGTTTCTTCACGACCGTGCTCGACGAAAAAAGCAGAAGCCCAATGAAGGACTTCCACATGGGTTTTAGTCATTGTCGTTTAAACGCTCTAATTTCGAAGCTTGCTCTTCTAAAATTAATGCGTCAATAATTTCGTCTAGCTTACCTTCAACGATTTGGTCTAATTTTTGAAGTGTTAAGCCGATGCGGTGATCCGTTACACGGTTTTGTGGGTAGTTGTACGTACGGATACGCTCTGAACGGTCACCTGTACCTACCGCTGATTTACGCGTTGAATCGATTTCAGCTTGCGCTTCTGCACGGTGTTTTTCAGCAACACGCGCAACTAAAATTTTCATCGCTTTTTCACGGTTTTTAATTTGAGAACGCTCATCTTGCATCGAAACAACAACCCCTGTTGGTAAGTGGGTCATACGAACAGCTGACATCGTTGTATTTACCGATTGACCACCTGCACCAGATGATGCGAATGTATCAACACGGATATCTTTTTCATGAATTTCAACTTCTTCTACATGCACTTCTGGTAAACATGCTACAGTCGCTGTTGATGTGTGAATACGGCCTTGTGATTCCGTTGCTGGTACACGTTGTACGCGGTGTGCGCCGTTTTCGAATTTGAATTTTGAGTACGCGCCTTGTCCGTTGATCATAAAGATCACTTCTTTATAACCACCTGCTTGGTTTGGCGTTGCTTCCATCACGTCGATTTTCCAACCTTGTGTTTCCGCATAGCGTGTGTACATACGGAATAGGTCACCTGCGAAAATGTTCGCCTCGTCGCCACCTGCTGCACCACGAATCTCCATAATTACGTTTTTCGAATCGTTCGGGTCTTTTGGAATTAATAATACGCGTAGGCGCTCTTCTAATTCTTCAATCGATGCTTTTAATTCGTTAAACTCTTCTTTTACCATTTCTAACATGTCAGGATCTTTTTCGATATCTAACATTTCGCGTGCGTCTGCAAATTGAGACTTCGCTTCTTTATATTCACGGTACGCTTCTACCGTTTCTAAAATATCTGACTGCTCTTTTGAATAATCACGTAACTTCTTCGTATCACTTACAACTTCTGGATCACTTAATAATTCATTTAAGCGCTCATAACGATCTTCTACCGCTTGTAATCGGTCAAACATACTATCACCTCTATAAAAATTTATGTGCAATGCTGATGCACCGCGCGTATATGTCGTTCTTTAACTCTATAAGTATAAAGAAATACACGCTTGAATGCCACTATAAATAATTCGCGACTTGTGAAACCGCACGTGTCGATCCCCTTTTATAGCGGCGGATTTGCATGGCATTTACGGCAAACTGGGTAGTAGGCGTCATTGCCTCCAATTTGAATTTGTTCGCCCGTATAAACGGGACGCTGTTGCTCATCAACGCGTAAGTTCATCGTCGCTTTCTTTTGACAGAACCAACAAATCGTTTTCATTTCTTCAATTTTATCCGCATATGTTAATAAATATTGGCTTCCTTCAAATAGTTCATTGCGGAAATCATTTTTCAAGCCAAATGCCATTACAGGAATATTTAATTCATCAACAATTTGCGTAAATTGTAAAATTTGTTCCTTTTTCACGAACTGCGCTTCATCAATAAGCACACAGTATGGTTTTGGTTCCTGATTTTTCACGATGTCGTATACATTTGTATCTTCATAAATCGCAATGGCGGGTTGACGCATCCCAATTCGACTTGAAACATACCCAACTTCATCACGATCGTCGATACCTGATGTGAAAATAAGCACTGGTTTATTTTGCTCCTCGTAATTATGAGCAACCTTTAAAATTTCAATTGATTTCCCACTATTCATCGCACCGTATTTAAAAAATAATTGCGCCATCTTTATTCCTCCGCCCTGTTCGTCATTATGATCATCGTATACTAAATATATTCAAACAAAATGCCAGCCAAGAGAACTTGGCTGGCATTGTTGTAACAAATAATTATTTGTTAAGACCGTATTTTTTGTTGAAACGATCTACGCGGCCATCAGCAGCAGCGAATTTTTGACGTCCAGTGTAGAATGGGTGACATTCGTTACAGAACTCGACGTTGATTTTTTCTTTAACTGAACCAGTTTCGAAAGTGTTACCGCAAGAGCACACTACAGTTGCAGTTTTGTAATCTGGGTGGATACCTTGTTTCATATTCGTTTTCTCCTCTCGCCCTGAGCCATCTAGCACAGAGTATTTTCGATCTGCACCTTACATAGCCCGAATATGACACTACGCTTTGACACGTAATGGTTAAAGGTCGGCTATATATGTGCACGATACATACCTAAAGTATATTAACATATGTCATTTCTTTTCGCAACTACTAAAACTTTTAATACACACGAACCTTTATACCTAAATTGTTATAGGTAGGAGCAATCGTTTGGCATAGGGAAATGTAACAAAAAACATGCTGATATACCGCTGTTTTTTTACGCATTTTAACACATAATATTTGTAAGTAATATATGGAATTTCGGATGATTCGAGGTGAATCAATGATGACACTATCAAAATTATTACTACTCTTTTTGACACATTTAATTCCCGCATTTTTCTTTATGACGATGATTACAACGATTTTACTCCGTAATCGCAAAAGCACCGTGCATCTGCTGCTCGCCTTTATGATGTTTTTATTTATGCAGTTGTTTTTAGCGGAATTTACTACCGATTCAGTACAGTCCGGTCATTGCTTCACTTTGGTTTAGCAGCGCCGGCATGTTAATCGCCATTGTCGGCATCCATTTCTTTTTAGTTCTTTGTCAGCTCGATACGTTTATGCGAAAATCTGTGTATTTGCCCATTTTATATAGTCCGATCATCGCAATCGTTATGAATATGTTCAATGGCGCAACGCTGTTTTCGACATCGACCTACTATGAAAAAGGAATGTGGATCTATCCGGTCTATAACGAAAACTACTATATCACATTGACGGTGTCGGTCACGCTTATTTTGTTTTATTTAGTCATTTTAACCGTTGCTCGTCGTAAAGCACCAACAACGGAACATCGCCAGCTGTACAACATGCTGTTAATGAGTGCGTTCATTTCATTTTTATGGCACGTCCTATTCGGTTACTTTGCCTTTCCATCATTTCCACCGTATCCGTATATTTACGGCGGTGTCATTTAGTGTTACTTTTTGCTTGTAGCGATGAAAAAATATGACTTTTTAAAATCGCTTAACGATGTACATGGACATGTCGTTGGAGATTATGCCATTTGCAAAGTGGCAGAAGTTTTAACAATCTCGACCGCGTCGTTCGGTTTTGCTGGACGAATTGGTGGCGATGAATTTGTCGTGTTTTTAAATGTGTCGTCGATGAGCATGTCGATCGAACAATGGATTGCCCAAATTGTAAAGCGTTACCAACAGGCGATGCAGCATATTGACGATGTCCCGTTATCATTGAGCGTTGGTGTTAGCTATGTTGGCCAAGACGGCGAAACGTTAGAACAATTGCTCGATGTCGCGGATGTGCGCATGTATGATATGAAACGACAAAATAAAGAAAAGCATTCATTTTCATCAAGGTGAAAATGAATGCTTTTCGTTTATAATAAGCCTTTGCCGTTTGTCGCTTTTTTCATGCCTTCATTTAGCTTTTCGAAAAACTCCGCATTCGATTCAGTCGTACGCAACTTACGTAAGAAGCGTTCCGCAAAGTCTGATGAATCTGAGAACGTTTTACGAATCGCCCATAGCTTCTCTAAATCTTCCGCACGAATGAGCAGCTCTTCTTTACGCGTACCTGAGCGACGAATATCGATTGCTGGGAAAATACGACGCTCTGCTAACGATCGATCTAAATGTAGCTCTAAGTTCCCCGTACCTTTGAATTCCTCATAAATGACTTCATCCATACGTGAACCTGTATCTACAAGTGCCGTTGCTAAAATCGTTAAGCTACCGCCTTCTTCAATGTTACGCGCTGAACCAAAGAAGCGCTTTGGTCGATGGAATGCGGCTGGGTCGATTCCGCCTGATAACGTACGACCACTCGGTGGAATGACTAAGTTGTACGCACGTGCTAAACGTGTAATCGAATCCATTAAAATAATGACATCGCGCTTTTGTTCTACTAAACGACGCGCACGCTCTAATACCATTTCTGCCACTTTCACGTGATTTTCTGGCACTTCATCAAACGTTGATGAAACAACATCTGCATTGACCGAACGCTCGATGTCCGTTACTTCCTCTGGACGCTCATCAATTAATAGGACGATCAACTCCGCTTCTGGATAGTTTGTCGTAATGGCATTAGCAATTTCTTTTAATAACGACGTCTTCCCTGCTTTTGGTGGGGCAACAATTAAACCACGTTGACCGAAACCAACTGGTGCAATTAAATCCATAATGCGCGTCGATAAGTTGCGCTTTGTCGTCTCCAGTTTAATTTGGCGATCTGGATATAAAGGCGTTAACGCTGGGAAATGGACGCGTTCTTTCGCAACAGCTGGGTCTGCGCCGTTCACCGCATCTACTTGTAATAATCCGTAGTAACGCTCATTCTCTTTTGGTGGACGCACTTTCCCCGTTACTTTATCGCCGTTACGTAAATCGAATTTGCGAATTTGAGACGCTGAAATATAAATATCTTCTTTACTCGGTGAATAGTTGATCGGACGTAGGAACCCGAAACCATCGCTCTGAATAATTTCTAATACGCCTTCCATGAAGAAATAGCCTTCTGATTCTGAACGCGCTTTTAAAATCGCGAAAATTAATTCCTTTTTCGTTAACTTACTATAGTATGACACTTTAAATTGTTTCGCTAATCCGTATAGCTCCTTTAGTGTCATTGTTTCTAATTGTGCAATTGTCATTGTGGACATTGGCAAGACTCCAGTCTATATAGGTTTTTCTCGTAAATATGAAATAGTTTGGATCATGTTGAAAGGTGAAAAATCAGTGTAGGGAATAACGAAGTAAACATATTATGTTTGGTTAATATTATAACAAATATTCCATCATAATTAACCTATAAAATATTAAGTATGCTGATTCATCTATAAATTATAAGCCAATTAAAACAAAACGAATGGCAGGGAAAATGATTCATTTTCCGCTGCCATCTGCAAGTGGTTTCGCCTCGTTTTGTCGGATGATGTTACACATCGCCGTTCCACGCGCTACACCATAAAATTTTTCGTGTTAATTGCTTTTTATTCGATGATTGGTTTTTTAGCTAAGCTGTGACGACCTTCGATAAAGCGAACTGTGCCTGATTTTGCACGCATAACTACAGAGTGTGTTAAGCAGTGACCCGCTTTAAATTGTACACCGCGTAGTAATTCGCTATCCGTTACGCCTGTTGCAGCGAAAATCGCGTCATCGCCTTTTACTAAGTCATTTAACGTTAATACTTCGTTTACGTCAATGCCCATATCTTTACAGCGTTGTAATTGTTCTTCATCTTCTGGTACTAAACGTGCTTGGAAGTCGCCGCCTAAGCATTTTAATGCCGCTGCTGCGATTACGCCTTCTGGTGCGCCACCTGTGCCGAACATAATATCAATACCTGTTTCGTCAAATGCTGTGTTGATCGCAGCACCTACGTCACCGTCTTGAATGAATTTAATACGTGCGCCTGCTTCGCGAATTTCATCCACGATTGGTTGGTGGCGTTCACGGTCTAATAACGTTGCTACAACGTCGCCAATATCTTTATTTTTTGCTTTCGCAACAGCTAAAAGGTTCGCTGTTACTGAAGCTTCAATGCTTACTTTACCAGCAGCTTCTGGGCCTACTGCTAATTTTTCCATGTACATATCTGGTGCGTTTAATAAGTTACCACGGTCTGCAATTGCAAGAACTGTCATTGCGCCGTTTGTCCCTTTCGCCACGATATTTGTACCTTCAAGCGGGTCTACTGCGATGTCCACTTCTGGACCGCCGTTACGTAACCCTAATTCTTCTCCGATATATAACATCGGTGCTTCGTCCATTTCACCTTCACCGATTACAACACGCCCGTGCATTGGAATAGTATCGAACATTTTGCGCATCGCTGTTGTTGCCGCATCATCCGCTTCAATTTTCAATCCGCGCCCCATCCATTTTGCTGAGCTGATTGCAGCTGACTCTGTAACACGTACGACTTCCATCGATAAACTACGTTCCATTTTGTTTCCTGCCTCCTGTTGTTTCGCTTTATTCGCAAAACGATTATCGCCATTCATTTTAACATACTAATACGTAAATGTTGCATACTATTTAAAATTTAATACCATTAATTCGCAGATGCAGCCGTAATTGTTTCTTTTCGAATGTTCGCACCTAGTGCATTTAACTTATGCACAATATCGCTATAACCGCGTTCTACGTGATAAATGTCGTGAATTTCCGTTTCGCCTTCTGCAAGTAAACCTGCGATGACAAGCGCCGCGCCTGCACGTAAATCACTCGCCGTTACCGTTGAGCCGTGTAACGCTGTCGGACCTGTTAAAATGGCTGTGTTGCCTTCTACGCGCGCAACGGCATTCATGCGACGTAATTCATCAATATGTTTAAAGCGTGCTGAATAAATCGTATCCGTCACTTTTGATGAACCTTCTGCTTGCGTCATTAATACGCATAATGGTTGCTGAATATCGGTTGCTAACCCTGGGTACACAAGCGTTTTGGCATCAACCGCATGCAATGTGCCGCTTTTTGGGATAAAGATTGATTCTTCATCTTCTTCGACTTTTACACCCATTTCACGAAGCTTCGCTGTAACAGCCTCTAAATGGAATGGAATTACGTTATCAATTTGAATGCCGTCGCCAACTGCTGCTGCCATGATCATATATGTTGCTGCTTCAATGCGGTCAGGAATTACCGTATGCTCTGCACCGTGTAATGAATCGACACCGTCAATGCGAATGACGCTCGTACCTGCACCTTTAATTTTGGCACCCATGTTTGATAAAAGCGTTGCTACATCAACAATTTCAGGCTCTTTTGCAGCGTTTTCAATCACCGTTTGTCCTTTAGCGCGCACCGCCGCAAGCATAATGTTGATCGTCGCGCCAACGCTCGCTACGTCTAAATAAATTTTCGCACCTTTTAATTCGTCTGCGCGTAAATAAATCGCACCGTGCTCGTTTGTCACTTTCGCCCCTAATGCTTCAAAACCTTTAATATGTTGGTCAATTGGACGTGGCCCTAAGAAACAGCCCCCTGGTAAACCAACAACGGCACGTTTAAAGCGCCCTAACATCGCACCCATTAAATAGTAAGAAGCACGCATTTTTTTCACGTTGCCGTTTGGTAATGGCATTGCTTCCATCGTGCTTGGATCCACCGTCATTTTCCCGTCTTCAAACGTTACATGACCGCCGATTTCCTCCATTAATAACTTCAGTGTAAACACATCTGAAATTTCTGGTAACCCATCAATTGTGACAGGTGAATCTGCTAAAATTGTTGCTGGAATTAATGCGACTGCACTGTTTTTTGCGCCGCTTACTTTAATACGACCTTTTAAGCGATTACCGCCTTGAATTTTATATACTTCCATTAGTTATGTTCTCCTCATTTATATGGAAAAATCCGTCTGTTATTTATATTCACAAAAACTAGTTTTCAACTATGTGTAAGCATCTTTTGCATCGATGCTTTTTTATGCGTTCACGATGTAAACGTATAAAAAAACAAGCAATAAACGCATAATGACGTATTTGGACAAGCGAGTGCTATCCAAATACGTCTGTTAGTATACGTGTTACTTACTTTCGCGCTTGCTCCAGTCCGCTAAGAAACCTTCAATGCCTTTGTCTGTTAACGGGTGGTGGAATAATTGCTTTAACACTTTAAATGGTGTTGTTGCAATGTGCGCACCTGCTAACGCTGCAGCTTGAATGTGTTGCGGATGACGAATTGACGCTGCGATAATTTCAGTATCGATATTATGCACGGCGAAAATTTGTGCGATTGTTGCGATTAACTCAGAACCGTCTTGACCGATATCGTCTAAGCGACCGATAAATGGTGATACGTATGTTGCGCCTGCACGTGCAGCCATTAACGCTTGGTTTGCTGAGAAAATTAATGTAACGTTCGTTTTAATGCCTTTGTTTGCAAAGTGACGGCAAGCTTCTAAACCTGCTGGCGTCATCGGTAATTTTACCGTAATGTTTGGGTGAATTTTCGCAAGCTCTTCGCCTTCTTCAATCATCCCTTTTGCATCAAGTGAAATAACTTCACCTGAAACAGAACCATCCACTAAGTTCGCAATTTCGCGTAGGCGATCGTGGAAATCAACGCCTGGCTCTTTTGCGACTAATGATGGGTTTGTCGTTACGCCTGATAAAATACCCCAAGCGTGTGCTTCTTTAATCTCGTCAAAATTTGCTGTATCGATGAAAAATTTCATAGTTATATCCTCCAACATTTCACCTGCTCGGTTTCCCGCATGCAGTATGTATTTGTTCGCGTGACGTTACTAACCTTTTTTATGGCTCTTCACCATAACATGGGGTTGCTTTTCACGTCGAGGCAGGCTTTCCGCGGGCGTGGCTTGAGCCTGTAGTCTCAAGCTCAC
>JAHAYH010000094.1 GCA_018384745.1 Caryophanon sp. | reverse complement strand
GAGCGCGGGACATAAGTGGAACTTGAATAAAAGTCCATCCAGTTTGATGCTAAATATTTGATAATTGGACGCGAAACGAAGAGCGGACTTCTAGGGGAATCGCATGAGCTTGAGACTACAGGTTCAAGCCATGACCGAAAGAATTGCCTGCTCGAAGCAAAGTGATTGAAAAAGCAGAAAAGTGCAATCAGAAAATGCGATATTTCCTGATTGCACTTGTTTTGTCTCAAACACTTTTAGTATGAAAAAATATACGCACCTTGTATAAAAATATCGATTCAAATACGTATGTAGCTGTATAAATATAATTGTTTGCATCATAGTGAAAGCGTTTTCTATTGCGTTTTAAGTGAATATTTTGTTATTTTTAATGTACGCTACATTCGTTCTTTCATACAAAGGGGAGCACGTCGGCATGAATAAGGGGGAATTCACATGAACAAAGTGTCATTGTTAGGAGTGCCAATGGATTTAGGCCAAACGCGTCGAGGAGTCGATATGGGGCCTTCTGCGATTCGCTATGCAGGGGTAACAGAGCGTCTCGAACGACTTGGCTATACGGTAAAAGATTACGGTAACGTGACGGTTGATAATCGCACAATCGAAGAAGACACGCATGAAAATTTAAAAAACTTAATTGCCGTTGTGCAGACGAGTCGTCGCATTCGTGATGCGGTGAAAACGATGCTAGAAGATGAATCGGTGCCACTTCTTTTAGGTGGGGACCATAGCATGTCAATTGGTACACTTGCGGCCATTACGACGCATTATGAAAACATCGGTGTCATTTGGTACGATGCGCACGGTGATTTAAACGTGCCGAAAACGTCGCCAACAGGCAATATTCATGGTATGCCACTAGCGGTGAATCTCGGGTTTGGTCACGAAATGTTAACGGAAATCGGGGCGCGTAAGTTAAAGCCTGAAAACGTTGTACTAATGGGTGCGCGTGATTTAGATGAAGGGGAGCGCGCGTTCATAAAGGAGCACAATATGCTCGTCTTTACGATGCATGAAGTCGATATGCTTGGTATGGCAACCGTGATGCATAAAACGCTCGAACATTTACAGCATACAGACGGCATTCATTTATCACTCGATTTAGATGCACTGGATCCGATGTATTGTCCGGGCGTTGGCACACCGGTACTTGGCGGCGTGACGTATCGTGAAAGTCATTTAGCGATGGAAATGCTCGCAGCTTCAAAGCGCATCGTTTCGGCTGAATTTGTTGAGGTGAATCCAATTTTAGATGAGCGCAATAAAACAGCAGAGGTCGCCGTTGCACTTATTGCATCGCTATTTGGTGACACATTGCTATAAACGAAACGATCGCAAAAAGCAGGAAGGGCGCCCTTCCTGCTTTTTGTATGCTTTAATCACGATCTTCTTCAACGTATACAACTTCACCTGTTACGGCGTGTAAGTTCACCGTATATTCAACTTGCCCATCTTCAAATTCGATTTCGTAATGTGCACCGTCATGCTCGTGTTCAAGTTCGATGTCCGTTAATGTTCCTTTTGCATGCTTTTTCGCAACATCCGCTGCTTGTTGTGCTGTAATAATGTTTGTTGGCACTTCAGTGAAATCATCGTCAATGTCAACATAACCGACTGCTGTTTCGATCGGTGTATGGTCGTTATCTACTTGCTGTGGTACGCCAACTTTTGCTAAAGCGCTGTTCACTGTTTCTTCCACTTTCATTTCAGCAGCGTCCATCTTCAGTTCGATTTTTTCCTCTGCTTGTGGGAGTAGCGTGTTGCCAGCAAATAGTGCACCGCCACCGATTGTAAGAGCTGCGACTGGGATTAAAAGTAATGTTTTTTTCATTGTTTGTTCCTCCGTTACGTTTGATTTGTTATATACATCATAGCAACGCTACATGAGAGGAACTTTAGAGCAACATTAAAATTTCATGAGAAAATTAATCGTCGTATACAATCGATAAAATGTCACCAGTTACCGCATGAATGTACATCTCCACTTCTTGCTCGTCATTTTCAAGTTCGAGCACATAATAACCACCCGTGGAAGAATTAAAGCGTTCATACTGTTCCAGTTGTCCCGTAAAACGTGCTTGCGCAATCGCCACGACTTCATCAAGTGTTAACTCGCTCGCCGGCTGTGCGTCTTCTTCATCTGGCTGCGGCTCTGTTTCAGTCGTTGTATAAGATTCCTGTTGCGTTAGCGCAATCAACGTGCCATCAAGTGTCGTATCGACGACGTATTTGCCGGTATCGTTTGTGAAAGTAATGGTGTACGTATCGCTGTGCTGCTCACTTTGTGTAATCGTCGCATTGTAAGCAGTGGCCACTTTTTGTTCGACGTGTTGTAAAGAATGCTCGTCATTTGTTTGTAGCAGTGCAATTGTTAACACAATGAGTGCTATCGCAGCAATCATTGTCATTGCGAGTTTTTTCATTGCGCATCCCTCCAGCGTAGCGTAATGATCGTACCTTGTTGCACGACGCTTGTAACGGACAGCTCGATGTTTAACGAGTCCGCGAGCGTTTTGGCGATCGATAGACCAAGGCCACTGCCACCTGTTTGTCGATTGCGGTGCGCATCAATGCGGTAAAAGCGGTCGAAAATATGTGGCAAGTGTTCCTCTGCAATGCCGTGTCCGAAATCTTCAATCGTAATAGTGTCGCTTGAGACAACGGTAACGATGACTTCGCGTTCGCTATATTTCAAGGCGTTTTCAATGAAAATGAGCAACAGCTGGCGAAGCGGAGCAGCGGCAACATCTTTGTACATGTCTTCGCCTGTGACGATAAGATCTCGGTCGTATGCTTGAGCAAGCGGCTGCGTAAGCGTCGTAATCCACGATACAAGTGGCACTGTTTCGACCTCGCTATGAAGCTGCTCATTGCGCGCAAGTAGAAGCATTTGTTCAATGAGCTGTTTCATGTTGTCGGTTTGCATCGTAATGGCTTCAAGCGCTTCCTTTGTGATCGCTTCGTTTTGCGTACCGCGGCGCTGCAAGAGCTTCGCATAACTTTCAATAACGGTGAGCGGCGTTTTTAATTCATGAGAGGCGTTGCCAATAAACTGCGTCTGCAACACGTGATTTTGTTCAAGCCGCGCCATCAATTCGTTATACGTGCTGCTTAACTGCGCAAGCTCATCGCGTGTCGTTGGTTGTTCGAGCTGTGTAAATGAGCCTGTGACAATGTTGTGTGCCATCGTGCTACTTAACGCATCAATCGGACGGCGAATGAGACGACTAAGTGTGGCACTTGCTACATAAATCGGAATAAGTGACAGCACTGTAATCGCCACTAAAATAAGGCGCAGTCGCTGCAAATTGTCGACGACATCGGTTAACGGTTGCGCAAGCTCAAGTGTTACTGGTTCGCCGTTTAACCAAATGGCAGGAAGTGCAGCTTGCAACAACGTAACGTCTTCATGCTCGTTGACGGTATAGCCAACGATGCTCGTCGTCGGAAAATGCGCAGCATCATTCCCTTGAATGAAGAGCAACGACTGACCATCTACAGTGGTGACGCGAATCGCACCATTTGCAGGTAAATAGGCGCGCAAAACGTTTGATGCTTCATCGCGTGTTGTCGCAGTCGCAAGAAGCGGCAATGCTTTTTCAACGCGCGTCATAAGCTGTGTGTATTCCGTTTTATACGTCATGTTTTCATAGAGCACATAAATCGCACTAAAGCTACAGATGACGATGCATAACGTCACGACCGTTGTCAGTAAATGAATTTTTGAGCCGAGCTTCATGCGTGCTCATCCTTAATGATGTAGCCGACACCGCGCACCGTTTGAATGGCAGAAGCATCGAGCTTTTGGCGCAAGTAGCGCACGTATACATCAACGACATTCGTATCGCCGTAATAGTCAAATCCCCATACAGCGTTTAACAATTGTTCGCGCGTTTGAACGTTGTTTTTATGCGTGACAAAATGCAGCAATAAATCAAATTCGCGTTGTGTTAAGTCAATCGATGTGCCATTATACGTCACGTCGCGTGCTGCTTCGTGAATGACGATGCCGTTCGCTGCAAGTGTCGGCGTCACCGGTTGTGCCGGCTGTGAGAAGCGTAAGTGCGTGCGAATGCGTGCAAGCAATTCGTCAAATTCAAACGGCTTTGTCATGTAATCATTCGCACCAAGATCCAGTCCGGTTACTTTATCTGCTGTTTCACCTTTTGCTGTTAATAAAATAACCGGTGTCATGCGCGCATCAGTTCGAATGCGCTTTAAGACGTCTAAGCCGCTCATTTCCGGCAGCATAATATCCAATAATACAAGGTCAAACGCCTGCTCACGATACGCAATAAGGCCGTCTGTACCAGTGTGTGCGGTCATCACCTCATAACCTTCAAACTGGAGCTCCAGTTCCAAAACGCGCGCAATTTGCGGCTCGTCTTCAACAACTAAAATTCGCTGTACCATGTTCATTCCTCCCATTCTATATCATCGTAAAAGATTTGTCGGAAAAACCCAACTATTCATGCTTTTTGATGCATCTTTTTGTTAAAAAGGTTTCAGACGAAGGAAGTTGTGGAAACGGTACAGTACATAAAGGAGGGGAAGTTCGATGAAGAAATGGTGGATGCTTCTTGCATCAGCGCTGCTTGCATTGACGCTCGCTGCATGTGGAGACGATAACAACGACAATAATGATAACAATGATAATGACATCATCGAAAATGATGGCAATGACAACAACGATAACAACATTGAAGATGATGACGAAGACAACGATAACGATGACGATGACTAAGTCACACAAAGTATGAAAAAAACGGCGGGGAGCAGTAGTGACTGTTCCTCGCCGTTTTGTGCGGTATTATTTTTGTGCAGCTTCTAAAAACTCTAAGTTAACTAAGCCGTCAATATCGTCTTTTGTGCTGTAGCCTGCATCGGCGGAAATTTTTGCCATTTCTTTTAATACATCCTCATTGACATCCGCTGTCGCTGTTACGCGATCAAACGCTTTTGTCACTTCTTCTTTTGAAAGTGCTTTACCAGTAATTTCTTCGATGTGACTTAAAAATAAATCAATCGCTTCGTCACGGTTTTCAGCGATGAAGTCTACCGCTTTTGCATGTGCACGTAATGCCGCTTCTGTTAACTCAGGATTTGCATCTGAGAAGCCTTTTGTCGCAACAACAACTGTGTTCGTTGAATCGTTGCCCCATGCGAATGTTTCAGGACCTTCTAACAGTTTCGCGCCTGCGTTCGTTTCGATGTTTACGCCCCAAGGCTCTTGCGTTGCAGCTGCATCGATCTCACCTTGTAAAAATAGCGCCGCTGTGTCTGCTGGTGCTTGTTTAATTAACTCAACGTCGTCCGCTGTTAAGCCTGCTTTTTCTAACGTTTTACGTAAGCCAATATCTTGTGTTGAACCGAATGTTGGAATCGCGATCTTTTTGCCTTTTAAGTCTTCAAGTGACTCAATGCCAGCGTCTGCACGTGTTACAAGCACCGCACCACCATTGACCGCACCAGCGATAATTTCATGCTGTGGGTTTTTTAAGTATGTGTTAATTGCTGGTGTTGGCCCAACTGTACCGTAGTCGACGTTGTCTGTTGACATCGCCTCCATGAAGCTACCGCCATCTGGGAATGTTGATGTTTTAATTTCAACACCATCGCCTAATTCCTCTGCGAAGTATCCTTTTTCAAGACCAACAATTGTCGTAATGTGCGTCATGTTCGGGAAGTAACCGATGCGAATTTCCTCTGCGTCGTTTGTTGCTGTAATTTCTTCATCGCCACCACATGCGGCAAGTGTTAATGCTGAGAATAATGCTGCTGATAATAACCATTTACGTTTCATAAAAAGAATTCCTCCTATTTTTGCGGCACGATGCCCCATTTTGTTAATACGCGTCGTTCAATATTGACGAATACGAAGTTGTCGATTAACGTACCGACAACACCGATAATGATCATAATGCTAAATACTAAGTCCATTGCTTGCAATGAACGTCCTAAGTCAAGCAGTGTACCTAAACCGCCGCTGCCACCTAATAACTCACCGGCAAGTACGGCGCGCCATGCAAGTGCCCACGCGATACGGAAGCCTGAAATAAGCTGTGGTACCGTCGCAGGGAAGATGATCGTGCGGAATAAGTGGAAGCCGCTTGATCCCATCGTTTTTGCGACGCGAATATGCAGTGGTGATACGCTTTTAAACGCGGTGCTTGAAGCGATTGTAATCGATAATGTTGCGCCGAGTACGACGATGAAAATAACCGATGATACACCTAAACCGAACCAAAGAATCGCTAATGGGAACCAGACGATGTTTGGAATTGCTTGTAACGTTGTGACGAAGAAACCAAGTGTTTCGTCGACAAGTTTGTACTTATAAATTAAGAAGCCAAGGAACAGTCCTAGGAAGATGGAAATAATAAAGCCAATAAACAATCGACTAACCGATACCCATGTTGCTTCTATTAATTGTCCTGATAACATGCTTTCATAAAATGTTTTTAAAATCGTCACGCCGCCTGGATCATTAGGAATGATTACTGGTGGCCACATGAATGGTGGAAAGACGCCTGCTTTAGATATCGCTTCCCATATAGCGATCAGGATTACTAGAAACCCGATCCGTTTTAAGGCTATAGTCACTGCCAAACTCCTCCTTCAACACTTTTTCCATTTCTTGCTCAAGTTCTTCTAAAATGCGGTTTTCTAAATGTGTCGTTAAGCTATCCGCTGTACGTGGTCGCGCAGCTTGCACTTCAAACACATTTTTAATGCCGCCTGGACGTGTTTTCATGAGGACAATACGGTCAGATAACACAACTGCTTCACGAATGTTATGCGTGACGAAAATGATCGTCTTTTTCGTTTCGCGCCATAAATTTTCAAGCTCTTTATGCAACACCATACGCGTTTGCTCATCGAGTGCTGCGAATGGTTCGTCCATTAATAAAATTTCAGGGTCCATTACAAGTGCACGTGCAATGGCGACACGTTGCTTCATCCCGCCTGAAAGCTCATGCGGCTGAGAGTGTGCGAACTTCGTTAAATGCACTTTCGCTAGCCACTCCATCGCTTTTGCTTCCGCTTCTTTTTTATCAATACCTTTAATGAGTAAACCGTACATTACATTGTCAAGGACGCTTAGCCATGGGAATAATCCAGATTCTTGGAATACAACGATGCGATCATTGCCAGGACCTTTTACGGGCTTGCCGTTTACGAGCAGTTCGCCTGACGTTTGTTGGTCAAGTCCTGCGATGATGTTTAAAAGCGTTGATTTCCCGCAGCCTGAAGGACCAAGCAATGAAATGAATTCGCCTTTTTGTATCGTAAAGTCAACGTGATCTAATGCGATGACCGGTGCGTTCTTTTTTACATTAAATGATTTGTGCAAGTTGTTAAGCACAATATGATTGGTCGTCATATTTGGCGAACCTCCCTATCTCTTATAAAACATAGTCAAATACTATGAATTGAATGATAGGCTATATTTCAAGCTACGTCAACACCTTTTAAAGGTAAAAAATTTAATTTTCTAACTTTTATTGAGAATGATGGAGAATCGACAAGAAATAATGCTTTGTGACGTGGCGATGATCAGTTTGATTTTTCTGCATTTTGAAGGAACTTGACGAAATGAGCGCATACAATAAGAAGAAATCGGCGCAATCGGTTGGGAAACGTTGTAAGTATATTATTTGTTTGGTATAATGGAGAACGTTGTGAAGTTTCTATTGGGAGGTGCAGAGGATGCATGGAGTATTAATGGCGCTATTGATCATTGTTTCGTTAGCGATTATTGTTGTAGTTTTATTACAATCAAGTAAAGGTACGGGTCTGTCAGGTGCCATCTCGGGTGGAGCTGAACAACTTTTCAGTAAGCAAAAAGCACGTGGAATGGACTTAGTATTACACCGTGTTACAGTTGTACTAGGTGTATTATTCTTTGTTTTAGCGTTAGCGATTACGAAATTTTAATGGACTGTACATTATGCGCCTGACCAGCAATGCGGTTAGGTGCTTTCTTTTACTCTTTTCACGATGCCACGTATCCTACACATAATTTTTCCACTACTCTCAAAAAAAGCGCAAAAAGCGTACAAATTCTACTTTTCCGCTTATAATAGAATATAGGTCTGTACGACGTATTGGGAGGTTTCTTATGAAAACGAACATTCAACAACCATTCTTTTTTAAAGCAGGGCCACGCGCCGTATTATTGCTGCATGGTTTTACTGGCAGCTCAGCAGATGTGCGCATGCTCGGTCGCTTTTTAGAAAAAAACGGCTATACAAGCTACGCGCCACATTATCGTGGACACGGTGTTGCCCCCGAAGAGCTGATTAAGACGAACCCATCACAATGGTGGGCAGACGTTGTAGCAGCCTATGACGAGCTGCGAGATCAAGGCTATGAAGAAATTGCGGTATGCGGTTTGTCGCTCGGTGGTGTCATGTCCTTAAAGCTTGCATTAAACAAGCCAGTAAAGGGTATTGTGACGATGTGTGCACCGATGACGATGCGTACGACAGATGTGATGTTTGAGGGTGTGCTCAAATATGCAGCGGAATATAAAAAGTATGAACAAAAAGACAACACAACAATCGAGCAAGAAGTGGCAGCAATTCGAGCTGCTGGTATGCCATCGCTTGCACAGTTACGCGAATTTGTATATGACGTGCGCGCACAAGTAGACGAGCTTTATACGCCGCTATTTGTTGTACAAGCACGCCATGATGAAATTATTGACCCAAACTCTGCGAACATTATTTTTGATGCGGCAGAATCAACTGAAAAACAATTGAACTGGTATGAAGAAGCGGGACATGTCATTACGTTAAGCAATGAAAAAACGCAGCTTCATCACGATATAGAACAATTTTTAAACAGCCTCGATTGGCAATAGACGATTGACGCACAGAAAGGCAGCAAGCTTTTGTAACGTGCCGTCAATCGCAAAATATACATCCCTAAAAATAGGGGAGGGAGCATTTAATGACAGAAAACAATTTACAACAACGCATTTTAACGGCGATGAATGAAGAGGACTTCCAAGCAGCAACAGTAAGTGAATTAGAAGGCTTACTTGGCTTAACGGAAGCAACAGAATTTAAAGATTTAGTGAAGACGCTTGTACGCATGGAAACGCAAGGGCATATTGTGCGTTCTCGCTCAAATCGATACGGTTTACCGAAGCAAATGAACTACTTACGCGGGAAGTTTATCGGACACCAAAAAGGGTTCGGTTTCGTAGCACCAGAAGAAGCGGGCATGGATGACATTTTTATTCCACCGACGGAGATCAACGGTGCAATGAACGGTGACATCGTTTTAGTGCGCGTGCAAAAAGAAACGTCAGGTGACCGCCGCGAAGGAACGATTACAAAAGTTGTCGAACGCGGGCAATCAACAATCGTCGGTACGTTTGAAGCAAACCGAGGATTTGGCTTCGTTGTGCCGGATGATAAAAAATTAACGATGGACATTTTCATCGCGAAAGACCATACACTTGGTGCGATTGAAGGACATAAAGTAGTCGTTGAAATTACGCAATGGCCAGAAGATGGCAAGTCAGCCGCTGGTATGGTTACGCAAATTTTAGGGCACCGTAACGATCCAGGTGTCGATATTTTATCGATTATTTATAAGCACGGTATTCCACCGGAGTTCCCGCAAGAAGTGGTCGACGCAGCAGCGGCAGTGCCCGAGCAAATCGATGAAAAAGACTTAATCGGTCGTCGCGATTTACGCAATGAAGTCATCGTAACGATTGACGGTGCAGACGCGAAAGACTTAGATGACGCTGTAACGGTGACGAAAAATGACGACGGCACGTACAAGCTAGGCGTGCATATTGCAGACGTAAGCTATTACGTAACGGAAGATTCAATTTTAGATCAGGAAGCATACGAGCGTGCAACGTCTGTTTATTTAGCAGACCGCGTCATTCCGATGATTCCACACCGCTTATCAAACGGCATTTGCTCATTAAACCCACAAGTAGACCGCCTAACGTTATCGTGTGAAATGATTATTGATGAAGCAGGTACGGTTGTTAGCCATGACATTTTCCAAAGTGTTATTAAGACGACAGAGCGTATGACGTATTCAGACGTCTACAAAATTTTAGAGCACCGCGATGAGCATCCAGAGCTTGTTGAGCGCTATGAAAGCTTAATTCCGATGTTTGAGCGCATGGCAGAGCTTGCGAAAATTTTACGTCAGCGCCGTGCAACGCGTGGAGCGATTGACTTTGATTTTAAAGAATCAAAAGTGCTTGTTGATGAAGAAGGATGGCCAGCAGAAATCGTTGTGCGTGAACGTACTGTAGCCGAGCGCTTAATTGAGGAGTTCATGCTTGTGGCGAACGAAACGGTTGCCGAGCATTTCCACTGGATGAACGTGCCATTTATTTACCGTATTCATGAAGATCCAAAGCCAGAGAAATTACAGCGCTTCTTCGAGTTTGTGACGAACTTCGGTTTAGTCATTAAAGGCTCAGGTGCATCTGTACATCCAAAGGCGCTGCAAAACATTATCGAAAAAATCGAAGGCTTACCAGAAGAGCCTGTCATTTCAACGATGTTACTGCGCTCGCTGCAACAGGCGAAATATTCATCTGAATCACTTGGTCACTTCGGCTTATCTGCGGACTTTTATACGCATTTCACATCGCCAATTCGTCGTTACCCAGACTTAATTGTGCACCGTTTAATTCGCACATATTTAGTAAATGGTGACACGTCGAAAGAAACGGTTGGGTATTGGAATAGCGTCATGGATGAAATTGCAGACCATACGTCAAGCCGCGAGCGCCGTGCAGTCGATGCAGAACGTGACGTTGACGCACTGAAAAAAGCACAATTTATGCTGGACAAAGTGGGCGAAGAGTTTACAGGGATCGTATCATCTGTGACAAACTTCGGTATGTTTATCGAGCTTGAAAATACGATTGAAGGCTTAGTGCATATGCGCAATATGAATGATGACTACTACCGCTTTGACGACCGTTCGATGTCGTTAATTGGTGAGCGTACAGGACGTCAATTCCGCATCGGTGATGAAGTGCGCATTCAAGTAACAGCGGTCAATTTAGATGAATCATCGATCGACTTCGCTGTTGTCGGTATGGTATCTAATCGTGAGCGTCGCCGCGTTGATGGACCACGTGTCATTCAAGCAGGTGGCAAGCGTCGCCGTCCCGAAGCGCGCAAAGAGGAACGTTCAGAGCGCCGCGGTGATCAAAAGCCAGAGAAGCGTCTAGGTAGCAGTAAAAGCTTACGTGCCGGTCGTCGCAAAGACAAAACAGACCCACGCGGTAAGAAAAAATCCGACGGTCCGAAGTTTTACGAAGGCATCGTCAAAAAGAAAAAGAAGAAAAAATAAACGGATAAAAAATAACATGATGTTGAGGTAGCTACGCGCTGCCTCAGTTGTAATGAGGTGTTTTGATGGCAAAAGGAACTGGTAATGTGCTTGCACAAAACAAAAAAGCAAGCCATGATTATTTTATTGAAGACACATACGAAGCAGGAATGGTGTTAACCGGAACGGAAATTAAAGCCATTCGTGCCGCACGCGTGCAGTTAAAAGAATCATACGTGCAAATTAAAGGTGGCGAAGCGTGGGTACAAAACATGCACATTAGCCACTTTGAACAAGGGAACCGCTTTAACCACGATCCGTTACGTCACCGTAAATTGCTGCTTCACCGCAAGCAAATTAACGATTTAATCGGTAAAGTAAAGCGCGACGGCTACACGCTTGTGCCGCTGAAAATTTACATTAAAGACGGCTATGCGAAGCTATTGATCGGCTTAGGTAAAGGGAAAAAAGATTACGATAAGCGCAATGATTTAAAGAAAAAAGAAGCAAAACGTGACGTGGAGCGTGCCTTTAAAGAGCGCCACCAGTAACAGTAGGAGAGTAACATGAAGACGAGCACAGTTAATAAAGTGAGCATGGTATTAGCGATCATTTGTTTTTACTTTGGTTTAACATGGCTATTCCCAATGTCTCATATTTCATTTTCACCAGTAATTACGTTTGAGTCAGAGGCACAAACGGCAAAGGATTTCAAAACGTTAGCAGAAGCGCTACTAGACAATGACAACGTTGAAAAAGACGTAGCAGAAGCGCTTGGTCAACCGTGGGGCATGCAGTCGTCACCAATTGCGATGAACGATAAAAGCTTAGATTATATCGAAGAGCAGCTAAACATCGCCCTTGCCGGTATTACAGACGAAGCAACGACAAAGGAATTAAAAGCGGCAAAACGCGATTTAGCCGTGATCCAACAGCGCAGCTGGAAAACGCGTTACACGATTCAAGACTACATCGCAAACATTCAAGAGCATGTGTTAAAGGCGATGGAAGCTTACAATAAATCATTATAAGATCGGCATCGTTGTTGTAATTGGTACCGCGCATGTTTAGCGAACGCTTTGTAGTGAGAGCTTCGACACAGAAGTGATCGCAGCATGCGCGGTGTCATGCCGATGCGCGTACATATGCAACTCAATTACGCGAAAACGTTGAACTACCAAACATTTGGGACTTTCCCCTTGAAGTTTGACGTACTTTGTCTTATACTAAGAATACATTTTAGCCAGCAGTATTTACTCATACAATACTGATTACAGATTTTTCGAACGAGAAAGCCCGCTCCTTTAGGGGTGGGATGAAAGAGAGGTCAAGTATAGTTTATTTTTGTTAAAAATATGATATACTTAATATTCAGACAAGAAAAAGTCTCTAAAA
>JAHAYH010000144.1 GCA_018384745.1 Caryophanon sp. | reverse complement strand
TCAAGCTCCAGTCTGCGGAGCTTTCCAGCCTCAGTTTCCTTTCTGGAATACTGCTGGCGGTTTCTCTGAGCAGACTTCTGGTTGATTTTCTGCTTCTTTGAGGAATAGTTCTCGTTTTTATGCTTGTTAGCCGGAGCTATCTGCTCATGCTTATTCTATACTAGCTTAGCTTCTACCTGATTTTTGTGCTCCTGCGCTGCTTCGCATGCTCGTCGCAAATCAAATTTTCACGCGCAAACGGATTACACATAGGTGCACCAGCTGCTCATGCTTATTCTATCACTAGCTTCTACCTGATTTTTGTGCTCCTGCGCTGCTTCGCATGCTCGTCGCAAGCAAAACCCTCGCTACCGCGAGAAACTTCTGCGGTGCAGTAGCTCCTCGAAGTTTTGGTTTTGCTTACTCCCACTCAATCGTTGCTGGTGGCTTAGACGTAATATCATACAGTACGCGGTTTACACCTTGTACTTCGTTTACGATACGCACTGAGATTTTTTCGAGTACGTCGTAAGGGATACGTGCCCAGTCTGATGTCATGCCGTCGATTGATGTTACGCCGCGGATGCCGATTGCGTAGTCATACGTACGCCCATCGCCCATTACACCTACTGAACGGATGTCTGGTAATACGCAGAAGTATTGCCAAATGTCACGGTCAAGACCGGCATTTTTAATTTCTTCACGTAAAATGTAATCGGCATTACGCACGATTTCTAATTTCTCTTCTGTAACTTCACCAAGTACACGAATCCCTAATCCTGGACCTGGGAATGGTTGACGCCATACGACCGCTTCTGGTAAGCCAAGCTCTAAACCAAGTGCACGTACTTCGTCTTTAAATAATGTATTTAACGGCTCGATTAATTCAAACTTCATATCTTCTGGTAAACCACCTACGTTATGGTGTGATTTAATCGTTTGTGCCGTCGCTGTACCTGATTCGATAATGTCTGTGTAAAGCGTTCCTTGTGCTAAGAAATCCATATGCTCAAGCTTCGCTGCCTCTTCATCAAATACGTAAATGAACTCGTTACCGATAATTTTACGTTTTTGCTCTGGGTCAGACACACCTTTTAACTTGTTCATGAAACGTTCACGCGCATCGATTTTAATTAAGTTCATATCGAAGTCTTCTGTGAATGTTTTCATCACTTGCTCTACTTCGCCTTTACGATTTAAGTTGTGGTCGACGAACATACATGTTAATTGGTCACCAATGGCTTTATGGATCAGTACTGCTACAACCGATGAGTCTACACCGCCTGATAGTGCACATAATACTTTTTTGTCGCCTACTTGCTCGCGAATTTTAGCGATTTCGATTTCGATGAAGTTCGCCATTGACCAGTCGCCTTTTGCACCACATACATCGAATACGAAGTTGCGTAATAAGTCGTTCCCGTATACAGAGTGACGCACTTCTGGGTGGAATTGTACCGCGTATAATCCACGTTCTTTGTTTGCCATTGCGGCAATGTGACATGCTGGGCTTGTTGCGATCACTTCAAAACCTGCTGGCACTTCCGTTACGTGGTCGCCGTGGCTCATCCATACGATTTGCTCTGTCGGTAAATCGCCGAATAATTTGTTTTGTGTTGCCACTGTTAATTCCGCTTTACCGTATTCACGCGTTGCTGCAGATTCGACTTTACCACCTTGTGTGTGCGCCATTAACTGCATGCCGTAGCAAATACCTAAAATCGGTAAACCTAAATCAAAGATCGCTGGGTCTACTTTAAATGCATTGTCGTCATACACAGAATTTGGGCCACCTGAGAACACGATGCCGACTGCGTTCATGCCTTTAATGTCTTCTGCTGTAATTGTGTGTGGGTGAAGCTCTGAGAACACACCGAACTCACGAATACGGCGTGTAATTAATTGGTTAAACTGACTACCGAAATCAAGTACGACTACTTTTTCTTGCTCTTTTAATAATGGAGTTGACATAGTACACCTCTTTTAATTTTTTAAATTGCGTTGTGAATAGTACGCTTGTCACGTTGGACCGTGTTGCGCCTTCATTGCATGCGTTCAACATAATGTGGATCGCTACATAGCTTTATTTTAAAAACCACAAAAAAGATGTGTCTAATCATCATAAGACACACCCTTTTCATAGCGGAGGGTGGATGGCGACATTGCAAGCGCTCAACACGCTGTAAGTTCACTAAACCGTACCCTCCTGTTATTTAACTAAACAAGTAATGGTAACGAATTTAGTACGAAGCGCTGTGGATTATTCCCACTCGATTGTGCCGCCTGGTTTAGGAGACAGATCGTAGCACACGCGGTTCACGTGTTTTACTTCGTTCATAATACGGTCTGTAATTTTCAGTAAAATCGGCCAGTCGATTGGCTCGATTGAAGCTGTCATTGCGTCAATTGTGTTAACGGCGCGAATGATTACAGGGTATTCGTACGTACGCTCATTGTTGCGTACTCCGACAGATTTGAAGTTTGGTACAACTGTGAAGTATTGCCATACTTTTTGATCTAAGCCTGCTGCTGCAAACTCTTCACGTAAAATGGCATCCGATTCACGAACTGCTTCTAAGCGGTCGATTTCAATTTCACCTAAGCAACGTACCCCTAAGCCTGGGCCTGGGAATGGTTGACGGTATACCATGTCATGTGGAAGACCTAGCTCTACGCCACATGCGCGTACTTCGTCTTTGAATAGTTGGAATAAAGGCTCTACTAATTCAAATTGTAAGTCTTCTGGTAAACCACCTACGTTATGGTGTGATTTTACGACTTTATGTGTTTTTGTACCTGATTCCACGATATCAGGGTAAATTGTTCCTTGTGCTAAGAAATCAATACCGTCTAACTTGCGGGCTTCTTCTTCAAATACGCGGATAAATTCATTACCGATAATTTTGCGTTTTTCTTCTGGCTCTGCGATGCCTTTTAGTTTTCCTAAGAAGCGTTCTGACGCATCTACGTAAACTAAGTTTTCTTCTAAGTCTTTTTCGAACATAGCAATTACGCCTTCAGACTCGTTTTTGCGCATTAAGCCGTGGTTTACGTGCACACATACTAGTTGTTTGCCGATTGCTTTAATTAAAAGCGCAGCGACAACTGATGAGTCAACACCGCCTGATAAAGCAAGTAGTACTTTTTTATCGCCGATTTGCTGACGTAATAAAGCAACTTGATCTTCAATGAAGTTTTTCATGTTCCAGTTTGCTTCCGCTTGGCATGTTTCGAAGACGAATTGTTTTAAAATTTCTTTAGATTCTTCTTCGTTTGCCCATTGCGCTAACGTTTTAGTTGCTTGAGTAGATGGGTGTTCTACACTTAATACTGGTAAGCCTAAGCTGTAGATTTCTTCTAGCACATCGATTGCTTCGCCGTCGATGATGTTGTTTTTACCACCGTTTAAGATGATCCCTTTTACTGTCTGTAAATCTGTAATTTGTTGAGCAGTGATGTCATGTGGGTGAATTTCACTGTAAACACCTAAATCGCGAATCCAACGAGCAATCGTTGTGTTTTCGCTGCTACCTAAATCTAATACTAAAATATTATCTTGTTTCAAACTGGTAAACCTCCAATAAAAGTTATTGTTGCTTATTTTCGTTCATGTGCACGCCGAAAATACTTGTAGAACACCTTAAAAAGTAAAAAGAACGCATAGAAAAACTATTTTACATAAGCTTTTCTACGCGTCCTCCTCACAATTTATACAAACAGATTACACTTCTCCTAATAAAGGGTTCGTGCAATCTGCCATCATAGATAAGTTGTTTAAGGTAACTTAGTAGAAACACTCGAACCGTATTATCGAGCTTATATGAAGGCACATGCTATTTTATTTTTTTAAATTTTACCGCTTGTGTTGTATAAAATCAACCGCTAGTGCGATTGATTAAATATTCCCAACATTCTTGTAAATAAGCAAAATTGGCTTCCTGCGCTGAATTTCCATATAAATAACACTCGTATGCACTCGTTAATGTGCGCATTTCTGTCGATTGAAGCGCTTCATCAATTCGTTTCGCATACGCAGCGAGCGTTTCGTGTTTCCCTCGCACATAACCGTTTGCTTCAAATTGCTTTAATAAATTTTTATAATTTTTTTCAAACGTCGTCCAATTTTGTGGCTGTTTATGTGATTGTTTCACATAATACGCCGGCAGCCATCGATTGCGGCGTTTATATAAAATTGCCGCACCGATTAGAAGTACAGCGACCAATACAAGTCCTATCCATTTTACCACATTCCAAATAGCTGCGGCTGATGCAGTCGTTGACGTGGCTGAAGACTTCTCCTGTTCTGGCACTTGCGGTTGCTCTGGTGATTGCGGCGTTTGTTCTGGTAGCTGCTCGTCTAATGCATCATCTTGTGCTTCTACATCATATGCCACATCTAACGTCCCCGAGAAGCCAATCGTCGGTTCAAACGGCACCCAACCAATGCCGACTAAATATACTTCCACCCATGAGTGGGCTTCGTTATTTGTAATTTCATAAGTCGTATTGTCAATCGCATCGCCTGTGACAAACCCTTTTACCCAACGTGCCGGAATGCCAAGCGAGCGCATTAATACGACCATCGACGTTGAAAAGTTATCACAATAGCCGACTTTTGTTTCGAATAAAAACTGATCGACATAATCTTCTGTTTCAGTCGGAATGGCAACACCTATCGTGCTATACGTATAGCCATTTAGCTTAAAATACGTTTCAATTGCACGTGCTTTTTCGTACGCGGTTGGCACAATATCGGTAATGTCATGCGCTAAATCACGGACGCGCTGTGGCAGCGTATCCGGTAGCTGTAAATAACGATCAAACTCCGCACCTAAGCTTTCATACTTTTCCATGTCGGTCTGACGAAGCGCTTCTAAACTATAGCTCGGTTCATCCACTTGTAGGCGGTAACTGTCCATCGGTGAAGTCGTCCAATCGCTTACGTATAACGACTCGCGGTAGCCGGATTCAATGCGCTCTTGCACGATAAATTGCTCGTCATAATCGTATAACAGCGTGCCGTATGGTGAAAGCACGTACGGATCGTCCGTTTCCATCGTAATTGTTACATCGTCTACATTTTCTGCATTATACATTGTGCCAACGTAAGCATTGGCATTCACATATTTCGTCGTCGGCTCTGCATACGACTGCGTCCATCCTTTTGATGTGTACGTATCGCGCGAATCAATACGCCAATAACGCTTTTCAGACGTTTGTGCTGTAAAGACGAGCGTATCATCGGATTCAAACGAGCCACCTAATGTGGAATCATCCTCGTCGTACCCTACTTTTGATACGCTCTTTTCCCCTGTCGCCACACTTTTTACAAACGGTATAGGATCTGGCCATGTTGGCGGCGCTTTTGGCATCATATATGCACCGTATCCGGCCGTTGCGACTAATGCAAAAACCGGAATCGTATACAGCACCATATAACTCGCCGGCACATGTAGATCATGCGTTGCAATGATGCGCTTTACGACAAGCATTCCCGTTAATACAAGCCCGTATAGTAGCACTTTGGCAATCGCCCATTGTCCGTCATAGTCGCTAAACGTATCAAGTGATGCGAGGAAAAAAATCGTCATCACGACAAAGTAAAACAGCGAGTAGCGAACGGTAATCCAATAATGAATTAAATACATGAGCATCCATAATAAAACGAAAAATAAAATGGTACGCACTGAATTCGTGACCGCTGCAACGTCTAAATGAATGAGCTGCTTTGCATTATAGAGCGCTTCTGACGCTAAAAAGCGCATGCCATCTATATGTAGTAAATGCACGCCGCCATGTGTTAGCGTAATAAACCATAAAATGTACATCACTTTTAACAGCGCCGCAATCGGCATTGGTAGCTGCAATAACGTACAAGCGATTGATAGAAGGATAAACAGCATAAAGTATTGAATGTATCCGGTATTCGTAAGCTCCATTATCGGCACGAGCCATTCATATAAAATGAGGAAAATAAACGCATAATATATACATAGCTCTATTTTTGACATCGGCTTCGTCATCGTTTGGCCACCTCCACTAATACATGCTCAAAGCTTTCTGGATGCACGTAAATAATGCGAAGTTGCTGGAAGTGCTCTTGTTGCTTCGGCTCGTCCGTTACAACGAGGCAAATGATTGGCTTTGCAAGCTGTAATAATCGCTGCTTTTGCTCATCAGAAAATGCCGACATTACAACGAGTAGCGCACCGGCTTGCTGCAGTAATGGCTCCTGTAAAAGCGCATGTTCCTGCACGTTTGTTTCCGGTCGCACGAGCGCTAAATGACGCAACACTTCCTGCATTTGTGACGCTGTTTGAATGACTGGAAATGCACGGCGCTGATCCCCAAGCGTCATAAACACAACGTCGCTTTGCTGCTTCACAAATGTTTGGACGAGCGAAGCGCTTAATGATACTGCCGCTTCAAACTGTTGGCCACGCTGTAAATCTGCCACGATGAGCACGTGCTGCGACTGCTTGTCTTCAAAATCCTTCGTGCGCAGCTGCTCCGTTTTCGCAAATGATTTCCAATGGATCCATGACATGCGGTCTCCTGGCTGATAGTTACGCACGCTCGTTACCATCGATGTATCTTTTACGACCGCATAGCGTGACTGCGTTGCACCGCGCTCCATTTGCGTTTCAATAGGTGCGCGTTTAATGTGTTCAATGCGCGGATACACTAAAAAGCTTTGCGGTGCTTCCACTGTAAATGTACGCGTGCCCCATCCGAGCAAGTCATAACATTTTATATGAAGCGTTTGAAACGTGTACTCCCCTCGCGCTAGCTCCGAATGGGTAAACGTCCACGTAAATGTTTTTCGAAAGCCACCAAACTGCAGCGCCCGGCGGTTTCGTACATATTCGTGTTGCACATCATCTTCAAGCGCCATGAAAAATAATGGAAAGCGATTTGAACGCTCAAATGTCACGCAAACGGTTGCTGCATCTCCTGCTGCAAGCATTGTCGGTGTAAGCGCTCGCGTTACGCGGCGAAATGACATCGGGACAATTTGTAACAGCAACGCATATAGCACAAACGGCGTAATGGTGAAGAAAATAAACCAGCTGCCAAAGCCCCCTTGAAACATCGCATAACAAAATGAAATCGCATAAAACAGCAAGACGATGATGAACGGCTTCGTCTCCTTCCATGCGCGCCATACATTACTCATAGTGCATTGCCTTTTGTGTTGGCACTGCAACACGCGTTAGTACACGCTGAACAATTTCCTCCGCCTCGATTTGTTCATAGCGCGCCTCTTGCTTCAAAATTAAACGGTGGCTTAATACGAATTTTGCTAAATATTGCACATCGTCCGGCGTAACAAAGCTGCGACCTTGCACAAACGCATAGCTTTGAGCTGCACGCATGAGCGCAAGCGATGCACGCGGACTCGCCCCTAAATACACATATTGATCTAAGCGTGTGTTGCGCACGATGTCGACTATGTACGCTTTAATAGAGTCCTCAATATGCACCTCTTTCACTTGCGCCTGTAACTCGCGCAGCTCGTCAATCGTAATGACCGACTGGAGCGACGTAATCGGCTCGTGGTGCTCTGCGCGACGCAACACTTCGACTTCCTCGTCAAACGTCGGGTAGCCCATTTTAATCTTTAATAAGAAGCGATCAAGCTGCGCTTCCGGCAATGGATACGTACCTTCGTATTCAATTGGATTTTGCGTTGCCATGACGAAAAACGGCTTTGGAATATGTACCGTTTCACCATCGACCGTCACCGAACCTTCCTCCATCGCTTCTAAAAGCGCGGATTGCGTTTTCGGGGATGTACGGTTTATTTCATCGGCAAGCACAATATGCCCTACAATTGGCCCTTCGCGAAATTCAAATGATAATGTTTTCGGGTTATAAATCGATACGCCGACAACGTCTGACGGCAGTAAATCAGGTGTAAACTGTATGCGTTTAAAATCGGTGCCAACAGACTTTGCAAGCGTGCGCACCATCATCGTTTTCCCAACACCTGGCACATCTTCTAATAACACGTGACCACCGGCGAGCATTGCCACAATACTTAACGTTGCGACCTCTCGCTTTCCAATCATCACTTGATCTATATTTGTTAAAACATGTTCGATTTGCTTATTCATGTGCTCCAATGTAACAGCCTCCCAAAGACACTTTATGATTATTAAGGATAGCGAAAAGGCAACGTGAATACAACCAATCCAAATAGCGCCACACAAGTTGTACGGCGCAAAAACACATATTATATACTGGGGACGACTTAAATCGACGTTTCATACCCATGAATGGCACGTCGTTGCTTGCTCATCGTCAGCAGCTTGGATGAAGAAGCATGTAACTGCATTTGGAGTAAAGCGGCATTTGGATCGGTATGAATGTTTGGCAATATTTTTTGCTTTTTCGCTGTGCGCGGCTTTTCTTGACGCGCTTTTTTCGGCGATGATTTTTTCTTTTCTTGTTGTTGCTGCTGCAGCATACCATTATGTTGTTGAAAGGCACCTTCTGCACTTACAACCGCTTTTTTTGATTGATTGCGAAATGTCGTATCTCGCGCTGGACCAACTGCTGACGTGCGCATTGTCGTCCCCTCCTTTCGATTTCCTGCTCCATATTCACTATATCGGTGTTGTTTATTCTTTTTATAGGTCTTTTTATACTAGTATTATCGGCTCATTATGCAAAAATAAAATAAGTAGAACTAATTTCATTCGAAACTAGCGCTACTTATTTCCTAAAAAACATATTTCATCGCGTAATTCACTTCCAAAACGCGCATCTATTACTTCCAAAAGTCATCAAAAATTGTAATTGGCATATGACGCTTATGCTGCGAGCGTAAATAATACCCTTCTAGCGTGTCCTTAGCAGCGTCTGTAATCGCCTTACCTTCTAAGTAATCATCAATCTCTTCATATGTGATGCCAAGCGCTACTTCATCTGGTAAAGCTGGACGACCTTCCTCTAAATCTGCTGTCGGTACTTTTTCATATAAATGCGGCGGGCAATGCAGCGCTTTTAATAGCTGCTTACCTTGCCGTTTATTTAAACGGAAAATCGGCATTAAGTCCGCACCGCCATCGCCGTATTTCGTGTAAAAACCTGTAATCGCTTCTGCCGCATGATCCGTACCGAGTACGACCGCACTGTGCATCGCTGCGATCGAATATTGCACTTTCATGCGCTCGCGTGCTTTTTCATTGCCTTTTGCAAAGTCGCTTAACGTAATACCGGCATTTGTTAAATTGCGCATCGATGCATCGACCGCTTCTTTAATATTTACGGTGTATATGTTCGTTGGTTGAATAAAATCAAGCGCATCTTGGCAATCTTGCTCGTCAAACTGCGTGCCGTATGGAAGGCGCACCGCAAAGAAGCTATACGTCGCTTCCCCTGCTTCTTCGTTTAATTCATCGACTGCAAGCTGTGCAAGCTTTCCTGTTAACGTTGAATCTTGTCCACCCGAAATCCCTAATACAAACCCTTTCACAAAGGCATGCTTTTTCGCATACGCCTTTAAAAAATCGATCGTTTTTCGAATTTCCTCGTGTGCATCAATCGTTGGTTGCACGCGTAATTCTTCTATTATTTGCTGCTGCAATGACATGTACGTCGCCCCCTTTATTGTTCTAGACGCTCGACCTTTGCACGCGCCTCTTCAATGTTACGCATTTTGTTATCCCAGCATTTTTGACTTAAGTCTACCGGATATTCTTCTGGATTTAATGAACGCTTATATTCATCCCATAACAATGATAAATTGTCATGCGCATACACTTGAATATCCATTAACGCTGGCAACTCATATACAAATTCACCTTCATCGATTACTTTTACATGTAAGTTTTTCGCATTAAAGTTCACAACGTTTTTCGAAATGAACGTATGCACAGGATGGAACATTTTTAAGCTGTTCTCCGATTGCGGATCTTCATCTGCCATCGTGATATAGTCGCCTTCTGATTTACCTGTCGCACGGTCAATAATGCGGTATACATTTTTTAAGCCAGGTGTTGAAACTTTTTCCGCATTTGCTGAAATTTTAATCGTATCTTCCATAACACCATCCGCATTTTCAATCGATACCATTTTATACACAGCACCTAATGCTGGTTGGTCGTAAGCGGTAATCAGCTTCGTGCCAATCCCCCACATATCCACGCGCGCACCTTGTGCTTTTAAGTTTAAAATTGTGTATTCATCTAAATCGTTTGAAACGATAATTTTCGCATCGGTAAAACCTGCCTCATCAAGCATTTTACGGGCTTCTTTTGATAAAAATGCAATGTCGCCACTATCTAAACGAATGCCGATAAAGTTGATTTTGTCGCCTAGCTCTTTTGCTACTTTAATAGCTGTTGGTACACCTGACTTTAGCGTATTGTATGTATCTACTAAAAATACGCAGTCTTTATGACGCTTCGCATACGAATGAAACGCATCGTAGTCATTTTTATATGCTTGTACAAGCGCATGTGCATGCGTTCCTGCTACAGGAATATTAAATAGCTTCCCTGCACGCACGTTACTTGTCGAGTTAAAGCCGCCGATCACCGCTGCACGTGCCCCCCAAATGGCCGCATCCATTTCTTGCGCGCGACGTGAACCGAATTCCATACATACTTCGTGCTGTGCTACTTGTTTAATGCGGCTTGCCTTTGTCGCAATTAACGTTTGGAAATTAATAATGTTTAAAATAGCTGTTTCAATTAATTGTGCTTCAACAAGCGGTGCTTCAACGCGCACAAGTGGCTCGTTTGCAAATGCAAGCTCCCCTTCTACCATTGAATGAACCGTTCCTGTAAAGCGCACTGTTTGTAAATATGTTAAGAAATCTTCCTGATAGCCTAGTTCGCGTAAATACGCCATATCTGTTTCACTAAATTGGAAGTTACGTAAATAATCAAGCATACGTTCTAACCCTGCAAATACCGCGTAGCCGTTTCCAAATGGTAGCTTACGGAAATATAACTCGAACACCGCTTTTCGATTATGAATACCATCTGCCCAATAAGACTCTGCCATGTTAATTTGATACAAATCAGTGTGTAACGTTAAGCTGTCGTCTGCAAATTTCACTGTTTTCATAAGGAATCTCCTTCTTCCGCTTCATAATACGTCATATTATACACCAATTCGACACATTTCTGTGAAGTTATTGAGCCGTAGAAGCACAATGAAAACGTATTGACCGCCTACGTTCCGCTCCATTCACCTCCCTTCATTTTTCCGACTATTAAAATGTGATATTTTCTAACACCGCTCAATTGCTTGGTATAACAGCGTTTGAAAATAAAACGATTAATACATGTAAGAAATTCTGACATAAATTTTCGTAAAAATATTGTTTTTTCATTATTTTCAGTTTATTATGTTAAGTATGTTAACACACATTCAAAGGAGTGATGGTTATGAAAAAGATCGAAGCGATTATTCGTCCAGAAGTATTCGCAAAAGTACGTGAAGGGCTTGCAATTGAAGGCATTGACGGACTAAGCATTACAGAAATTGCCGGCTGTGGTCGTCAAGAAGGTCGCACAGGTATTTTCCGCGGCAACACATACGAAATGGAATTTTCATCGAAGCTTAAACTTGAAATGGTTGTCGACAATGCAAAAGTACAACCAATCATTGACGTGTTACTTCGCGATGCCTCAACAGGAGAAGTCGGTGACGGGAAAATTTTCATTTATCCGGTCGAACAAGCGATTCGTATTCGTACAAAAGAAGTCGGTGCAGTAGCCGTCGAATAACGTAATGTTTTCTAACATAGCACAACAGGAAATGAAGGAGGAGGATTTACAATGACAGTAGAAGCTTTGGAATTATCCATTAATTTAGTTTGGGTTATGCTCGGTGCCTTTTTAGTATTCTTCATGCATACAGGATTTGCGATGGTAGAAGCAGGATTCACACGCTCGAAAAATGCCGTCAACATTTTAATGAAAAACTTCATTACGATTTCACTCGGTGGAATTGTGTATTTCTTCGCAGGTTATGCCATTATGTTTGGTAACTCTGTCAACGGCATGATCGGTTTCTCAGGATTTGCGTTAAACGGTGTCGAGGATATCGCATTCTTCGTGTTCCAAGCGATGTTCGTTGCAACATGTGCCACAATCATTTCAGGGGCCGTTGCAGAACGTACAAATATTTTTGCTTACATCGCCATCGTTGTTGTTATGACATTATTCATTTATCCCGTAGTTGGTCACTGGGTATGGCAAGGTGATGGTTGGTTAACAGCGTTAGGCTTCGTTGATTTTGCCGGCTCAACAGTTGTGCATTTAACAGGGGCCGTTGCAGCATTTGTTGCAGCAGCGATGATTGGTCCACGTATCGGGAAATATACAGGAAAACGCGTCAACGTTATTCCAGGTCACTCAATTCCACTTGGTGCATTAGGCGTATTCATCCTTTGGTTAGGCTGGTTCGGGTTCAACGGCGCTTCAACATTAGCCGCGGATCCAGCATTAGTACCTGGCGTGATCGCGAACACATTTTTAGCCGCTTCCGCTGGTGTATTCGTTACAGCGATGTACACGAAATTCCGCTACGGCTACATGGACGGTTCATTAACATTAAACGGTGCGTTAGCTGGGTTAGTATCCATTACAGCAGGCGCAGCAAACTTAAGCATGATCGGCGCATTAATCGCAGGGGCCATTGCTGCACCGATTTTAGTAGAAGGAGTTCGCTTCATCGATTCAAAATTACGTGTAGATGACCCAGTAGGTGCCGTAACCGTTCACGGCTTCTGTGGTGTATGGGGTACATTAGCAGTTGGTTTACTGGATACAGCAAGCGGCTTATTTTACACAGGTAGCGCATCGTTACTTGGCGTACAAGTAATCGGGGTTTTAGCTGTAATCGCATGGACAGGCTTAACGGTATTCATTAGCTTATCGGCGATCAAATTATTCATTCCACTGCGCGTATCGCAAGAAGAAGAGCTTGCCGGTCTTGATACGATTGAACACGGTGCAAACGCATACGAATTCCAAGATTCATTCAAAGGCGTACAACGTAGCGGATCATTTGCAGAACGTTTAACGACACTTGGAAACCAGCAAACATCTAGCGCTTCACATTTACGTAAAGTGTAACAGCAAACACTAGTGGATTTTTCCGCTAGTGTTTTTTTATCAATATATAAGCGAGAACACCCCCACCTCAACGCATGATCCGAGCGTGGCTCCAGGCGTAGGTGGGGGATGAATCGCCTTTTTTGTCGTGAC
>JAHAYH010000093.1 GCA_018384745.1 Caryophanon sp. | reverse complement strand
AGCTCATCTCCAAGTAAAGCGGAGGTTTATTCTTATGGATTTATTGAAAACTGTTTTTGGTATTGATGTTAGCAGCCGGAAGTCTAACGTATGCATTATGGTCAATGGCCAAAAAGTTGATGACTATGCCATCTCCAACGATATGGTAGGCTTCAATCAGTTGCTAGATGACCTTAAGCAGGTTACTAAACCGCAGATTATCTTTGAAGCAACTGGTGTCTATTCCAGAAGACTCCAGGCGTTTTTGGACATGCACAAATTGCGCTATGTCATGATGAACCCGCTGGAAGCCAAAAGAAAGACAAAGGATGACCTGCACCAGAACAAGACCGATAAGCTTGAGCCTTGTACCTTGCCAAGCTGCAGTCTGAGCACCCGCAACGGCTGGCCTACGTTCAAAGCAAAGAATATCAAGAATTGATGGCCAATAACCGCATCTATGAGCAGGCTTCGCACGATCTGATAACCAACAGGAATAGACTGCACAAAGCCATTCAGCTCACTTTCCCAGAGATTGAGCACTTAATGGTTAACCCGAGAGGGAAAAACTACTGGAGTATTGTTCTCAGATTCCCACACCCTGATATCGTATTAGAAACAAAAGAAGCCGATATCATCGACTTCTTAAAAGGCTTATCTGGTATTGGTAAAAAGCGCGCTAACGACATAATGCAAAGTCTTATTCGTTTGGCTAAAGTCGCATGCCCAGCTGTCAAAAAGGACAGTGCACATATTCGTGGCCTCGAAATGGCCATTAACAATATTCTGAGCGCTGAAGAGGCGTGCCAGACAGCTTTAAAGGAGATGACCAAGCTCGCTCCCAAGCGGGATCTGGAGATCCTCACAAGCATTCCAGGCATCGGCGAAAATACCGCTCTAAGAATCATTAGTGAGCTTGGGGATATCAGACGTTTTAACAACCCTAGCCAATTAAATGCCTTCGTTGGCGTTGACCCTCAAGTTTATGAATCTGGCAACCTCACGGCCCACCTGTCAATTTCAAAGCGTGGGACAGCTATCGGCAGAAAGGTGCTGTACTTGGCAATCAACCAAATTCAATCGGCCAAGAAAGCAGGCAACCCTTGCCATATTGCGGATTATTACGAGAAACGAAAACGGTCTTCTGAGACTGCAAGTCACAAGAAGGCCGCTATCGCATCGATCCATAAATTATTACGGACGATCTTCGCTTTAATTAAGAATGATCAATTATATAGCTATGACGTAGCCAAACATAACCAAAGACTTTTGTCATAAAAATTGATCCAATAGATATTATAACAGCCTCTTTTTTGAAATTACAGAAGGTGGCTGTATTTATCATGCCCTAAATCAGATATTTAACTCGATTCTCCGGGAGCCATTTCCCGATTAGGCCTGTATTTCAAAATAAAATTGCTTAAAATCGTTGATAACACTTGACTTAGAGTAGAAAAAAGTAGTGTAAATAACTTGGTAAAACAGTTTGATGTTAGTCAGCCAGCTATTTCTAGGCACTTAAGAATCTTAGAAGAGGCTAAGCTAGTTAAGAGTGAGCAAGTTAAGCAAGAGCGCTACTATAGCTTAGAGGACAAGCACGTTATTAAGATTCTAGATGTCTTGAGACGGCACGTTAATGAAGATTTTTAGTTCAAGGACTTGAATAATCACAGCAATTTTGACTGTCTTTTTTCTGAACATCTTTGACAAACATATAAAAATATGTTTATATAAAGATGTAATTTTAGAGAAAAAGCATTAAATTAAAAATTCAGCAAAATTTTTTATTATTTACACTTATTGATAGCATCAAGTCTGAGACGTCTTGGTGCTATTTGTCTATCTAGAAAAATGTTGACATAATAAAAAATTTAGCTTAGTCTAACTTTAAGTTAGAACTTATGCTGAATTTTCTAACTTAATGCTTTTTTGTTTTGCACAGGAGGATATTTATGCAAAATTTTAACTCTAAAATTACAAAATTTATTTCTATTATGGGGTTAGTGACGCTTTTATCATTGATAACAGTAGGATGTTCGAATAAGCAGAACTCTACTAGTCAATCAAATAAGATTTCGATAGTTACAACAACTAATGTCTATTCAGATATTGCTAAAAATATTGTTGGAAAATATGGAACAGCGACTGCAATTATTGATAAAAGTAGCGTTGATCCACACGATTTTGATCCGACAACAGCAGATGCTAAAAAGGTAGCTCAGGCAAATATTATCGTTGCAAATGGGCTAGGTTATGATTCATGGATGAATAAGTTAGCGAAATCTGTTGATAAAAAGCCTGTCTTAGTCGGTGAAGACTTGATGGGATTAAAGAGCGGAGATAATCCACATATTTGGTACAATTTAGATATGCCAACTAAGTACGTTGAATATTTGGTTAAGCGTTTATCTAAGTTGGATAAGAAGCATGCCGCTTATTTTAAGGAAAATGGCGAAAAATACTTAGCCAAGATCGACAAAATCAAACAGCTAGCTCAGGCTAATAAGGGTGATCAAAAACCAGTTTTTGTTAGTGAACCAGTCTTTGACTATGCTTTGCAAGAAGCTGGCTATAAAATAGGCGATAAGGAATTTGAAGAAGCTATCGAAAATGGTACAGATCCTAGTCCTAAGACGATTAATGAAATGAACAATTCTATTAAACAAAAGAAGATTGCCTTTTTTGTTAATAATACTCAGGCAAGTAGCTCAACAGTTAAGTCTTTTGTTAAACTTGCAAAAAAGAACAATGTTCCAGTTTTAAATGTTCGGGAAACTATTCCTAATAACACTACTTACTTAGCTTGGATGAAAGAAAATTATCAAAAACTAGCTGATATTCAAAAGAATTAAATGGGATCAGGTTATTAAATGAGAAGAGGAGCAGTGAGATGACTGATATATTAACAGTTAAAGACCTGGGGATGAAATTTGAGGATAAGGTAATTTTTAAAGACTTGAATTTTACCCTATCGAAGGGGTCGATGACAGCTCTACTTGGTGCAAATGGTACAGGAAAAACAACCTTGATTAGAATTTTGATGGGAATGTTACAACCAACGACAGGATCGTTTAAATTTGCGCCAGATACAAAAGTGGGGTACGTACCGCAATTTAGAAATTTGGATGCTGATTATCCCCTCTCAATCCGGGCCTTTGTAGAACTTAATACTCCTTTATTTAAGAACGCTCGGGTGAAGGCGAGAGTAAATCAAATTTTAAAAGAGACCCATTTACTAGATATTCAAAATACTAGGATGGGCGAAGCTTCCGGAGGTCAAAAGCAGCGTGCATATTTAGCTCAAGCTTTGTTAGATAAACCAGACTTCATTATTTTAGACGAGGCAACAGCTAGCTTAGATCCAGTTGCTAAAGAAGAGTTAATGTCATTGATTAAGCACTTAAACGAAAAACACGCAATGACTGTTTTGTTTACAACTCATGACATTCCTCTAGCTAAGAAATATATGAAAGATTATCTTTTATTTAAGGATAAAGGTTTAATTGCTGGTAAAATTAAAGACTTAACTGAAGAGGTGGGTGAAGAATAATGTTTGCATATGATTTTATGCGCTATGCATTTCTAGCTAGTACTTTTATTGCTATTACCTGTGGAATAGTGGGTGTATATGTTGTAGCTAGAAGTTTTTCATTCTTAGCTCACACTCTATCAGAAATTGGTTTTGCCGGAGCCGCTTTTGCGGTTTGGATTGGTTGGGTTCCTCTCTGGGGCATGGTTCTTTTTACTTTGCTTGGCTCAATCAGTGTTGGTGAACTATCCATGAGAAGTGATCAGAAAGAATCCGCAATTAGTGCGATTTCAGCCTTGTTCATTGGCTTGGGTGTACTATTTTTAGCTATTGCTGGCGGTAATAGTCGCTATGCGACTAACATCTTATTTGGTTCAATTATTGGAGTTGATAGAGATGGAGTCATTCAACTAGTTGTTCTTTCTCTCTTTGTTTTAGCAATAATTTTCCTAGTTTTAAGACAGTTAAACTATGATTCATTTGATCATGTAGGGGCAGTTAGCCATCATATTAATACAAGCTTAGTTTCAGTAGTATTTTTAATTGCTTTGGCTTTAGCTGTTTCAATTGGTGCACAAGTTGTCGGATCATTATTAGTCTTTATTTTATTAACTTTGCCATCTTCAAGTGCTCGCTACTTAGGTAAGACAATTCCTGCTATGTTATGTTGGTCAGTTGGGATCGCCTTGTTTGGAGTTTGGACAGGTTTAGTTTTAGGATACGTAACTAATTTACCGGTCACTTTCTTTATTTCGATTATTGAAGTTGGAATTTATTTATTTGTTTATGGCGTTCATGCTTTTAAGAAATAAAACTGTTATTTAGAACCTACAAGGGCTCTCTTGCTCTTGTAGGTTTTTTGTTTTTAAATTTCCTTAATATGTGGAAAAAGGATAAAATTAAATAGTATTATTTTTTAGATGAGGAAAACTATGTGGATAAATTTTTTATGGGCATTAGTGCCAATCATCTGGTTGATAATTTCTCTTGGAATTATTGGTATGCCGGCTTCAAGAGCATGTACGATTGGTTTAATTATTACAATTGCTGATGCTGTTTTAATGTTTAAACAACCCATAATTAATACTCTTTCTGGAGCCTTAGAAGGTATTATAATGGGAATTTGGCCAATCATGTATGTAATTTTGGCTGCGCTTTTTATATATCAGATTACAACTGATTCAGGTAGTATGGGGACGATTGAAAAATTATTATCATCAATCACAACCGATAAAAGAATTTTAGTATTAATAATTGCTTGGGGTTTTGGTGGCTTTCTAGAATCTATCGCTGGTTTTGGGACTGCTGTAGCAATCTGTGCAGGAATCTTAATTTCCTTAGGTTTAGAACCGATCCAAGCTTCAGTAATTTGTTTGGTTGCCAATAGTACGGCAACTGCATTTGGTGCAATTGGCTTGCCAGTTTTGACATTAGCTGAAGTAACTAATCTTAATGATGTGCAATTAGGATTTATTGTAACCTTGCAATTGGTCATTTTAGTTATTTTAGTACCTTTTATTTTAGTTATGCTTACTGGCAAAAGTATTAAGGCCCTGAAAGGTATTGTTTTTATTACTTTAATGTCAGGGGTTGGAATGGCAATTCCGCAAGTTATTATTGCTAAGTTTACTGGGGCTGAGCTTCCAGCCTTAGTCGGATCATTGTTTTCAATTTTAGTTACTGTCTGGCTGACTAAAAGAAAAACTGGTTCAGTAGAGGAAGTAGAAAATGAAAGTGTCGGCGAAATTATCAAGGCTTGTTCACCATTTATTTTGGTTTTTATTTTCGTTCTACTGGCTTCCTCTCTTTGTCCACCTGTGAATAACTTTTTAACTAGTGTAACTACCCATTTACATGTTTACTTAGGAAAAAATCCTAATGATTTACCAATTAATTGGCTTTCCTCTCCAGGAACATTAATTTTATTAGCGGGAATAATTGGAGGAAAGATTCAAGGCTTAAGCTTAAGCCAAATGGTCAAAATCTTGCTCAATGTTTTGAAAACAATTGGTATGACAACAATTACAGTTTGTGCAATTGTGGGTTTAGCTAAAGTTATGGTATATGCAGGAATGACTAAAGCATTAGCGGTAGCCTTAGTAAGCTTACTTGGACCAGCTTATCCTTTATTTGCACCATTAATTGGAGCTTTAGGAACATTCTTAACCGGCTCTGCAACGTCAGCCAACGTTCTATTTGGTAATTTACAGTATTCTGCTGCACAATCATTAGGAGTAAGCAAATATTGGATTGTTGCTTCAAACATGACTGGTGCAACGGCTGGGATGTTATCACCGCAGAATATTGCAGTAGCTACCGGTGCAATTAATAAAGAAGGGCTAGAAGGAAATATTCTAAAAGAAACGACTAAGTGGGGCAGTATTTACTTGTTAATTACCTGTGTATTTCTATACTTAGTTGGTTTGATTACTAAATTAGTATAAAGTAAAAAAGTTCTTGATCTCAGAAGTTAGATCAAGAACTTTTTGTTTACAAATATATTTGTGTTTTTACTAGATTGTTTTCAGTTCATTAACGATTTTTTCAAACTCATTAAGTCGTTTTTCAAAAGTATTAAATGCGTCTCTTAAGTAATCAGCCTTTGTCATATCGACACCGGCACGTTTCATTATTTCTGTTGGATAATCTGAAGAACCAGCCTTTAAGAAATTAATATAAGCTGTACGTTCTTCGTCCGTACCATGAACAACATTATTTGCAAGGGCTGTAGCAGCAGCAAAACCTGTTGCATATTGGTAAACATAGAAGTTGTAATAGAAGTGAGGAATACGGGCCCATTCTTTAGCAATCTCTCCGCCCGGTTCTACACTATCACCGTAATATCTTTGGTTTAAATTGCCATAAAATTCATCAAGAACATCGGCAGTTAATGGTTGACCATTTGCATCAGCTTCATGAATAAACTGCTCAAATTCTGCAAATTGTGTTTGACGGAAAAGTGTACCTTTAAATGAATCAAGATAGTGATTCAAAACAAATGCGCGTGTTTTAGGATCGGTAATTTTATCTAAGAAGTATTCAGTTAAAATATTTTCATTAGTTGTTGATGCAATTTCAGCAACAAAAATTGGGTAGTCTCCATATACATATGGTTGAGTATTTCTTGTATACCAGGAATGCACTGAGTGTCCAGTTTCATGAACTAGAGTATATAGAGAATCAAGATTATCCTCCCAATTTAATAATTCATATGGATCAGTATCATAGGAACCACCAGAATAAGCGCCTGTTACCTTATTTTGGCTTTCAACCACATCAATTACACGATTATTAAAGATGTAATCAACATGTTCGAGGTAATCTTTTCCTAATGGCGCTAAGGCTCGTCTAGCTTCATTTTTTGCTTCTTCAAAGTTATAAGAAAGACTGGGCTCACCTGTTAATGGAACATACATATCATACATTTGTAAATCAGAAAGACCTAAAATCTTTTTTCTTAAACTAACGTAGCGATGAAGTAAGTTGAGGTGACTATTTACCTCTTTAACCAATGTATCGTAAACAGCTGTTGGTACGCCATTTTCACTTAAAGCAGCCTCTCGAGCTGAATTATATTTATGTACTTGAGCATTAAAATTGTGGGCTTTTACTTCACCTGATAAAGTTGAAGCGAGACTATTTTCAAACTGGCCATAGCTTGCATACATAACATCAAATGCATTTTTGCGAACATTTCTATCTTGTGACTGAATTAGAAGTGAATATAAGCCATCAGATAATTGGACCATCTCTCCGTCTTCATCTTGAACATAGCCGTATTCCATATCAGAATTAGTTAAAACATTGAAAGTATTAGCGGAAGTTCCCATTGCATCTCCAGCAGCGGCAATAATTTTTTCTTCACTTGCTGGTAAAGTATGAGGACGTTTCTTAGTAATTTGTTCAAGTCGATGTTGATACTCTTTTAAACGGGGCTCATCTTGCATAAATTTAGCAAGTGTTTCTTCTGGGATAGATAAAATTTCAGGATCGACAAAAGAGATAGCGGCGCTCATCTGGTTAGCTAAGCTTTGAGCTTTAGCAACGAGGCCTAGATAATGAGTATTACTAGTATCAACGTCGCTTGACATAGTAGCATAAACGTACACTTTTTCTAAACGACGATTTACAGATAAAATTTCTGTAATTCCTTCATATAAATCTTGACCAGATTTAGCAAGATTTCCCTTAAATCTACCTAAATTTTTAATTTCGGTTGCGACCTGATTATATTCTTGTTCCCATTCCTGATCGTCTTTAAAAACACGACTAAGATCCCATTTGAGATCATCAGATACTTCATTTCTTGTTGGAATAGCCATACCTTGTCCTTCTTTCTACCATATAATTTTTATTAATCATCATTATAGAACATTATTTCGCTTGCTAAAAAATAAAATTTTTTTAATAATGAATTTAATGCGCTTAACTAAGTAATTTTGTATTATGAAAAGGTAAGCTGATTTTCAGAGGAGTTAAAAATTAATGAGACCTGAGGAACCCAAAAGACCACGCCAAAAACTAAGAAGAAATAATGTGTTTGCGGCGAGTAAAAAAGATTATAAAAATGGAAATAATTTTGCTCGTTTGGTAGGTCTCTTATCAATTTTACTTGTTTGTGGAAGCGTAGCTTACTTTGCTCATGCATATTTCTCGGCTATGAGTTCAGTTCAACAAGCTTATCGAGGAACAGGAAAAACATCGCAATTGATTTCTCAGAAAAAGCCAATTTCAATTCTAATTCTTGGCGTTGATCAAGGAATTGAAGGCAGGCATGACCGGGGTAATTCCGATACGATGATCTTAGCAACTATGAATCCAGAGAAAAAAGAAGCAACAATGACCTCAATTCCCAGAGACTTGTTAGCTGATATCAAAGGTGACGGAAGTGGAGAAGGGAAGTACTACATGTTCCGGGTTAACTCTGCTTATCAAGTTGGCGGAAGCAAAGGAGCAACTCGGACAGTAAAAGCACTTTTAAATACACCAGTTAACTACTATATGGAAGTTAATATGAAGGCTCTAGAAAGTATGGTAGAAGCTTTGGGCGGAGTAGATGTTAATGTACCATTTACCTTTACTTATCACACGCATTTTAAGAAGGGAAAACAGCACTTAAATGGCAAAGAGGCCTTAGACTATGTGCGGATGCGTAAAGAAGATCCGAAAGGTGATTACGGTCGACAAATGAGACAAAGACAGGTAATTAATGACATTGTACGTAAAGGGATGTCAGTTAATTCAATCACTAACTATCGCAAGATTCTTAAGGTCTTTGCCAAGTATGTTAAAACTAATCTGACTTTTGATGATATGCTTTCAATTGCAATGAATTATCGCGGATGTACTCAGAATATTAAGAGTGGCTATATTCAAGGACATAATGTTTGGATTGGAGCGGCAGCGATGCAAGTGGCCTCTACAAAGGAACTACAACGCGTATCGGATTTAGTTCGTTCTAGTTTAGGATTAAAACAGGAAAAACTCCATAACCAAGAAACAAGACAAAATAGTCTGCAGCAAGGTTTAAATTGGAATGATCCAGAAGACTTCAGAAATTATGTGATTTATGCCAAAGATTCTGACACTATTCCATGGGATGGTAATTAAGTAAAAAGCAGCTAGCGAAATGCTAACTGCTTTTTTTAGTATATCTGTTGATGATTCTATCTTAGTGATTTTAGCCCGTAACTGCAACTGTTGTTTGTAAAGTTTTAGTTATCTAATTCGGAATTTGGGTTTTCTTGACCAAGTCTTTTTTCTTCAAACTTGATATCGGCTAACTTATTTTCCTTTTCTTCTTTTATTTGATCTTCTTTGAACTTTTTACTTAGGAGAGTTGGTTTAATGGTATTTTCAACTAGGCTTTTAGACACATTAAAATTGGTATCTTGATCAGCTGCCTGGGAAGTGGTAACTGAATTAGTTAAAAAGCCAAAGCCTAATAATACAATAAGCGCTGTTGGAATTCCCTTCTTGTGTGTCAAAGTGTTTACTCCTTTTAAGTTTAAATTTAGTAATAATTAAATGGTAATCATGTTACACTAGTGATATTTAAAAAGTCATTTTTAATTTACTTAACAAACTGTATTATAGAAGAGGATTATTGCAGTAAATTAAAGCGAAATTTACATTTTTTTACAAAAACTTCAATTCGCCAATTGTAAAATCAAATTGAACACTGTTCCGATCCAGTAAGTGAAAATCGTTTTTACTAGATTAGAGCACAAAAAATCCATTTCAACCTTCTGGTAGAATATGAATTACCACAAAACATTTCTAGAGAGGTTAAAATGGATCATTCATATTCTAACACTAAACCACACCAAAAGGGAAAGCACCTTTCGAAGGATGACCGAATTACAATTCAAGTAATGCATTCCATTGGCTGCTCAAATCGTGCCATTGCTAGAGAACTCAACTGCTCGCCAAGTACAATCGGATATGAGCTCAAAAGAGGCACCGTATCCCTTTATACTGGCAATGTGAAACGATACAAAGCTGCCAAGGGGCAAATGACTTACGAGCGCCATAGGCGTGAATGCGGCCGTAAGAGCTTGTTCCTTCGTCGAAGCAAGTTCATCAACTATGTTTCCCACTGCTTCCATAAGCGAGGCTGGTCTCTTGATGCCTGCGTTGGCTATGCTTTAGCCGAAGGTATCTTCCCAAAGGATCAGGTCGTGTCTACCAAGACTCTGTACAACTACGTTGACCTTGGCCTTATGGAGATCAAGAACATCGACCTCCCAGAAAAGGTAAAGCGCAATACCAAGGCTCGTCGTGCTCGTGCAAACAAGCGCATTCTAGGCAGAAGCATCGATGACCGCAGTCCTAGAATCGATACCCGTAAGGACTTTGGACACTGGGAATGCGATCTGGTTCTTGGACACAAGACCAAGGATGATGATGTGCTGCTTACTCTGTGTGAACGAAAGACACGTCGCTTCTTCATGATCAAGATTGAGGATAAGACCTCAGCTAGCGTTATGAAGGCATTTGATAAGCTTCGAGAGTACTACGGATCCAAATGGAATCAAATCTTTAAGTCTATCACAACCGACAATGGATCTGAGTTCGCAGATCTATCCGATCTTGAGCAAGTTTCCAAGACTCTTGTGTACTACGCTCACCCTTATACATCCTGTGATAAAGGCAGCGTAGAACGGCACAACGGGCTTATCAGACGCTATATTCCCAAGGGAGATCGGATGGATAAGTACAGTGTGGAAGATATTGCTAAGATCGAAGTATGGTGCAACTCTCTTCCTCGGAAGATCTTAAACTACAAGACTCCAGAAGAGTACTTTGACACCGAACTTGACCGCATTTACCGGCGTAGATAGTCAAAATCTACCAGATGTTATGGTAAGTGTTCAATTTATTCTTGCAATTGGCG
>JAHAYH010000137.1 GCA_018384745.1 Caryophanon sp. | reverse complement strand
ATGGCACCGCCCTTATGACGAACATCATGTTCGCCTCCACGCCCGCGGAAAGCCTGCCTCGACGTGAAAAGCAACCCCATGTTATGGTGAAGAGCCCTTTATTAAGAAAATATTCCTTAAAAAAGAAATATCATTTGAAATACTTTTGTTTCATCGTTACAAAGGGGTATAAAAAAACCGACAATGCTAGCAATCGCTAACATCGTCGGTTTCTTCATGATTGTTATCGTACTTCTGCGCCAGCTTCCGCAAGTGCTGCAACGACTTTATTGTATGCTGCTTCCACTTCTTCCACCGTTAATGTACGCTCTGGGTCAAAGAATGTTAATGAGAAGGCAACTGACTTTTTACCTACTTCCATTTTATCCCCTTCGTATACGTCAAATACCGTTACGTCTTTTAATAACTTCGTGCCCGCTTTTTCGATGATGGCTACGATTTCGCCTGCCGCTGTGTCGCGGTTTAATACAAGCGCTACGTCACGTGTCATCGCTGGGAAACGAGGAACAGCTTTATATGTTAAAACGTCCGTTTGTGCCGCTAAAATGGCCGCTAAGTTCATTTCCATTACGTACGTTTCTTTTAAATCTAATGCTTTTTGTTCTTGAGGGTGTAAGCCACCAATGATACCGACTTGCTCACCGTCTAATAAAATTGCCGCTGTACGTCCTGGGTGTAAACCATCCATTTGTGCTTTCACAAATGATACGCGAGACGCTAAGCCTAATTTTTCAAATACGCTTTCTATAATTCCTTTTAAGACGAAGAAGTCTACAGGCTTCTTCTCACCTTGCCATGCGTGATCGACCCATTTACCTGTCATCACCGCTGCTACGTGCTCAACTTCGCGCGGTAATTCTTCCGCTGTTTGCCCTAAAAATACAGAACCAATTTCGTATAATGCGACGTTTTCTTGAGAACGTGCAACGTTGTAAGCGGCCGCTTCTAATAAATGCGGAATTAAGCTTTGACGTAATGTTGAACGCTCTTCAGACATCGGCATTAATAAACGCGTTGTGTCCTCCGCTTGTAACGCAAACTTTTGAGAAAGTGCTGCAGACGTTAATGAATACGTCACCGCTTGGTAAAGACCTACACCTTCTAAATGGTTGCGCACTGTACGACGTGCCGCTTGGTATGGCGATAAACGTCCTGGTGTATTCGATGCTGGTAATGTCGTTGGAATTTCATCGTAGCCGTAAAGACGTGCGATTTCTTCGACGATGTCTTCTTCAATTTTAATGTCTTGACGACGCGTTGGGGCATCAATAATTAATACGCCATTTGCCGCTTCCACATCAAATTGTAGACGGTTTAAAATGTCTAACATTTCTTCTAATGAAATTTTCATGCCAAGGCGACCGTTAATGAAGTCTGGTGACACGACAACGCGTGCTGGTGTTTTATCTAACTCATCGACAAGCACTGTACCATCTAACACTTCACCACCGGCAAGCTCTGCTAATAATTGTGCTGCACGCTCTGCCGCTGCTAGCACACGGTTCGGGTCAACACCTTTTTCAAAGCGCGCTGATGAATCTGAACGTAAACCGACTTCTTTAGATGTTTGACGCACTGATAACGGGTTGAAGTATGCTGATTCTAACACAACTGTTGTTGTCGTTTCTGATACTTCTGATTCTGCACCGCCCATAACACCTGCGATCGCTTGTGGCGTTTGGCCGTTTGTGATCACTAAGTTGTTCGCCTTTAACGTGCGCTCTTGGTCATCTAGTGTCGTCATCGTTTCACCGTCTTGTGCATAGCGAACAACGATTTCACCTGTTGCTAATTTATCATAGTCAAACGCGTGAAGTGGTTGACCGTACTCCATTAATACGTAGTTTGTAATATCGACTACGTTGTTATGTGGACGTACGCCCGCTGCCATTAAACGCTCTTGTAACCACATTGGTGACGCTTGCACTTTAATGTTTTTAATGACTTTTGCTGCGTACATTGGGTTCGCATCGATCGCATCCACGCGTAGTTTTAACACGTCTGCTGCTTTTTCAGTAGACGCTGTATACGCTACTTCTGGTAACGTCACGTCTTCGCTTAAAATAGCTGCTACTTCGTATGCAACACCTAACATTGATAAAGCGTCTGAGCGGTTTGGTGTTAACCCAAGCTCTAACACGGTGTCACGTAAGCCTAAGTATGCAAGCGCATCGCTGCCTACTTCCGCATCTTCTGGTAATACGTAAATGCCTTCTGCGTAAGCTTTCGGTACAACGCGACCTTCAATGCCAAGCTCTTGTAATGAACAAATCATGCCGTTTGATTCTTGACCACGTAGCTTTGATTTTTTAATTTTAATGCCGCCTGGTAATTTCGCTCCTGGACGTGCAACGATTACTTTTTGACCTGCATCAACGTTCGGTGCACCGCAAACGATTTGTTGGATGCCGTCTTCGCCAACGTTTACTTGACATACGTTTAAACGATCTGCCTCTGGGTGCTTTTCTTTTGATTCCACGTAGCCTACGACAACGTTTTGAATGCCCGAAGCGCGGTCGATAATTGCATCAACCTCGATCCCTGAACGCGTAATGCGCTCTGCTAATTCTTCATTTGATAAATCTTGTGTATTCACATATTGTTTTAACCAGTTTAATGATACTAACATTGTTGTGCCTCCTACTGTTCTGTGCGGTGGAATTGCTCTAAGAAACGTACATCATTTGTGTAGAAATGACGAATATCATCCACCCCGTATTTTAACATTGCGATACGCTCTGCGCCGATGCCGAATGCGAAGCCTGATACTTTTTTCGAATCATAGCCAGCCATTTCAAGCACGTTCGGATGCACCATACCAGCACCTAAAATTTCAATCCAACCTGTTGACTTACATACGTTACAGCCTTTGCCTCCGCACTTATGACACGATACGTCAACCTCTACTGAAGGCTCTGTGAACGGGAAGAATGATGGGCGTAGACGAATTTCACGCTCAGCACCGAACATTTTTTTCGCTAACGCATCAAGTGTGCCTTTTAAATCGCTCATCGAAATGTTTTCTTCGATCACTAACCCTTCAATTTGCATAAATTGGTGAGAGTGTGTTGCGTCATCGTTATCACGACGGAATACTTTCCCTGGGCAGATCATGCGAATGTTTTCGCCTTTTTTCTTTTCCATCATACGCGCTTGTACAGGTGATGTATGCGTACGTAATAATGTTTCTTCAGAAATGTAGAATGAATCTTGCATGTCGCGTGCTGGGTGACCTTTTGGTAAGTTCATTGCTTCGAAGTTGTAGTAGTCTTTTTCTACTTCTGGGCCTTCTGCAATTTCATACCCCATGCCGATGAATAAGTCTTCGATTTCTTCAATTACACGCGTTAATGGGTGACGGTTCCCAACTGCTACTGGACGACCTGGTAATGATACGTCAATTGATTCGCTCTCAAGCTGCGCTGTAATCGCTGCTTCTTCGAGTAACGCTTTTTTCGCTTCTAGTTTTTCTGTAATGCGTTCACGCACAGTGTTCACAAGCGCACCCATTTTCGGACGCTCCTCTGGCGATAGTTTCCCCATGCCTTTTAATAAATCCGTAATCGGACCTTTTTTCCCTAAATATGCAACACGCACATCGTTTAGTGCCTTTAAATCAGCAGCTGCTTCGATCTTCGCTAGCACTTCTTGCTCTAATTGTTGTAATTGCGCTTCCATGTAAAAATTGCCTCCTTCAACATCGTTGTCTACATGCGTAGACGATTCAATAAAAAAACCTCGCCCCTAAAAAAGGGACGAGGACTATTTCGCGGTACCACCCTAGTTATTGTGTTGCCACAATCACTTCATTTACGTAACGGCTCATCACCGGCATAACTTTTCTGCCATGCTGCGTAGCGGGGTGAACTTCGTGTAATCGTCATCATAAAAGCTTCCAGTCATGGCTTTTACTCCCTAGTTGATGCGGCATTACAGTACTCTTCCCGGTCAATGCATTTATTGTTTTCATTCAATTAGTTGTCATTATACTGCACAATAAAATGACTTTCAACGAAAATTACGCAAATGCGTACAGTAAAATCCCTGTAGCAACAGCAACGTTTAACGATTCCGCTTGCCCTTTGATCGGCACGATAACGTTTTGATCTGTTTTCGCTAAAATTTGCGGCGTAATGCCTGAACCTTCATTCCCGACGATTAACGCAAACGAGCCATCTGTCTTGACATCTGTAAACGGCACCGCATGTTCAAGTGCTGTTCCATATACCGAAATGCCATCGTCTTGTAAGCGATCTACCCACTCGTTTAAATCGCCGCGCACAACTGGAATGTGGAAGTGTGACCCTTGTGCTGAACGCAACGTTTTCGCATTGTAAAGATCCGCTGTACCTTTTCCTAAAATAACGGCGTCAATGCCCGCTGCATCCGCTGTACGAATCATCGTGCCAATATTGCCTGGGTCTTGTACGGCGTCCACTAATAAAAACTTCTTCCAGCTCGCCATTTCCATTTCTGTATGCTCCGCTTGACGCATATGCGCAAATACACCTTGTGTTTTTTCCGTTTCTGCAAGCTCTTTCGCAACTGGCTCTGTTACTTCCACGATCTGTACATCGTCAATATCCCAAAGCATCGGTAAGTCGACACCGTCCGTGACGATTAAATGTAAAATGTCGTCTTTTTTCTTTAATGCTTCCTCGACTAAATGGAAACCTTCGATGATGTACTCGCCCATTTTTTCACGCTCTTTACGTAATTGTGCAAGCTTTTTCCACGCCTTTACTTGCGCGTTTTGTGTTGATTCAATTCGTTTCATGTCGTACCGTCCTTTTTGTTCATAATCTCCTATTGTACAGCATGACGCGACCGAATTAAAGAATTTAATGCATCACTACACGCAATGATGTGCTCATGACACGTCGTCATGCCCATTGAAATGCGGCAAAATTGACGCGCTTCATCAAACGTTTTTCCCATCGCTATAATCGCCTTCGTGCCGGATGCGCTCGTGATGTCGCAAGCACTTCCAGTAGAAATCGCAATTTGCGCAGCGTTACACTGCAGCATCGCGAGCTGCCCTTCAATCCCTTCTATACATACGCCGACAATGCTCGGTAGCTGATGCTTTCTCGGTCCTTCAATCCACGTAACGTGTGATGATAACGTCTCCTGTAACGTGCGGCGCAACGCCCACTGTACGTCTAGATCATACGTATAATATGCCATCGCAGCACCGAACGCCACAATGCTTGGCACGTCTTGTGTGCCGCCGCGAAGTCCGCGTTCATGCGTCATTCCCGGAAATAGCGGTACGGTGCGACGACGCGGGTTAATATACATCGCACCGACGCCACGCGGTCCGCCAATTTTATGCGCGGATACGGTAATGGCATCGACATCGCTTGGCACGTCGATTTTACAAAACGACTGCACACAATCGACGTGATATAACACATCATATTTTTTAGCAAGGGCCGCAAGTTGTACCACAGGCTGAATCGTGCCAATTTCTGAGTTCACATGTTGCACGGAAATGAGCGCTGTATTTGGCGTAATGGCCGCTTCCACTTGCGCTACATCAACGACGCCTTGTTCCGTAAATGGCAGGCGTGCAATCGTAAAACCGTGCTGCTGCAAATAATGCATCGCTGCTTGCACCGACGTATGTTCCGCATATGACGTAATGATATGACGCTTCTTTTGCGAAAGGGCGAGCGCACAAATGGCGAGCGTATTCGCTTCCGTGCCACTGCCTGTAAACGTAATGCCATCAACCGACACTTGTAGCTTCATCGCAAGTTGACGGCGCACCGCTTCGACGTACGCACTTGCTGCCCCACCTGCATCATGCAAACTTGCGCTATTGCCATATAACTGCGTTGCCGCTTGTGCATACGCTTCGATTGCTTGTGGAAGCATCGGCGTCGTTGCAGCAAAATCTAAATAAATCATCGACCCACCCCTTAAATTTGTGCTTGTCTAACTATTCATTTTATGTAAAGATAGGTGTCAAGACAACTGTAAACTTTATTTTGTAAGGAGGATTTTCATGAATCAGCTAAAACTAACGGACATGCTGAGGCAGTTTTTCCATGAAGACATTGGCGATGGCGATCTTTCAAGCGAGCTTATTTTCGATGCAAAAGAACAAGGTACATATACGTTATACGCAAAGGAACATGGTATTTTTTGCGGCGCGCTCATCATTGAACACGGCTTTTTAACATACGACCGCTCGCTGCATGTAGAGCTGTTAAAACAAGACGGTGATACACTCCAACAAGGTGATGTGATTGCCCACGTGCACGGCGCCATCCGCAGTTTATTAACGGCTGAGCGCGTCGTGTTAAACCTCGTACAGCGCCTCAGTGCGATTGCGACGTTAACACAAATTGCTGTAAAGCAAACGGCTGGTACAAATGCGAAAATTTGCGACACGCGAAAAACGATGCCTGGATTACGCATGCTCGATAAATATGCGGTGCGTGTAGGCGGTGCATTTAACCATCGCAGTGGACTGTATGACGCTGTGATGTTAAAGGATAACCATATCGCTTTTGCTGGTGGTATTTATGCAGCGGTACAGCACGTCAAACGAAAGCTTGGGCATACCGTAAAAATTGAAGTAGAAATTGAAACGAAAGAACAGCTGCTTGAAGCAGTAGAGGCAGGAGCGGATATTATTATGTTCGATAACTGTACACCGCAAGACATTGCGCGCTGGTTACCGCTTGTACCAGCACATATTGCAACTGAAGCCTCCGGTGGCATTACGATCGATACCATTCCACATTTTGCAGCAAGCGGCGTGCAATGGATTTCACTCGGGCAACTTACACACTCCGCCCAAGCATTTGATATTAGCGCACGCGTTCAACTGAAAGGAGCACCATACTAATGATTGCACAACAACCAACATTACTTCCGGCGCATTATCGCACGCTATCTGTTTTAGAAATGGAGACGCGCGTTCGCGATATTCGCGCACAACTTGGCACGAAACTATTCATTCCAGGCCATCATTATCAAAAAGATGAAGTCATTCAATTTGCCGACGCAACAGGTGATTCATTGCAGCTTGCGCAAGTCGCTGCAGCGAATACAGAAGCGGAACATATCGTATTTTGTGGCGTTCATTTTATGGCTGAAACGGCCGACATGCTGACGACGAAGGAACAACGCGTTTACTTACCGGATTTGCGCGCGGGTTGCTCAATGGCAGACATGGCCACTATTTATGAAACCGAGCACGCATGGGAGACTTTACAGCAGCTGTTTGGCGATACGATCATTCCGCTCACATACGTCAACTCAACAGCTGCGATTAAGGCATTTACTGGCAAACATGGCGGCGCTTGTGTTACATCGTCAAATGCAAAAAAAATGGTCGCATGGGCATTTACGCAAAAAGAGCGTTTGTTATTTTTACCTGATCAACATTTAGGACGCAATACAGCGTTTGATTTAGGCGTACCACTCGAACAAATGGCGGTATGGAACCCACAAACAAATGAGCTTGAAGCACATTGTCCAATTGAGGATGTAAAGGTCATTTTATGGAAAGGTCATTGCTCTGTGCATGAGGGGTTTACGATCCACCATGTGGAGAAGCTGCGCCAAACACACCCGACAATGCGCATCCTCGTCCATCCTGAATGTAGTCACGAAGTCGTTGCCGCTTCAGATGATTGTGGCTCGACGAAATATATTATTGATACGATTCATGCAGCACCTGCTGGCTCCGCATGGGCAATCGGCACCGAAATGAATTTAGTAAAGCGCCTCATCGCACAGCACCCTGATTTAACGATTATATCGTTAAATGAAAACATGTGTCCGTGCTTAACGATGAACCGCATTGATTTACCGCATTTACTATGGACGCTTGAGCGCATCATTAACGGTGAAGAAGGCAACGTCATTACTGTCGACGAACGTACTGCAGCACTTGCACGCTTATCGCTTGAACGCATGCTTGAACGCGCATAAAAATAAACCGCACACCAGCGTCTCCCAGTGTGCGGTTCCTATGTAGCGACGACGCTACCCATCTTGATAGCTTTTGTCGCGCTTATGAGTGAAGTCAAAACGCCACAACCCGTAGCGATTCGCCTTTGAAGGACGCCCCCATCTTGGTTTGTCCTTCCGGTGAAGCATGTAAGTTCCGCGAGTCTCCTTCCCTTACCACTTCTATATGCTAAGCTCGCCGCTTCACAACAACGAAAGCATTATGTCTATCCTAAAATTGAAATAAGTACTGCTTTTTGTGCGTGTAAACGGTTTTCCGCTTGCTCAAAAATGTATGAGTTTGGCCCATCAATAACTGAAGACGTTACTTCTTCTTCACGGTGTGCTGGCAAGCAATGCAAGAACATGTAATCTGCTTTTGCGTGCGCGACAAGCTCATCGTTAATTTGGTACTCTTTGAAATCAATTAAACGCTTTTGCGTCTCCTCTTCTTGTCCCATTGATGTCCATACATCCGCATAGACCGCATCGGCATCTTTCACAGCTTCCACTGGGTCGTGCGTTAATGTAATCGTGCTGCCATTTGCATCGGCAATTTTTTGTGCACGGTCCATGACATCAGCATCACATTCATACCCTGGTGGTGTTGCTACTGCTACGTGCATACCTACGTGCGCAGCTGCGATCACTAATGAATGTGCGACGTTGTTACCATCGCCGACATACGCAATTTTCAGCCCTTTTAAGTCGCCTTTGTTTTCAGCGATTGTTTCTAAATCCGCAAGCGCTTGGCAAGGATGGAAAATGTCTGTTAAACCGTTGATGACTGGAATTGACGCGTGTTCTGCAAGCTCTTTCACCATTTCATGTGAGTTTGCACGAATCATAATGCCGTCTAAGTATCCTGATAATACTTTCCCAGTATCTGAAATTGGCTCACCACGACCGATTTGCATATCACGTGCATTCATATACATTCCGTAGCCGCCTAGTTGCTGCATTCCAACTTCGAATGACACGCGTGTACGTGTAGAGCTTTTTTCAAAGATCATCCCTAATGTTTTACCTTCTAATAAACGCGGGCATTTCCCTGCTTTTGTTAACGTTTTTAATTGTGTTGCAAGTGTTACTAAGTTTTGTACTTCTTCTGATGTATAGTCTAAAAGCGTTAGTAAGTCTTTACCTTTTAAGCTCGTTACTGGCTTTAGCTGCACTTCCTCTAATAGTTTCATTGTAAACGCTCCTTGCATTGCTTAATGTTAACTTCATTATACATATGTATTTTTATAAAATCAAGTGAATAATTATGTTTATTTTAATTTTATTGAAAAGAAAGAAAATTTTCGCATGAAACAGCAAAAAGAGGTCGAATATGTATTTTCATACACCTCATCGTTCATTATTGCATATTTATGTGTTAAATATACATTCAACGAATAAAGGACATTCAATCTATATTTCATCCCATTCATATAGCACGCATAAAAAAACGCTCATACATGATGTATGAGCGCTCATTCGCCATTAACCGAAAATAATTTCGTTTACGGCTTCTTTATCTAACTTTTTAATCACTGCTACAATTAAGTTCACGGCATTGTCAAAGTCATCACGGTGTAAAATACCGGCATGTGAGTGAATGTAGCGCGTTGCCACACCGATCGCTAACGATGGGACACCGTTTGCTGTAATATGGATCGACCCAGCATCTGTACCGCCACCCGCAATCGCCTCAAATTGATACGGAATGTTGTGCTCTTCCGCTGTATCAATGACGAAATCACGTAAGCCTGTATGCGCGACCATCGACGCGTCAAAAATGACGATTTGTGGACCGGCACCCATTTTCGATGTCGATTCCTTCGCTGTTACACCTGGTGTATCCCCTGCAATACCAACATCGACTGCAAAACCGATGTCCGGCTTAATTTTATGTGCCGCTGTTTTCGCACCGCGTAAGCCGACTTCCTCTTGTACTGTGCCAACGCCGTATACAATGTTTGGATGCTTTTCATCTTTTAAGCGACGTAATACTTCAATCGCAATTGCACAACCAATGCGGTTATCCCATGCTTTTGCAAGTAAATGTTTTTCGTTTTTCATCACATTGAACTCGAAATATGGTGTCACCATGTCGCCTGGTAAAACGCCCCAAGACATCGCTTCTTCCTTGCTCGCTGCACCGATATCAATGAACATGTCTTTAATATCGACTGGCTTTTTGCGCACTTCTGCAGGTAAAATATGCGGTGGTTTTGAGCCAATCACACCGATAATTTCCTCACCTTTACGCGTTGTGACAGTTACGCGCTGTGCAAGCATTACTTGCCCCCACCAGCCGCCAACTGTTTGGAATTTTAAAAAGCCACGCTCATCAATTTGCGTGATCATGAAGCCAACTTCATCTAAGTGACCAGCTACCATAATTTTCGGTCCGTTTTCGTCCCCAACTTTTTTCGCGATTAAGCCACCTAAATTATCATATTCAAGTTCATCCGCAAACGGCTCAATGTGGCGCTTCATGACGTCACGTGGTGCACGTTCATTGCCTGGAATCCCGTTTGCATCCGTTAATTCTTTTAACATTTGTAATGTTTGGTCCATATTATTTCGACCTCCTAAATAGTTTTCCTTCTTCATTATAATGCACGACCATATATTTGAGTAGTAGTAACTATTGGAACAAACAAAATTGTTGCGCAATTTTTTGAAACTTTTTACATATGAATCCGTATGATAAGTGAAGTACTATTTTTCTATATACGTACCGTAAAAGGAGGTTTACCTATGATCGTATTATTGTTTCAAGTTGTCATCATTGCGCTTCTTTTATATGTAATTTACGTCACGCTACGCTTTTTATTTCATCCGAAGCGCCAGCTCGATGCTGCGCAAAAGAAAGGCACATTTTATTTATTAGACGATGTGAATCATGCGCATAGAAACCTCTTTATGACGTATAAAGGCGCATTGTTTGAAGGGGAAAAGTATATTGGCGAGGTGAACGGTACATTTGCCGTTGCGTCCATTTTTATTCATGTCGTCGATGATTTACAGCTACAAGGCTTTACACGTGACGACTTTTTACTGTTAGAACAAAAAATTCATACGCATTATCCGCATGCGCAAATTAATTGGAAAAGTACAATTGAACACTTATTAACACAGTAAAAAGGGACCCGTAACAAGCGGAGTCCCTTTTTACCTTACATTGCCGCTAAGCGGACGAGCAAAAATACGTGAATGGCAGCAAGTAACGGAAAGCCAAACGCAAATTGATTATGCTTTGTTTTATGACGAAATAAATACATGCCAAGCACGCCCCCAAGCGCACCGCCAAAGATCGCCATGATCATTAATGTGCGTTCTGCTACGCGCCATTCGTTCTTCTTCGCACGTTCTTTATCGTAGGCCATTAACGCACATAGCACGATCGACATAATGATGACAAATACTAACGTTCCATTAAACAATCAGCAACAGCTCCTTTTTCATTTAGTGTACAACAGCGTACAAAAAAAGACTGATGGATTGCTCCATCAGTCTTTTATAAGCGTTAATTATTTAACAGCGTTTTTAGCTGCATCTGCTAATTGAGCGAATGCTGCAGCGTCGTTTACTGCTAAGTCAGCTAACATTTTACGGTTAACTTCGATACCAGCAACTTTTAAGCCGTGCATTAAACGAGAGTAAGATAAACCGTTGATGCGTGCAGCTGCGTTGATACGAGTGATCCATAATTTACGGAAATCACGTTTCTTTTGACGACGGTCACGGTATGCATAAGAACCTGACTTCATTACTGCTTGGTTAGCTACTTTGTATAAAGTATGTTTTGAACCATAATAACCTTTAGCTAATTTTAAAACCTTTTTGCGACGAGCGCGTGTTACTGTTCCGCCTTTTACGCGTGGCATAGCAATTACCTCCTGCTAATTCTTTTGAATTATGTTGTATTTTTTGTTTTGTGTCCGATCTGAATATCGAGACGAAATTACTTCATGTAAGTTAATAAAGTACGGATGCGTTTGAAGTCACCAGAAGTAACAACTTTCGCTTTACGTAAGTGACGCTTAGCTTTTGTAGACTTGTTAGCGAATAAGTGGCTACCATAAGCACGGTCAAATTTTAATTTACCAGTACCAGTTTTTTTGAAACGCTTTGCAGCGCCACGGTGAGTTTTCATTTTTGGCATGTCAATTTCCTCCTAAATCAAATGAATATTATTTCTCGTTCTTTGGTGCAAGAACTAAGAACATGCTACGTCCTTCCATCTTCGGTTTAGATTCAACCGTCGATACTTCAGCACAAGCTTCAGCAAAACGATCTAATACACGTTGACCGATGTCTTTATGTGTAATAGCACGACCTTTGAAACGTAAAGATGCTTTCACTTTGTCGCCTTTTTCAAGGAACTTGATCGCATTACGTAATTTCGTTTGGAAATCATGCTCATCAATTGAAGGGCTCAGACGAACTTCCTTCAGGTTGATCACCTTTTGATTTTTACGAATTTCACGGTCTTTCTTTTGCTGCTCAAATTTAAATTTACCATAGTCCATGATACGAGCGACTGGTGGCTTGGCTTGAGGGGCCACAAGGACAAGATCCAAGTTTGCACGAGCAGCAATTTCTAGCGCTTCGTTACGTGTTCTAACCCCTAATTGTTCACCTTGATGATCGATTAAACGTAATTCACGTGCGCGGATGCCTTCGTTTACATACATGTCTTTGCTAATAGTAATCCACCTCCAAGTAGTAGTCGCGAATACCGATGTGTGAGTATATGTTACCCGATGTTGAACGGATCATCTTCAGCGTCCGCATTTCCATAAAAAAAGGACGGACATTTTAGATGTCCGCCCGCTATATGTGTATACGCACACTTGTGCGTAATCAATTCAACGTGTCAACCTGTCAACAACATATAATGTGTCAGACGCAGGTGAGAAGCGGGCAGCCTCTACTTGTCACAAACTTGTATTCTTTAACCTTTACTATCCTATCACGGATGGATACATGCGTCAACTATTTTTCATTTATTTTTTCAAATGTATGATGTGCCGCGACAAGAAAAGCAATCCACTAGTTTTGGTGAAGAACCACTTTATCTCATCTATAGAGGAGGAAACACGATGTCGATCAAACATAAATTACGCCGCTCCTTTCAATTGCTAATTGCGCTAACCGTAATTGCTTGTATTGTAAGCTTTGCTTTATTAAAAGTAGTGGATCTTATTTATGGAGAAACGATTCAGCAAGGCTTGCCACAAATTGAATATACGAAAGATTTAGAGCGCTATATTATTGAGGAAAAATCTGCCGTTGAAAGTTAATGGAAGAAACGGCCCAAGCGATTCACCGCATTGAGAATGCAACACACGATGTGTTTGATGTCGCATCCACAGCCGCCTCGATTGCCGCATCTGGTGTCGAAAGCATTACAACGGCCGAGCAAAACGTTCATGGTGTACTGGAAACAACGAAGCTCACAAATGCGTTAATTGATAAGCTTGCGGCACAATCTGCACAAATCGAAGAAATGTCACACATCATTACGAGCATTACCGATCAAACGAATTTATTAGCACTGAACGCATCAATTGAGGCTGCGCGCGCTGGTGAGCACGGAAAAGGTTTTGCAGTTGTCGCAGATGAAGTGCGAAAATTAGCCGAGCAATCGAAAGTAGCCGCAGAACAAATCGTCTCGTTGACAGCTGATATTCGCCGCGATACATCAAATGTCGAAACGGCCGTTAAAAACAGCTTACAAACCGTCGAGCAAAGTGTCGAAGAGCTGCACTACGCAGGGACATCTTTCCAAACGCTGAATCATTCCATTTCTTCAATTCACGAACAAATCGAAGACATTTCAGCATCGTCGCAACAAGTATCTGCATCGATTACACAAATTTCAACGAGCATCGTTCATTCATCGTCACAGCTAACAAATGCAGCGACAGCGGTCCAATCGCAAGCGCATGATTTAGAGCGCATTCAAGAGACGACCGAAACGATGCAACAAAATGCAACGGAGCTTGATACGAAACTGCGTCACTTTACCGTTTAATAGCATCATAAAAAAATCCGATTCGCACGAACGCGAATCGGATTTTTAACGATTATTTAGTAATTTCAGCTTTAATGTTTGCTAAGAATTGCTCAAACGGTACTGTTTCAGAGTCTTTAGAGCCGTAACGACGAATGTTGACAGCGCCCTCTTCCACTTCTTTATCCCCTAATACTAACATGTACGGGATTTTCTTCATTTGAGATTCACGGATTTTATAACCTAATTTTTCTTCACGGTCATCCATTTCAACGCGTACGCCCGCTGCTTGTAGTTTCTCTACCACTTCACGTGCGTAATCATAATGAACGCTGTTTGATACTGGAATAACCGTTGCTTGTACTGGTGCTAACCATGTTGGGAAGGCACCTTTGTACTCTTCGATTAAGAACGCAACGAAACGCTCCATCGTTGATACAACACCGCGGTGAATAACAACTGGACGTTGTGGTTGACCATCTTCACCGATGTATGATAAATCGAAACGTTGTGGTAATAAGAAGTCAAGTTGTGCTGTTGATAATGTTTCTTCCTTACCAATCGCTGTTTTCACTTGTACGTCTAATTTCGGACCGTAGAATGCCGCTTCATCTTCTGCGATAAAGTAGTCATACCCTAATTCGTCCATTGCTTCTTTTAACATCGCTTGCGCTGTTTCCCACATTTGATCGTCATCGAAATATTTCTCTTTGTTGTTCGGATCGCGGTAAGAAAGACGGAATGAGAAGTCATTTAAGTCGAAGTCTTTATATACTTCAAGAATTAACTCCACTACTTTTTTAAATTCCGCTTTAATTTGGTCTGGACGTACGAAAATGTGCGCATCGTTTAACGTCATCCCGCGTACACGTTGTAAGCCTGATACCGCACCTGACATTTCATAGCGGTGCATCATTCCTAATTCAGCAATGCGAATTGGTAAGTGACGGTAAGAGTGCAAGCCGTTTTTGAATACCATCATATGGTGAGGGCAGTTCATTGGACGTAACACTAATGTTTCGTTATCCATTTCCATTGGCGGGAACATGCCGTCTTGATAGTGCTCCCAGTGACCTGATGTTTCGTATAATGTTTTCGAACCAAGTACTGGTGTGTACACATGTTTGTAGCCAAGTGATAACTCTTTATCAACGATGTAGCGCTCAATTGTACGACGAATTGTTGCACCGTTTGGTAACCAAAGTGGTAACCCTTGACCTACTGTTTGGCTTGTCATAAATAAATCTAATTCTTTCCCGATTTTACGGTGATCACGCTCTTTTGCTTCTTCAAGCATTTGTAAATGATGCTTTAATTCGTCTTTTGTGAAGAACGCTGTACCGTAAATACGCTGTAACATTTTGTTATCTGAGTTTCCGCGCCAGTAAGCACCCGCAAGTGATAATAGCTTGAACTCTTTTAGTTTGTTTGTTGATGGTACGTGTACACCACGACAAAGGTCAAAGAAATCACCTTGGTAGTAAATCGATACTTTTTCGCCTTCTGGAATTGCATCAAGTAACTCTAATTTGTACTCGTCGCCTACTTCTGTATAGATTGCACGCGCTTCTTCACGCGATACAACTTTGCGCTCGATTTCGATGTTTTCAGCGATGATTTTTTTCATCTCTTTTTCGATTGCTGGTAAATCTTCTGCTGTAATCGGTGTTGGTGAATCGATGTCATAGTAGAAACCAGAATCGATCACTGGACCAATGCCCAGCTTTGCATCTGGGAATAAACGTTTTACCGCTTGTGCTGTTAAGTGAGCTGTTGAGTGACGTAAAATTTCTAGCGCCTCATCCGATTTATTTGTGATGATCTCAATTGCACCATCTTCTTCGATTGCTGTTTTCGCATCGATTAATACACCGTTAATTTTCCCTGCTAATGTTGATTTCTTTAACCCTGGGCTAATAGAGCCAGCAACGTCTAATGTTGATGTACCTTTTGCGAATTCCTTCACAGCGCCATCAGGGAATGTTAATTGAATCATGTCTGACATACAAGTCTCTCCTTTTAATTGAATAATGTGGAAGTGGACACAAAAAAGCACCGTCCTATAAAGGGACGATGCGTATGCTCGTGGTGCCACCCTTCTTCCTTCCAAAGCATATGCTTTGAATGAAGCTCGGACAGTTAACGTACTGTTAAACGTCGATCGATTAGCCCGACCGATGCTCCAAGGTAGTAAAATATATGTCGTCTTTAGGAAGCTTACAGCCGGAGACTTCCCTCTCTTATAAAGCGGTGCACATATTTGTTGTCCTTTTCAACGCATATAATTGTATTTATTACTTCCAAAGTATACGCGCGTTTTTGCAAAAATGCAACTACGAAAAATTAGTCACGGCGGTTATCACCGAGCATTTCAATCGGCTCTGTGATCACTTTAATTCGTTCCATAATACGCGCTGCTTTGATCGGCTCATGATCCCCTTTTTGCGTTTGCGTTAAATGCGCTTCTAGTGCGTCGTAAGAAAAATTCGATGTAATAAATGTCGGCAATTGCTCGCTCATGCGGTAATGTAAAATCGTTGCTAAAATTTCATCTCGCGTCCACGCTGTTAACGATTCCGCCCCTAAGTCATCCAACATGAGTACAGGTGCTTTTTTTACATAATCAATTTTTTGCTGTAACGTATTGTCTCCAATAGCTGTTTTTAACTCTCTTAAAAACTCCGGTACAAATACAACGACACATTGAATGCCTAAATGTGCTAATTCATTGGCAATCGTGCCGATGACAAATGATTTTCCTACACCGAATTTCCCGTATATATATAACCCTTTAGATGGCATGCTTCCTGATTGCGTAGCTTTTAAAAAGGCGACCACTTTTTCAAAAACATCCATTCTTGTAGGCCCTAATTTTAAATCTTTTAATCTACCGTTTAATACATCCTTTGGCATATACATGCTCGCAATACGATCCGAAATGTTACGGCGATCTTCCTCTACTATTTTTTGTGAACATGCGCGATAACGGATGTCAATTGTCCCGCGCACGATAAACAATTCAGGAATCATGCCATTCATCATATTCGTACAACTTCCCGTTTCACTTGCTCCACAACATGTTGCACTTTGATTTAAAAATTCCTGTAATTTCGGAATGCTACGGTTCACCGCGTCCTCTGTTAGCTCCGCACGATTCGCGAGCAAAAATGACCGAATACGTGGCTCTTCTAAAATCTCTCGCTTCAGTTGTTCATAACGCTCCTTAAAACTGACAGGCATTGCACGTTTCATCGCTTCATTAATCGGTTCCATTATTGCCCCACCTCTCCATCAGCTAAGCCTAAACTTTCTAGCATCTGTTGACGTTTTGCCTCCAGCTCTTCTTCTTGCTCTTTTGATAATTGTTCTTCTGTTTTCTCATGGCGTGTTTCAAACCAGTCCGGCAATTTCTCAACACGCACTGAGCCTTGCTTTGGTGTATACTTGCGCGCAGTTGTCGCTTTCGTTGCATCTTTTTCTTTCCACGCGCGGTATTGATCATGTTCTGTACGGGCTAAATCCATCGCTTGTTGCGCCGTCGTGACATTTTTGCGCTGCCAATGCCCAGCAATTGTCTCAACGTATTTGCGCGGCAGCTTCATATCCGTTGTTAACATGACATATTCAACAAGCGCATTGACGACTTGAATTTCAAGACCGTATTCCAGTACAAGCGCTTCAACGATTTCAACGGTCGCACGCGGTGGTTCCTTATCACCTGAAAGGTTGCGCAGCGCATCAATTGGCGACGTTTGCGCCCAATACAAATGCTTTTGCTCATCTTTTGTTAACGTGCGATTGTCCGGTGCTACCTCTTGCGGCTGCAACTGAATACGCTTTTCGAGCAGCGGCATATCTTTTGATTTAGTCATTTTATAATGGGCACGCGCTTCTTGCACTAATCGCTTATGCGGCAATTCATTTTGCTCATCGAGTGCCGCAATGACAACCTTTTGCATATCAAGCGGTGTGAGTTGATATAAAAAAGCAAGCTTCGCAATGAGCTCCTTTGCCGATTGCGTTAATGCAGCGGCTGGTACGAGCTGCTCAGATAACCCCGCACGCAGCAACGTAAAATCAAAGTTCGTATAATAAAACGGGTAGCCATTTGCTTGTTGCAACTTCGGTGGCTGCGCTAAATCTTGCGGCATGTTTAATTGCACCGGCACAAATACATCGACAAATGAACGCGTTACTTCACGGTATGCGTCATCTCGCTTCGGTCGTATGAAACGGGCGCGTAGCTTTCGATAAGCGGGCTCCCCAATTTTGCTAAATAAAAACATCGATAATAACGGATCGTTAAAAAATTTATCCGCATCTAACGGGCGTACTAATTCATATAAAAAATGCTGCCCTGTATCAGCAGGCTTTGAAAAAGTACGCAATAAGCCAATCGCTTCAAGCGTTGCACGTGATTCAAAAATTTTACGCAGCGGTTGACCAAGCACATTCATTAAGTAGTAATGCACTTGTAAGTCCGTTTCGTATTCCGCTTCGGTCCACATCGTTAAATACATCGTTACCGCATCCGCGCCAATAATCGGCTGATAAAACAGCGTGATCAATTGGCGTTCATACGTCGACAAGTTGTGAGGGAGACGAATTTCATACGAATCCGTTGCGTGCAGTTCATTTAAAATATGCATTCGTCTCCATCCTTTCTATTCTTTGTGTTGTTGTTTTAAACGCAGCTCTTTTAGCTCCGTAATAAACACATTAATATCTTGATATTGACGATACACAGAAGCAAAGCGCACGTAAGCGACTTCATCAATAATCGATAGTCGCTCCATCGCCATTTCACCAACCGCTTCGGATTGCACTTCGGATTGGCCAAGACGACGCAATTCATTTTCAATAAAGTGCACAACGCTTTCTAATTCTTCTAAACTAATCGGACGCTTTTCACACGCACGAATTAAACCGCGTAAAATTTTTTCACGCGAAAACTCTTCACGTGAACCATCTTTTTTCACGACAATTAGCGGCGTTTCTTCAATTCGTTCAAATGTTGTAAAACGAAACGCGCATGCTTCACATTCACGACGACGACGAATTTCTTTATTATCATCGACCGGCCGAGAGTCTACAACACGCGTCCCATTATGTTGACATGCGGGACATCTCATATTCGTTTTCTCCTGCTCTTCTTACAAATTTATGTTCATATATGCAGTATTGGTCATTTCCATACGTTTATTATATCAAATATTCATCGGACACATGCGTTTTTTCGTCTAGTTGTTCGCACAAAGTGACGTAAAAAAGGCTTTAAGAACTTATTATTCTACCATAAATAGTAGCGCTTGAAAATATGGCGAACGAACAATGAATGACAAATGATTAAACAGTATAATTATGCAAAATAACGACAAAAAAACAGGAAGAAATAAAACATTTCTTCCTGCTCGTTGCGTCATCGTATGAAATTACGACAATTATGCTTGTACAGCTGCTAATTCATTCACAATTTTACGTGTTAAGTCTACAACGCGTGCAGAGTAGCCCCACTCGTTGTCATACCAAGCGATTACTTTCACTTTGCGATCGCCTAATACCATTGTTGTTAAACCGTCTACTGTAGAAGAATACTTCGTTGTGTTGAAGTCAGAAGATACTAACGGCTCCATTGTGAAGTTTAAAATACCGTTCATTTTGCCAGCTGCTGCTTTTTTGAATGCTTCGTTTACTTCTTCAGCTGTTACGTCACGCTCAACATCAACAACTAAGTCAACAAGTGACACGTTTGGTGTTGGTACGCGTAATGCCATACCGTGAATTTTGCCATCTAATTCTGGTAACACAAGGCGTAATGCTTTTGCTGCACCAGTAGATGTTGGGATAATTGATTGCGCACATGCACGTGCACGACGTAAATCTTTATGTGGGTTATCTAAGTTCTTTTGGTCATTTGTATACGCATGTACAGTTGTCATTAAACCGTTAACGATGCCAAACTCGTCGTTTAACACTTTAGCAACTGGTGCTAAACAGTTTGTTGTACAAGAAGCGTTTGAAATGATTTCATGTTTTGATAAATCAAGCTTGTCATCATTTACACCTAATACAACTGTAATATCTTCGTTTTTACCAGGAGCTGTTAAAATTACTTTTTTCGCGCCCGCTTCGATATGTTTTGCTGCACCGCTACGCTCGTTGAATTTACCTGTTGCTTCGATCACGACATCAACGTTTAACTCTTTCCAAGGTAATAATAATGGGTCACGCTCGCTCACGATTTTCACTTCTTTACCGTTGACGATTAATGCGTTTTCGGCAGTTTCTACTGTACCTTCGTATACGCCGTGCGTTGTATCATATTTAATTAAGTGTGCTAACGTTTCAACTGGGTAGCTTGCGTTAATTGCTACTACGTTTAAGTCCTCTTGTAACATTGCTTGACGGAACACCATACGTCCGATACGTCCAAAACCATTGATTGCGATAGAAACTGTCATTATATTTTTCCTCCTGCATTTGCCTTGTTTATATACAAATTGATTATCTGTGAATTAGTATAACATATTACATGTATTTGCCAACAATAATGTGTCACAAATAAAATAATAAAATTTTTCCGAAAAAACAAATAACTACAATATCGCTATATATACAGTTTGAAGGACAAAAAACAAGAGAATTTAAGCATTCTCTTGTTTTATTTTTCGGGTTATATTACGCCCCACTTTTCCAAAATCGCATGTAATTGCGCTTTTGTTTCGTCCAACGAGCCGTCATTGTGTAGGACTGCGTCTGCCCCGTCTATTTTTTCACGGATCGGCATTTGCGATGCGATGCGTGCGCGTGCGTCCGCTTCACTTAAATCGTTACGTGCCATTAACCGCGCAAGCTGTGTGTCCTCGCTCACAGCGACGACTAAAATGTTTTCTACATAATGCATAAGCTTACTTTCAAACAGTAACGGAATGTCCATCACGACATGCTGTCCCGCTTCGACATACGCATCGCGCTGCGCCAGCATTTCCGCACGAATCGCAGGATGAATGATACCGTTTAACAACGCGCGCTTGTCTGGCTCATGGAAAATTTGCTGACCGATATACGCGCGATTCATCGTCCCATCTTCAAGTAACGTTTCTGGTCCAAATGCTTCTACAATTTGCGCAAGCGTTGTTGTCCCAGGTGCCACCACTTGTCGCGCAATGACATCGGCATCGACAATCGGTAACCCGTACTCACGCAGCATATTCGCGACGGTACTCTTTCCCGTTGCGATGCTACCCGTTAATCCAATAATCATGAAAAATCCCCCTTATTGCTGACAATTTGGGCAATACACCGACGTGCGCCCACCGATGACGAGCGATTCAGTAGCTGTCCCACATGCACATTGCTTTTTGCCATACATTTTCAATCGATGCTGCATGCCCCCTGCTTCACCGTTAACGTTTCGATAATCTGAAATGGTCGAACCGCCCACCTCGATGCTCTCGTGTAAAATGCGCACAATTTGGGCAAACAGTGCACGTTTTTGCGCATCGCTTAATGTATGCGTAATCGTTTGCGGGCGAATGCGCTCCAAATAAAGCGCTTCGGTCGCATAAATATTGCCGCAGCCTGAAATGATATGCCCATCCATAATGACCGCTTTGATTGGCTTATTCGCATATTTTTTCAACGTTGTTTTTTCAATAAAATACGCACAAGCATCGTCGTCAAACGGCTCTGGTGCCATGAGCAACAGCGGTGGGTAATCAGCCGCTTCCTGTAATAAACGCAGCTCGCCAAAGCGACGAATGTCTGAAAATACGAGTAAACGCCCATTGTTTAACGTAAAGATCGCATGCGCATGCTTTTGATATTTCGCATCTGGAATGTCTTCAATGCTCGCTACGTCAAACCATGCACCGCTCATGCCTAAATGGCTAGCGAGTAAATACGTGCGGCCATCTTTTGTGAGCGTCATATAAATGTATTTTGCACGACGCGACACGTCTGTAATCGTCATGCCGGTCATCATTCGTTCAAAGTCATGCGGAGCGAGCACTTTCACGATGCACTCTTTCCCCGCTTCCTTTGATGTATAAATCGTTTCGGATAATTGTACATGTGTAATCGTTTTTTGTTCTGCAACGGGGCGTAGCTGACGTACGACCCCTTCTACTTCTGGTAATTCTGGCATAAGTTCTCCTTATTTTGCATCGTACCACGTTTTGCCATAGCTAAAGTCGACCTTCAATGGCACCGATAACTGCACCGCTTGTTCCATCACTTCTGGTACAATGCGTGCAAGCACGTCCATTTCCTCAGCCGGTCCTTCAAAAATAAGCTCATCGTGTACTTGTAATAATAACGTTGATTGTAACCCTTCTGCTTGTAAGCGCGCATCCATATCGATCATCGCCTTTTTAATAATGTCTGCTGCTGACCCTTGAATTGGCGTATTCATCGCCGTACGTTCCGCAAAGCTACGTAAATTAAAGTTTGAGCTATTAATTTCTGGTAAGTAACGACGACGGTTTAACATCGTTGTGACATACCCGTCTGTTTTTGCTTGCTTTACGACGCGGTCCATATACTGTTGAACACCTGGGAAGCTTTCTAAATAACGCTTAATAAAATCAGCCGCTTCTTTCCGTGTAATGTTTAAGTTTTGTGATAAACCGTAATCGCTAATGCCGTACACAATGCCAAAGTTCACCGCTTTTGCAGCACGGCGCATGTTTGAATCGACGTCTTCTGCACGCACATGGAAAACGTCCATCGCGGTACGTGTATGGATATCCATTCCTGTATTAAACGCTTCTACAAGTGCTTCGTCTTCACACATATGTGCTAATACGCGCAGCTCAATTTGCGAATAATCGGCCGCAAATAAATACCAATCTGGACGTGATGGCACAAATGCTTGTCGAATTTTACGCCCTTCCTCTAAGCGAATCGGAATGTTTTGCAAGTTCGGTTCAATCGAGCTTAAGCGTCCTGTTGACGTTAACGCTTGCTGGAAGCGCGTATGCACTTTGCCATCGTCATGCACTTCTTTTAATAGCCCTTCAATATACGTCGACTGTAATTTTGCAAGCTGACGGTATAGTAAAATATGCTCGATGATCGCATGCTCGCCCTGCAGCTTCTCAAGCACGTCTGCTGCTGTTGAATAACCGGTTTTCGTCTTCTTAATGACCGGTAAGCCGAGCTTTTCAAATAAGATAACACCAAGCTGCTTCGGTGAATTAATGTTAAACGTTTCCCCTGCTGCGTCATAAATCGCTGCTTCAATCGCTTGTAAGCGTCCGCGTAACGCATCGCCCATTGCACGAAGCGTTTCTTTACTTACGGTAATGCCAATTGACTCCATGTTCCCTAAAATGCGTGCAAGTGGTAATTCAAGCGCATGATACAGCTCGTATTGCTCATTGTCACGTAAGCGCGCTTCAATCGTTTCACGCAGCGTCCATACTGCAAAAGCTTTTCGACTTGCATGCTCTGCAACAAGCGCTTCTTCTGGAATCGCACGCTTTGCGCCTTTTCCGTATACATCGTCATTTGGCTGCACGTCACGGTAGTTAAATTCACCAACAAGCGTCGCTACGTCATCCCCTGATAACGATGGGTTCACAATATACGTCGCAAGCAGTAAATCAAACGCAACACCAGCAAGTGGTAATTGCAGACGCGCAAGTGCTGCTTGTGCTGCTTTACGGTCGGTTACATACTTCACCGCTGTTTCGTCCGCAAGCCACGCTTTTACAACGTCCGTTTGCATCGCATCAAACGGAATATACTGTACGCCGTCTTCAGAAGCGATGGCCATGCCTAAAATCGCACACGTATGATAGTGCTCGTTTTCCAATTCAATATGGACAGCTGCTTCTGTTGGCAATGTCGATACATCACGAACAATCGTATACGCCAGTTCGGCTTTCGGCGTATCGTCAACCGCAAAATCAGTCTTCTCTAACAGCGTTTTAAAGCCGAGCTCCTGATAAATGGCACGCAGCGCTTCATCATTCGCACCGCTATACGCTACGTCCTGTACCGTTATGGTAATAGGTACATCTGTATGAATCGTTGCTAGCTGTTTACTCATATATGCTTGCTGCTCATTGGCAATGAGCTTTTCTTTCATTTTCGCACCGCTCACGTCATCAATATGTGCATATACTTCTTCAACGGAGCCGTGTGCCGTCAATAGTTTAATCGCTGTTTTCTCACCGACACCAGGCACACCGGGAATGTTATCGGATGCATCGCCCATGAGCCCTTTCATATCGATAATTTGTGTCGGCGTCAATCCGTACTTTTCGAAAATGTGGGCAGGTGTATACATTTCCATGTCGGTAATGCCTTTACGCGTAATGTAGACGGTCGTTTTGTCCGTCGCTAACTGCGTTAAATCTTTATCGCCTGATACAATTACGACATCAATGCCTTGTGCTTCTGCTTGTTTGGCAAGCGTGCCGATAATATCATCTGCTTCATACATCTCTAACTCATAGCGCTCAATGCCAAACGCATCAATGAGCTTGCGAATGTATGGAAATTGCTCCGATAATTCAGGTGGTGTTTTTTGACGTCCCCCTTTATAGTCTGTGAACGTGCTATGACGGAATGTTGTTTTCCCTGCATCAAATGCTACAAGCATTTTTGTCGGTTGCTCATCTGTAATGATTTTATCGAGCATCATCGTAAAACCATACACCGCGTTTGTATGAATGCCGTTTTGGTTCGTAAGTGGTGGCAACGCAAAAAATGCGCGGTATGCTAAGCTGTTGCCGTCTAGTAAAAGTAATTTTTCGTTTGTCATGTCGATCTCCTTTGCTATGCAAATGTCTCTTCTATTATACATGACCCGTATGCAATAAGCGCTTCATATGCGCAAACAAAAAAGCGTGCTATCGCAACGATAGAACGCTTTTAAGCATATTTTAACAACGTATCAAACGTCTCTATTTTTTCTGTCACTAACGCTTTAAAGTAAGGGCGTAGCACGTCTTCCAACTGTTCCTCATTTGCAGGGTTGACGCCGGACTGCATCGACCATTTTAATAGCTTATTTGTTTTCCGATCAAACAGTTCAAACTCCAACTCAAATCGCCCGCTAAAATAAAGGACACCTTTATAATTTTTCGACGTGTGAATCATTGTAACAGAAGGTTTTTGTTCTGTATCAACAATAATATCAATCGTTCGAATATTTTTCCGCGCTAAATATGTGTTTTTTTTATGCATCCATAAGCCAAATAGCGTAATCATACTGATATAGGACCTCCTTTTTACGATGGATTCATACAATTATGTTTACCCGCATGACCCGTATAATAAACACTATTTGTATAGTGTAAACGAATTCATGCGATTTTCGTATACAATTTACGCATTTCACTTATTTTTATGCAAAAAAATAACGCACAGCGACGTTGCACTGTGCATCCATTTCTTACTTTAACTTTTTAAACTTATAAGCTTGTACTTTTTCCGGCTCTTCATAAAATAGTTCCTCATACATAACCGTCGCTAAAAACGCGTTCATAAATGAAAATACAATATATAAAGGCATTCCACCAAGCTCTGGCGCCATCCATGCACGCATAAATACTTCAACAAAGCCTAGCTGTACCGTAAACAGTAACGCACCAATACCAACTTGCCATAATGCTCGAGGATCTGGTCGTTTTTCATAGCGAAACACATGCACACATATACGTAGCACCTCATCTGCAATCAGTAAGTTCACAGCAAATGCACCGATGAAAAATAACGAAACCCCGAAAACTTGCACTGACATCCATTCAAAATGTGCACCATTGAACAGCGCTGTGAGCGAACTAGCCATCACAAAAGCGATCAATACATGTCGCACATACTTTTCTACTATACGAGCAACTTTCACTCTACCCCTCCTACAAAACATTCAAACTTATTTTTTTAGTATAGCAGAAAAAATAATATTCTCTAGTATTTAATGTTGATTCTGTTTTGTTTTTTTGCATTGGTGACAACTTTTTGGAGGAGATGTTTTCCAATCATGTGCATGCAACAAAAAACACATGCACGCGCCAATGCGAATCCATGTGTTTTTCATGCTATGTATAGTGGGGGTTTCACTGTCCTCACTATACAAGTTTTTTATAAAGCCTTTATGTCACATATGTTAATGTTTTGTAAAGGTCGATTTTGGAATGCGTACCGTCATTTTTGTCCCGACACCTACTGTACTGTCGACATGAATTTTCCCATCATGCGCTTCAATTAAATGCTTCACAATCGCAAGCCCAAGACCGGTACCACCTGAGTTGCGGCTACGTGCGCGATCGACGCGGTAAAAGCGTTCAAAAATGCGTGGGATTTCCGCCTTTTCAATACCAATGCCTTCATCTTGCACTTCGACAATGCCGTACTGGTCATCTTCATAGACGCGAATCGACACGGTCGTATTTTCAGGCGAATAATTAATAGCATTTGCAATTAAGTTTGTAAACACTTGCATAAGGCGATTTGGATCTCCTGCAATGATGACGTCTTCTTTTAACTCAACGGCAAACTCCATATTTTTTTCTTCCAGCTTCGCACCGGTTAAGTCTGCAGCATTAATGACAATATCACGCAAGCTCGTTTCAACGATATCCACCGAGAAGCCGTGCTGTTCAATTTTTGATAGCTCTAGCAGCTCCTGCACTAATATTTGAATGCGATCGCTCTCTTTATAAATAATTTCTAAAAATGATAACAGCATCGTTTCATCTTTATACGCTCCGTCTAACAACGTTTCAGAAAATCCTTTGATCGACGTAATCGGCGTACGCAGTTCATGCGACACATTCGCGACGAAATCTTTGCGAATTTGCTCAAGGCGCATCAGCTCTGTCACATCATGAATGACAAGCACGACGCCGAGCCATCGTCCGTGATCCCCAACAACGGGTGCACCGTAAATTTCATTTTGACGAATTTCATGCCCAATTTGCACCGACACTTGTTTACGAATAGCGGTTTCCGTTAAAAATACGTGCTCGACTACTTCGACAATGTCATCTGGCAACGCAATGTTGCGGAATCCTTTGCCGCGCACCTCGTCATATTGATAGTTGAAGCGCTTTAAAAAGACGCGATTGACAATGGAAATCGTTCCTTCTCGCCCAATCATCATGAGCGAGCTACCCATGTTTTCAACGAGCGTTTTTAAACGTTCTTCCTCGATTTCACGCATCGTCGTCATATCTTGCAAATTGCGCGCTAAAATGTTGATGGATTTACTAAGCTGTACTGTTTTACTCACACCATTTTCAAACGCGCGCGCACGGTAATTGCCCTTTGCAAGCTCTAGCGCTGTGCGCGTCGCATTTTCAATCGGCTCTGCAAATAGCCGCACCGTGCGATTCATGACAATGCCGATAATGACAAACGCCACAAAGCTACAAAATAGCATCGCGACGAAAAAGCGTTTTTGCGCCACGTCTAATAAAGCATCGGTATCAACAGCAACAAGCTCTTTTGCTAATGTTTGCTGCTCTTCTAACGTTAAGTTTGTCTCAAGCAATTCCAATTGATCTAAGAGGACGCGTTCCTCCGCTGCAATGGAGCGCTCTAAATAATCGCCGATATAAATAGGAAAAAGCTGACCTATGACAATGCCAAGGACAGCTAAAATAATACCAAGCAGCGCCATGAATGAGACAAAAAGGCGTGTGCTTAATGTTTTCATACCGCTTTTGGTTCCTCGAATTTATAGCCAAGACCCCGAATTGTTTTAATGAAAACAGGCTTGCGGCTATTTTCCTCTATTTTGTCGCGCAAATGGCTAATGTGCACGTCGACAATTCGTGTATCGCCAGCAAAGTCATAATTCCACACGGCGCTTAATAGCTGGTCACGCGTTAATACACGATTTTTATTTTCGATTAAATAAACGAGCAGTTCAAATTCCTTCGGCGTAAACTCAAGTGCTTGCTCGTGAAGCGATACTTCAAAGCGATCTGGATACACACGTAAGCCACCAAATTCAAAAATTTTCTCTGCGGATTGCTGCGTTTGAACAGGTTGTGGCGAGAAGCGACGTAACACAGCTTTCACACGCGCAATCACTTCACGCGGGCTAAACGGCTTCGTCATGTAATCATCCGCACCAAGCTCTAAGCCGAGCACTTTATCAAACTCATCATCACGCGCTGTCAGCATAATGATTGGCGTATTCATTTTATGCATGCGAATTTCTTTACATACATCCATGCCATCAAGCTTTGGTAACATAACATCTAGCAGCATTAAATCCGGCTTCATCGACAAGGCCATATCTAACCCTGCTTGTCCGTCATGTGCTAACTCAACGTGATAGCCCGCTTGCTCTAAATTGTACTTAAGTAACGTCGCAATGGATAATTCATCTTCTACAACTAAAATATTTTTCGTCATGATGTTCCTCCGATATTCGGTATTTGAAACCCCCATTTCAAATAGGCCTTTCAGGAAGTAATCGTTGGTGGTGCTAGCACAGAAACCGTGCCTTGTACGACATGCTGTTGCTGACGATTCGTCGCCTCTACACGAATGACCGCTGTATTGCTCGCTTCATCGACGTGTGCCACTTGCAATTCAAACTCGATCGTATCGTAATGATACACCGGTGTTGAAAATTCAAGCTGCTGTGCGACAACATGCGATCCCGGTCCCGGTATGTATTTCGATACCGCCGCTGTAATGATTCCTGTCAGCATAATCGATGGAATAATTGGGCGTTCAAACGGCGTCAATGCGGCTAAATCATGCTGTAAGTATAGCGGGTTATTGTCGTTCGTTAAACCTAAGTATAAAAGTAAATCTTTATCATTCATTTTTTCGGTTAGGTGAATCGTTTCGCCAACCTCTAATTGTTCAATGGTGCGTCCTAATGTGCGCCTTTTTCCAAGCAATTGCTGCCCACCCCTTTTCCAAGAAAACTATATGTTTATCATACCATATTGCTTTATTTCATGGATAGCGAACTTGCTTTATGCACAAAAAGACGCCAAGTACACGCACTTGACGCCTTCCATTTTTATAACAACGCGTCTTTTACTTCACGTACTGCATCGGCTGACGTTTGTAACGCTGCTTGTTCTTCTTCCGTTAAATCAAGCTCATAAATTTTTTCAATGCCATTTGCCCCTAAAAGCGTCGGTACCCCTAAATACAAATCATGAATACCGTATTCACCTTCTAAATAAGCAATCGATGGCAAAATGCGCTTTTGATCTTTTAAAATCGCTTCTGCCATTTCCACCATTGCCGCTGCTGGTGCATAATAGGCCGAACCGTTGCCGAGTAAGCTCACAATTTCGCCGCCACCTTTACGCGTACGATCGACGATTTCGGCAAGTCGCTCTTCTGATAACAGCGATGTTAATGGAATGCCTCCTGCAAATGAATAGCGAATAAGCGGTACCATCGTATCACCATGCCCACCTAATACAAATCCAGATACATCTTTTACGGAGACGTTTAACTCCTCTGCGATAAATGCTCGGAAGCGCGCTGTATCAAGTACACCCGATTGCCCAATGACGCGTTCTTTCGGGAAGCCTGTTTCTTTAAACATCGTGTACGTCATCGCATCGACTGGGTTTGTCAGCACAATGACAATCGCTTCTGGTGCGTATTGTTGAATGTTTTTGGCTACGTCCGTCATTACTTTTTGATTTGTTTGCACTAAATCATCACGCGTCATGCCCGGCTTACGTGCAATGCCCGCTGTGACAAGTACAACGTTTGCCCCTTCGATGTCCGCATAGTTTGACGTGCCGCTTACGTAGGCGTCAAATCCTTGAATTGGCGCTGTTTCCCACATATCAAGCGCCTTTCCTTTTGCTGGATTTTCCTGCGCTGGAATATCCACGAGTACAACATTGCCAAGCTCTTTTTGCGCTGCTAAAAATGCTGCTGTTGCTCCTGTAAAACCGCTACCAATCACGGCAATTTTTTTACGTTGTAATGTCATATTTTCGATCCCCTTTGCGAGTGAATACTTACATTATTATTGTAACATTCAGTCATTTATTTGCACACGATCACACCATCATTGTAAGGAATCCTTCAATTTTTCATAAATGTTACATTATAGATGTATAACGAATGATCGCTTCTATAGACGACAAAAACAGCCCCCTTCAACTGAAGGGAGCTGTTTGTTTGCTAGTTCTGTATGAAATACGAGAATTAGAAGTTTTCGATTAATTTAGAAGCGAATTCAGAACATTTAACTTCTGTAGCGCCATCCATTAAACGTGCGAAGTCATAAGTTACGTATTTAGAAGAGATTGTTTTCTCAACTGAAGCAGTAATTAAGTCCGCAGCTTCTTGCCATCCTAAGTGCTCAAGCATTAATACGCCTGATAATAATACTGAAGATGGGTTTACTTTATCTTGACCAGCATACTTAGGTGCAGTACCGTGAGTAGCTTCGAAAATAGCGTGACCAGTTAAGTAGTTGATGTTAGCGCCTGGAGCGATACCAATACCACCAACTTGAGCAGCTAATGCGTCAGAGATGTAGTCACCGTTTAAGTTCATTGTAGCAACAACGTCGAACTCGTTTGGACGAGTTAAGATTTGTTGTAAGAAGATATCAGCGATTGAATCTTTAACTAAGATTTTGCCTTCAGCTAATGCAGCAGCTTGTGCTTCGTTAGCAGCAGCTTCACCTTTTTCAGCTTTAATTGCATCGTATTGGTTCCAAGTGAATACTTTGTCGCCGAATTCAGCTTCAGCTACATCGTAACCCCATTGTTTGAATCCACCTTCAGTGAACTTCATGATGTTACCTTTGTGTACTAAAGTAACTGTTGGTTGGTTGTGCTTGATTGCGTACTCAATTGCAGCACGAACTAAACGCTCAGTACCTTCTTTAGATACAGGTTTGATCCCTAAACCAGAAGTCTCTGGGAAGCGGATTTTGTTAACACCTAGTTCAGTTTGTAAGAAGTTTAATAATTTCTTTTGCTCATCTGAACCAGCTTGGTACTCGATACCAGCGTAGATATCTTCAGTGTTTTCACGGAAGATTACCATGTTTACATCTTCAGGACGTTTAACTGGAGAAGGTACACCTTCGAAGTGACGTACTGGACGTAAGCATACATAAAGGTCTAACTCTTGACGTAATGCTACGTTAAGTGAACGGATACCGCCACCGATTGGAGTTGTTAAAGGACCTTTGATTGCGATTAAGTATTCGTTGATTTTTTCTAAAGTTTCTGCAGGTAACCACTCACCAGTTTGGTTGAATGCTTTTTCACCAGCTAAAACTTCTAACCATTCGATTTTCTTTTCGCCGTTGTAAGCTTTTTCTACAGCTGCGTCGATTACGCGAGAAGCTGCTGCCCAGATATCTGGACCAATTCCGTCACCCTCGATGAAAGGAATAACTGGGTTATTTGGTACGTTTAATACGCCGTTTTCAACTACAATTTTGCCGTTTGTCATTGATAAATTGCCTCCTAATAATCGTAAATCTAGGACTTTGCGAGAATGCTTCTCACAACAGTCCTAGACAGTTTAGCATATTTTTTTAAATTGCGCTATATGTGCAGGAAAGATTAACGCTCTTCTACTGGCACGTAAGTTTGCATATCTGGACCAACGTACTCTGCACGTGGACGGATTAAGCGGTTGTTTGCATATTGCTCTAAGATGTGAGCTACCCAACCTGAAGTACGAGATACTGCGAAGATTGGTGTGAATAAGTCATGCTCGATTCCTAAAGAGTCATATACTGATGCTGAGAAGAAGTCAACGTTTGCTGGTAATTTCTTTTGTTCTACGATCATGTCGTGGATTTTCACTGACATTTCGTATAATTCTGGTTTACCAGTTAATTTCGTTAATTTTTCAGACATTACACGTAAGTGTGGAGCACGTGGGTCGCCTTTGCGGTATACGCGGTGACCGAAGCCCATGATTTTCTCTTTGTTGTCTAACTTGTTTTGTACCCAAGCTTCAACGTTTTCAAGAGAACCGATTTCAGTTAACATTTTCATTACTTGCTCGTTAGCGCCGCCGTGTAATGGACCTTTTAATGCGCCGATTGCTGCAGTAACACCAGAGTAAACATCTGATAATGTAGCTACACATACACGTGCAGTGAATGTAGAAGCGTTTAATTCGTGGTCAGCGTGTAAAATTAACGCTTTGTCGAATGCTTCGATTGCGATTGCTTCTGGCTCTTCACCTGTTAACATGTATAAGAAGTTAGCTGCATAGCCTAATTCTGGTTTTGGAGCGATTGGCTCTTTACCTTGACGTACGCGAGCGAAAGTAGTTACTACAGTACCGATTTTCGCTTGTAAGCGGATCGCTTTACGGTAGTTTGCTTCAGTTTCCATAACGTCTGCTTCTTCGTCAAATGCACCAAGCATTGATACAGCTGTACGAAGTGCTGCCATTGGGTGAACTGTGTTAAGTGGCATAGACTTGAATAAGTCAGTGATTGCCGCTGGGATTTCCATGTTCGCTGCTAATTCAGCTTTTAATTCAGCTAATTCTTGCGCGTTTGGTAAACGTGTGTTCCATAATAAGAATACTACTTCTTCGAAAGAAGCGTTGTTTGTTAAATCGTCGATTCCGTAACCAACGTAAGTTAATGTGTCGTCGATAATAGAGCTGATTTTAGACTCAGCAGCTACAATTCCTTCTAAACCTTTTGTTGCTGACATAGGATAATCTCTCCCTTTTCTGTTTGTTTTAGACGGTCACTGCTCTTGACCTGTACTAATTGTTCTGTTCATGAACCGATAAGTAAATCGCTTACATTCACATTATAATCATTTTTGACGGCTTTGTGAATGCCCTAGCTAACTTTAATTAAATTAAAGCTTTTTCGATTAATTTTTTTATTTTTTCGAGCATAAAAATACGTATCACCATTCTCAAAATCCGTCATAAAACCGTTTTCATAACGCCTTTTTGAAAGCGTGAAACTGTTTTTCAACGTCGTTTTTTTCACAGCCGACACATTTTCGCGCTTTTTTTTTGTCGAAAAAACATCATTTTTCTAGCATTCTTTTTCGTTCGCCTTAAAAAAAGGCGCTCTGTTTATAACAGAACGCACTTTTTTATCGCTGTACAATAACAACAGATGATTTTTTCAGTTGCTTGCGTAGTACTTTATACATAGCCTTCTGCACAAGTTTACGCGTAAATGGTAAAACAAATACAAGCCCAATAATATCCGTTAAAAATCCAGGCAAAATTAAAATAAGTCCACCGATCAATACGCAAGCTGCATCCAGTGCGGCTGGCCCTGGTGCCTGCCCTGCTTGCAGCGAAGCTTGTAAGTTACGCACCGCTTGAAATCCTTCTTTGCGCGCTAAAAAAATCCCAAGCGCTCCCGTTCCAACAATAATGAGCAGCGTCGTTAAAATGCCTACTTGATTCCCTAATGCGATAAAAAGCGCAATTTCTAAAATCGTTAGTACAATGATGCCAATTCCTAATTTCTTCAGCATAATGCATCCTCTTCCTTTTTCGTCCTATTACTTCTTACTACGTAGCATACCGAAAAAAGTTTCAGAAAACAAAATATGCGCCTACAAAAAAAGGACGGAGCATATCGCTCCATCCTTTCTTCATCTATTTATAGTACGCTTGCGTGTCCTTTATAAATGACACCTGTTTCTGCGTCCACTGTAATTTCTTGATCTTGTGCAATGATGTTTGTCGCATCTTTTACGCCAACGATGACAGGAATGCCTAAACTTAACCCGACAACAGCCGCGTGTGACGTTAAGCCGCCTTCTTCTGTAATAATGCCTGCACAACGTTCGATCGCTGGCATCATTTCACGGTCCGTACCAATCGTTACTAAAATGCAGTTTTCTAAATCGTATGCTAACGCTTCTTCTGCGTTGCGTGCGACAACTGCTTTCCCAACAACCGTTGCTTTGCCAATTCCTTGTCCACGTGCTAATAAGTCACCAATGACATGTACTTTCATTAAGTTCGTTGTGCCCGCTTCACCAACTGGTACACCCGCTGTGATGACAACGACGTCACCGTGGTTCACATAGCCGTAACGTAAGCTTTCATCTACCGCTAATTCTAAAATTTCATCCGTCGTTTCAACGCGGTGTGTTGCGATTGGACGCACACCCCATACAAGCGTTAACGCACGCGCTGTTTGAATCGAGCCTGTTACAGCGATAATGCTGCGCCCTGGACGATATTTTGAGATGATGCGTGCTGTGTTACCACTCTCTGTCGGTGCTAAAATCGCTTTTGCATTTAAATTCATCGCTGTATACGATACCGATTGCGAAATGGCATCCGTCATTGTCGTTTCCATCTCTTTACTGCGTGAAGATACGATTGCACGATAATCCATTGAATTTTCCGTACGCTCTGCAATTTTGTGCATTGTTTGTACAGATTCTACTGGATAAAGACCGGCTGCTGTTTCCCCTGAAAGCATGATCGCATCTGTACCATCTAAAATGGCGTTTGCTACGTCTGATGCTTCTGCGCGTGTTGGACGTGGGTTACGCTGCATCGAATCTAACATTTGTGTTGCTGTAATTACCGGCTTGCCGACACGGTTACATTTAGCGATTAATGATTTTTGGACAAGTGGTACTTCCTCAGCTGGAATTTCTACGCCTAAGTCACCACGTGCAACCATTAACCCATCTGACACTTCAATAATGGCATCGATGTTATCAACGCCTTCTTGGTTTTCAATTTTTGGAATGATTTGAATGTGCGCGCCACCGTTTTTCTCCAGTAGCTCACGAATTTCAAGCACATCCGATGCACGACGTACGAATGAAGCGGCTACAAAATCCACTTCTTGTTCAATGCCGAATAAAATATCTTGTGCATCTTTCTCTGTAATACCTGGTAATTGTACAGAAACGTTCGGTACGTTTACACCTTTTTTATTTTTTAACACACCCGCATTTTCTACGATTGTTGTAATCATGCCCTTTGCTTCGTCTTTTGCTAGCACGCGTAACTCGATTAACCCGTCATCTAATAAAATGATGGAGCCTTGATCTACGTCTTCAATTAACTTTTCATATGTTACCGAGAACATCGCATTTGTGCCAAGCACTTCGGTCATTGAAATATCAACGACTTGACCTGTTGTAAAATGCACTTCGCCGTTTTCCATGTTGTGCGTACGAATTTCAGGACCTTTTGTATCTAATAAAATCCCAACATGCTTCCCTAATTTATCCGCTACTGAACGAATTGTCGCGATGCGCAGCGCATGCTCTTCATGTGTGCCGTGTGAGAAGTTTAAGCGCGCAACGTTCATGCCTGCTTCAATTAATTTTTCTAGCGTTTCTGGTGCTTCACTTGCAGGTCCAATTGTACAAACGATTTTAGTTTTTCTCATAAAATTATGTCACTCCATTTTAAATTGATAGTTGCTCGGATAATGTGTAAAGCTTCGTGTCTGCTTGATGCTTATTTTCATAAGCTTCCGGTAAATCATAATCCACTAATACGTGATTGCGAACCCCGACTGCGACACCTTGCTTTCCTTCTATTAAAAGCTCGACTGCGCGCGCGCCAAATTGACTGGCAAGTACGCGGTCACGTGCTGTTGGCGAGCCGCCGCGCTGCATATGACCCAGCACCGATACACGCGTTTCAATCTGTGCTTTTTCCTTTAACAGCTTCGCTAAGTCGTGACCAGACATAACGCCCTCTGCCACGATCATAATGCTATGCTTCTTGCCGCGCATTGCACTTTTCGTAAGGCGTTGAATGAGGCGATCAACATTAAAGTCGACTTCTGGAATTACGACTGTTTCTGCGCCTGCTGCTACGCCTGCCCATACCGCAATATCCCCTGCATCGCGTCCCATTACTTCGACAATGAACGAATTTTCATGTGACGTTGCGGTATCGCGAATTTTGTCGATCGAATACATGACGGTATTGAGTGCCGTATCAAAACCGATTGTGTATTCTGTTCCCGGAATATCGTTATCGATCGTACCTGGAACACCGACACAAGGAAATCCTTTTTCCGTTAATGACATCGCACCACGATAAGAGCCATCGCCGCCGATTACGACTAAGCCATCGATGTTGTGCTTCTTTAAAATGTCGATTGCCTGCTGTTGCACGGCATCTTCTTTAAACTGCGGGAAGCGCGCTGAGTAAAGCATCGTTCCCCCTCGCTGAATAATGTCACCTACAGAACCGAGCGTCATTGGTTGAAAGCGTTGTTCTAAAATGCCTTGATAGCCATGTTCTATACCAATAACTTCGAGTCCTTCATAAATCGCCTTACGTACGACTGCACGAATTGCGGCGTTCATTCCCGGTGCATCTCCACCACTCGTTAAAACTGCAATTTTTTTCATTTCAAAAGCCCCCTAAGCGACGAACTTTATACATATCTTACTATCACATTAACAGAAAAGTGCGCTATTTGTAAGTACCCCGACTGTTGTTTTTATAGAACTTCACCGAAAATATAAAAGACGTAAGCAATCATCACACCTCGCTCGGTCATTTTATTCGAGGAAATGCAATGTTCACTTACGTCAAGTTATTAATTTTCTAAAAACTGTCCTATTTTCTTAAATTTTTGATATCGCTGTGCGACAAGTTGTTCCGCTGTCAGCTCTTTGAATGTTGCAAAAATTGAAGTGATTTGTTCCTTTAAAATATGCGCTTGTTGCACAGCATCTTTATGCGCACCGCCAAGCACTTCGTCGATGATGCCATCGATGACACCGAGTTTTTGTAAATGCGGCGCTGTAATTTGCATCGCTTCTGCTGCTTGTTCTGCACGCGTTGCATCTTTCCATAAAATCGACGCAGCGCCTTCAGGTGAAATGACTGAATACGTCGCATGCTCGAGCATGTATACGCCGTTTGCAACACCGAGTGCCAGCGCACCACCGCTACCGCCTTCACCGATGACAATGCTAACGACCGGTACCGTGAGCCCTGCCATTTCCACTAAGTTTCGTGCAATCGCTTCACTTTGCCCACGCTCTTCTGCTGCTTTTCCTGGATATGCACCTTTCGTATCGATGAAGCATAAGATGGGGCGCTTAAATTTTTCTGCCTGCTTCATTAAACGCAGTGCTTTACGATACCCTTCTGGATGCGGCATGCCGAAGTTACGCTTGACGTTTTCCTTCGTATTGCGACCACGTTGATGTCCAATAATTGTATACGCTTGCCCATCAATCATGCCGATGCCACCAACGATTGCTGCATCGTCGCCGTATAGACGATCGCCGTGTAACTCGATGAACGCATCACATATGGCGTCAATGTAAAACAGCGTTGTTGGACGCTCCGCATGACGTGCAATTTGTACGCGGTCCCACGGGCGAATATTTGTATATACAGCCGTTTCCACTTCATGCAACTTTTGCTCAAGACGCGCCACCTCATGCGACATATCGATTTCTGCATCTTCTGTTGCACGCTTTAATTCTGCAATTTTCATGCGCAGCTGTTCAACAGGCTGCTCAAATGGTAATAACTTTGCTGTCATGCTTGTGCACCCCCTACATGCATACGTACAAGTAAGCTTAATTGCTGACGAAGCTCATGTCGGTGAATAACCGCATCAAGCTGCCCATGCTCGAGTAAAAATTCTGCTGTTTGAAAGTTTGCCGGAAGCTTTTCACGCACCGTTTGTTCAATGACGCGGCGCCCCGCAAAGCCAATTAATGCCTTTGGTTCTGCAATGTTAATATCGCCTACAGACGCAAAGCTTGCCGATACGCCACCTGTTGTTGGATGCGTTAGCACCGAGATAAACAATAGCTTTTGTGCGGCGTGCTGCTGCAGTGCCACGCTTACTTTTGCCATTTGCATGAGCGACAATACGCCCTCTTGCATGCGTGCACCACCACTTGCGGTAAAAATAATAAACGGTACACCGCGCTTTGTCGCTTCCTCAACGGCACGCGTAATTTTCTCGCCTACGACCGACCCCATCGATCCCATGCGAAAATGCGCATCCATCACGGCGATGACAACGCATTGCCCATCGATTGCTGTAACGCCCGTTTTCACCGCTTCATTCATGCCCGTTTGCTGCATATCTTGCTGCACTTTTTCGACGTATTGTGGAAATTGCAATGGATTCGTCGTTTGTAAATGCGCATCTAGCTCTTCAAATGTACCTTCATCAAATATGTATGCGATGCGCTCGTTCGCTGTCATTTTTAAATGGTGTCCACACTTCACACACACTTTCCCGTTTTGCTCAAGTTCTTTTGTATATTGAATGTGACGGCACGCCTCACATTTTGTCATCATGCCTTCAGGTACAATTAGCTCCTCTGTCCCATCTTGCTTGCGTTTTCGCTTTGCTAAAAAATTGCGTAAAATCGCCATACATATACCCCTTTCATCGTTGAACGTCTTAGTTGAATCGCACTTCTCCCCATTGCTTATATGCGGCTGTTGCTTCAACTGTATAGCCGAGCTGCATCGCCTTGATCAGCGTTTGAATCGGTCGCTTTTCCTCATCGCGCGTGCGGTCATGTTGCTCTCCGCTATACGCTAACAACTGCCGCCAAATTTTCAAGCTCAATCGATTGCCAGATGCAATGATTAGTTCTTGAATAAACTGCAAGCGGTCAATGCTTCCTTCTAGCTCGAGCTGCTGAAAATAACTATCCCAAATCGGCAAAGCACGGAGCTCCTTCGATGACGTTACATGTAAAATCGCCTCGCGCTCGTGCATCTTTTTCGTCGCGAGCACATCATCGTGCTGCTGATTTGTTTGTAAAATAAACATCGATAGCACTTCAACAAGCTGGTGCTGCTGAAAATGGCTTAAAAAAGTTCCCCCTCCGTGACGTGTTTCAATTAAGCCCAGTAGCTCTAAACTGCGGAGCGCTTCTCGTATAGCGGAACGGGAAACCGCCAGCCGCTCAGCTAGCGTGCGTTCTGATGGTAGTTTCTCGCCTGGTTGAATACGCTCCTCGTCAATTAATTGACGCAGCTGTGTTACAAGTTCAATAAAGCGTTTCGGTTGTTGCTCAATTGTCATCATCGTTCACCTCAATTGGTAGGACCACTTTTTTGTAAAAAAATAAATACGCCTATGCGCATAAAGTGGTAGGACCATTTTTCAATTTGTAGTGTACCGAACTTTTTACGCGTTGTAAAGTAAAAACACAGCCCAGCAAATTCGCTGAGCTGCGCATTACACCGCATAAAGCTGTTTCGTTTTCACCTGTCGTTTACCAAAGCGCACTTCGATCTGTCCTTCAACACCAACGAGTTGCCCTTCAACAAGCAATGACTGCACACGTGCAAATAAATGCGGGAAAATGGTGCAGCTGATCGTGCCACCTTCATCCTCTAGCGTAACAAACGCCATTTGTTCCCCTTTTTTCGTGCGCAATACTCGTACCTCTTCAATCGCGCCGAGCACTGTTACATGCGCACCGTCTTGCAGCTGCGATGCGTATAGAAGCGGCGTACGCTGTTGTAAATGCTGCGGTGATACTTGTTCAATCGGATGCGCCGACACGTAAAAACCGAGCGCCTCTTTTTCAAACTGCAATAATTCTTTCATCGTCAGCGGTGCTGCTTGCACATATTTTAACCGCATGCTTGCAACGCTTTCATTGACCGGCACGTCTTCAGTCGGTCGATATAAATTCGCATGCTGCATCGCACCGTTTAATGTTGCAAGCAGCGTTCCACGGTCGCGTCCGAAGTCATCAAACGCGCCTGCCTTAATGAGCGGCGCAATATGCTTGTCGGTAAATTGTTTGCCAGATACGTAAATCGCTAGCTCGTACATGCTCGTAAACGGTGTGCCTTTTTGCTTGCGCACGTTCATCAAGTTCGCTAAAAACGGCTGTGGCACCCCTTTAATTGCAGACAACCCGTAGCGGATGGCGCCGTTTTCAACGGTGAACATGCGCTGGCTTTTATGGAGCGACGGTGGTAATACTTCGATGCCGCGCTCCTTCGCTTCTTGCAAATATTGCTGGATGCGCTCTTGGTTCCCAATGCTGCTTGAACAAAGTGCCGCATAAAAGTTCGCTGGGAAATTGGCTTTTAAATACGCTAAGTAATACGAAATATAGCTGTAGGCAACAGCATGACTTTTCGGGAAGCCGTAATCTGCAAAGCGCTCGATCAACGCATACACCTCATGTGCAACGCGCTCCTCAAATCCTTGTTCAACAGCCCCTGCGATAAATTTTGCGCGCTGCTGCTGCATCACTTGCTCATTTTTTTTACTAATTGCTCGGCGCAACAAATCCGCTTCACCAAATGTGAAGCCTGCCATAACAGACGCAATTTTCATAATTTGCTCTTGGTAAATAATTACGCCGTACGTTTCTTCTAAAATCGGACGAAGCGCCTCGTGCGGCATGATGACTTGCTCCTCGCCGCGCTTACGACGTGCATAGCTCGGAATGAAATCCATCGGTCCTGGTCGATACAAGGCATTGACCGCAACGATGTCTAAAAAGTGCGTCGGACAAATATCGCGGAGCGCTTCCTTCATCCCTGCCGATTCAAGTTGGAAAATGCCAGTCGTGTCGCCGCGTTGCAGCAACGCAAATGTCGCTTCGTTATGAAATGGAATTTTTTCAAAATCAAGCACGCGCTGATGCGAATAATAAATCGAGCGACGAATTTGATCTAAAATGCTTAAATTACGCAATAGCGATAGGTAGGTTTCTTCATCAGCATTACCTGTTATGATTACTCCCTTTCCCCCGCTTCACACCGTACGTGATAGTTTCCCATCATACGGCGTTCCATCGTTTCCTTTTTGAATACTAATTAGTTGATATTACTACCTATTTGTTTTACCAAGTTTTAACCTCTAACCACTCTCTGACAGTAGCTTCTTCAAGTTTATAATTGTTCGCCTTGATTCTTAGGTTGTTTAAGTTGGTTAATACTCTTTTGAGGTGGTTGTTTCCCTGTCATACTCGAAAAGCGAAATAGTTTATCAATTAATTAATATCTCATGAAACGACTAGAGCCTATCCCTCCACCACTTATTATCATGGTTTCATTGGTACTGTGACTCCACTCTCACTAGCACTAAATAACTTATAGATGTAATATCTTTTCGTTATACTTGCCCCTCATATAAAGTTTAAATAGCAATCACTAGCTTTCTACGTTCCGTAATTCCTAGTATAGATAAGACTTAGGTTTCTTCTTTGACCCTGCTTGCATTATACTCTCCTTGTTGAGTATCAGGAATTTTGCTTTGGCCATGACTACTTTTCCCTATCAAGCATACCGCATCGGTACTACATAACCATCTCAGGCTATATAACTTCCTCAAGAGCCTTACATTCGAAGATTCGTCAGTGGTGTTGAACCACATTCTAACCATATCCTATCACCGCCCGCCTACTCTGTACTTCGGTTCATTTCCCTTAGTATTCGACGACTTCACCCAGCTTCATACACTATGTTTTATATGAAACATAATGCATGTGGGATATTAGCGTGGTGTTTCGAGCAAACATGACTGCTCTCATTCCAACCATCAGAACTACAGTTTTCTAATAAGTTATCCCCGATTACCATTTCTGATAATCTTTCAAACTAACGTATCGCACAGCCTAAAAAATCCATTTTTAATAAACCGACCGCTTCCACTTCCTGCATCGGCCACTGCGTTAAAAATACACCGTCATGCCCTTGCTCAATCGGAATAACATCCACAAGCGGCTTTGGGCTAAGCACAACACCAGCTGCGTGTGTCGACGCATTTCGCGGCAAGCCTTCTAACTGTTTGGCGACTGCAAACCATTGCTCATGACGCTCACTCGCATGCACGAGCTGTCGGAGCGTTTCGGACTGCGTATATGCTTCTGCTAACGTAACGCCATTTTTCGACGGAATCGCCTTTGAAATCGCATCGAGCACGTCTGGTGGGAAATGAAACATGCGCGCGACATCACGTGCGACCGCTTTTGCCGATAGCGTCCCAAACGTGATAATTTGAGCGACATGTTGTGTGCCGTACTTATTCGCCACATACTGAATAACGTCTGCGCGCTTCGTATCGACAAAGTCAATATCGATATCGGGCATCGTCACACGCTCTGGATTTAAAAAGCGTTCAAATACTAAGCCGTATTGCAACGGGTCGACATGCGTAATATACGTCGTATACGCAACGAGCGAACTTGCAGATGAACCGCGTCCAGGTCCCGTTAAAATATTGTGCTCGCGTGCATAGCGCATAAAATCCGCAACGATTAAAAAGTAATCGCTATAGCCCATCTCGCGAATGACCGACAACTCGTACTCAAGGCGCTCTTTGTATGCTTCATCGGCGTGTGGTAGACGCTCAGCAAGCCCTTCATACGCAAGTTGACGCAACACATCGTCGGCACGCTCCCCATCAGCTAGCGGATATTTAGGCAGCATCAGCTCCTTTTCACGCATCGTCACACGGCAGCTTTCAAGCATCGTCTCCGCTGCTGTTAACCAGTGCGGTGCGTCTTCAAATGCTTGTTGCCACATGCTCGCTGTTGGCATAAAATGTTCCGGCTGTGCATACGAAACCTCTTCATCTACAAGTTTCACACCAGAAGCAATTGCTTGTGCAACTTGGTATGCAAAAAACTGTTGCTCGTCAATGTAGCGATTTTCTTGCGTCGCGACAATCGGCAGCTGCAACGCTTCTGCAATCGCAACCGTCCGCGACTCATTTAAATGACGCTTCCCATGTGGGCGGCTAATGCCAATATAAACAGGTTGCTTATACACATCGAGCAATGCTTCGATCGTGTGCTGCTCAATAAAACCTTCTGCATACGGAACGAGCGCGATCGTACCTTGCTGATACGCGCGAAGCCAGTTAAGTGGCAATACGCGGTCTTGTCGCGTTGAACACGCACTCGATATTTTCATTAATGATTGATAGCCATCATTTGTTTGTGCGTACACAACAAGTGGCATGACGACCTCCCCAACGGTCACGTGCACATGCAATCCAACGACTGCGTGAATGTTTGCCGCTGTCATAGAACGCCAAAAAGGCATCAGCCCGTACAACGTCGAATTGACGATTGCACAAGCTTTTGCCTGCTGTTGCTGTAAAAATTGAACACATGCATCGAGGCTAATAGTACTTTTCAGTAAGTCCGCACTCGTGCGAATTTGTGGATATGCCACCATACGAAACGCCTCCTATTGCTATTTATTGCTGTTTATATGCACGAACCACTTCTTGTAAGCGTGCGACAACGCGGTCTGCTTCTTCCCAAGAATATGCGGTTGCGCCTGACGCTAGTGGGTGTCCACCGCCGTTAAACTCCTTCGCTAACGTGTTGATCACCGGCCCTTTTGAACGTAGGCGAACGCGAATTGAATCGCCTTCTTCAATAAAGATTACCCATGCTGTAATACCTTTTACGTTGCCAAGTGAGCCAACTAGTAACGACGCTTCTGATGCTGTAGCATCAAATTGTGCTAACACGTCCTTTGATAAACGAACCGATGCTGCCCCTAATTCATCAATGTCAAAATGTTGATATAAGTACCCTTGTAAGTTTAATAATTTACGATCCATTTCATACATGCCGTTGAAAATATCGTTTCGGTCAAAATTATATTCGACTAAATCGCCCGCTGTACGGAACGTTTTTAACGTCGTTGATGGGAACATGAAGCGTCCTGTATCTCCGACAATGCCCGCAAATAACAGACTTGCTGAACGGTCGCTTAATACCCAGCCTTCTGATGCACGTGCAGCTTCAAATAACTCATAAATCATTTCACTGCAAGAGCTCGCTGTCGTATCGACCCATAACATGTCACCATACTGATCATCATTTGGATGGTGATCAATTTTAATTAAAAAGTCGCCTTTTGTATAGCGTTGGTCATCAATGCGATCTGTATTCGCAGTATCTGTAACGATTACAAGTGCGCCTTCATACGTCGCATCTTCAACAACATCCGGTGTTGCCATAAACGTTAATGAATCATCATGCGTCCCTGTTGCAAACACGCGTTTGTTTGGAAAGTTTGCTTCAATTAACGTTTTTAAACCGTGCTGTGACCCGTATGCATCTGGGTCTGGACGCACGTGGCGGTGAATAATGATCGTATCGTACTGTTTAATTTTGTCGAGAATTTGTTGCTTCATCGTTTCCATTTCCTCCAAATTGCCTTTTCCTGCTAAAGCTTATACAATAACACTATATCGCTCGAAGGAGGGCATTATGTATTTTAATTTCATCTGTGTTGTCGTCATCGTCATTGCGCTTATGTTTTATTTATACAACAAAACGAAACAATTGCGCACCCCAGCCGCTTTAGAAATTCATCATAAATGGTATAAAGCGAAGGCAAATATTTGCTTAGGTATTTTCATTTTCACATTTGGGGTCAACCAGCTCGTGCTGTTTCCCGATTGGGTAACGTACATCGTCGGCACAATTTTCATCGTCCTCGGTGCATTCGTCGTCTATGAAAATCGAAAGCGCGCTAAGCATTACGGTGCGTTCGTTGCAGAAGAACGTCAATTATACGAAGAAGCACAACAGTCATAAAGAACAACTGTCCGCGCAACATGCGACGGACAGTTGTTTTTTAACGTTCAAGTAATTGGAAGGTCATCATCGCTTTCCCAACAAGCGTTTGGTTATTGTACACTTCAAAGTCCATTTTCACAAACTTACGTGACATGTCTAAAATAACCGGCTTCACCGTTAGTTTACTTTCCATTTGAACTGGCTTAATGAAATAAATCGTTAAGTTTTCCGCTACCGCATCGCCGCGCTTATGACGCTTTAACGCAAACGCACCCGCCTCTGCTAATAACGTTGTAAACGCACCGTATGAAATGGCACCGTATTGGTTCGTCATTTGCGGCGTTACTTTAAACTCAACGAAAATATCGTCCTCACCAAGCACTTTCATTTCATTTTTCACGATGTCATCAATCGTTTCACCGTTATGTGGCTGACGCTGCGCAAGTTGTAACGCCTTTAAAACGTCCTGACGTGAAATAACACCTTTTAACGTATTATCTTCATCGACAACTGGTAGTAAATCAATACCTTCCCAAATCATGCGGTGTCCTGCTGCTGCGACCGATGTTTTCATCGAGCCTGCGATCGGGTTTTTCGTCATTACTTTATCCAGTGATTCTGTGCTGGCTTTCCCAATTACGTCCTTCACTGTCACCATGCCGACAAGCTTGTTGTTTTTCGTTACGACTGGATATGCACCGTGCGTTGTCGCTTCGTTTTGTTCATGGAAGTGCTGCACCGTTTCATCGACGCGTAAAATCGACGTTTCCTCAAGCGGCACATAAATATCTTCAATAAGTAAAATATCCTTTTTAATGAGCTGATCGTAAATGGCACGATTAATCATTGTCGCTACCGTAAATGTATCATAGCTCGTTGAAATAATCGGTAGCTGTAATTCATCTGCAAGGCGCTTGTTTTCGTCTGTCGTTTCAAAGCCGCCTGTGACTAAAATAGCTGCACCTGCTGTTAATGCTAGTTGGTGTGCTTTTACACGGTTTCCGACAATTAATAAGCTCCCTGCATCTGTATAACGCATCATATCATCTAGCTGCATCGCTCCAATGACAAACTTCGTTAACGTTTTGTGTAAGCCATCTCGACCGCCGAGCACTTGTCCATCGACAATGTTGACGATTTCAGCAAACGTTAAACGCTCGATATTTTCTTTTTTCTTCTTTTCAATACGAATTGTGCCGACACGTTCGATCGAGCTCACTAAGCGGCTATTTTCCGCTTCTTTAATGGCGCGATATGCTGTCCCTTCACTCACTTGCATTTCCTTTGCAATTTGACGCACTGAAATTTTCGTCCCTACCGGTAACGATTCAATGTACTGTAAAATTTTCTCGTGTTTTGTAGACAATTGTATCACCTATCTTCCCATGTACTGTCCTATTTTGTAGTGTATCATAACTTTTACACAAAATATAGAAACATGGCGAAGATCTACAACTGTTTCACGACTGCTTACCCGTTATAGCTCCACTTGTCCACCTGCTTGCAACACTTGAACTTTTGCGTCTTTTACAAGCTCTACGAAGTCATTGACATCGACTTTAATCGGCGGGAATGTATCGTAATGAACTGGTACAACAATTTTAGGCTTAATGAGTGATACAGCATGTGCAGCATCGATTGGGTCCATCGTAAAATGACCGCCAATTGGCAAAAATGCGACATCGATCGGATGGCGACGCCCGATTAATTCCATATCGCCAAACAGCGCCGTGTCACCCGCATGGTAAATCGTTAAGCCTTCTGCAAATAATAAAAGCCCTCCTGCAACGCCCATGTAATGTACAACACCGTCTGCATCTGTATACGATGAGCTGTGGAATGCTTGCACAAACTTTACTTTCGCAAAGCCAAAATCATACGTTCCCCCTAAACCGAGTGGCACTGTATTTTTCACGCCTTGTGTGCTTAAATAATCCGCTGCTTCTACAGGTGCAACGACTTGTGCATCATTCTTTGCGGCAAGCGCAACCGTATCACCTACATGGTCGTTATGTCCGTGCGTCAATAAAATAACATCCGCTTGCTCTGTGTCTGCTGATAAATCCGTTAAGCTATTGCCCGTTAAAAATGGATCAATTAAAATCGTCTTCCCTTCAATGTTCACCTTTACAACTGAATGTCCATGGTATGTAATCTCCATCGCATAATTCCTCCTTTAAGTGAAATCGTTCCCTCTTGTATATTTCGAGATTTTTATTGTTTTCCCTTCATTTTTTTGTGTTTTTTTGTACATCCTCCAAAAATAGGCGTAATATAGACAGTGAGTTTTAATTTCTGGAGGCTTATATATGAATAAACTACAACGTATTCAACAACATTTACGCGATGCACACATCGATGCTGCATTCATTACAACACCGGATAACGTCTTTTACGTATCTGGCTTTTTAAGCGACCCACATGAGCGCTTATTAGGGGTTATGGTATTTCAAGAGGCTGAACCATTTTTAATTTGTCCGAAAATGGAAGTACCCGATGCGATCGCAGCTGGCTGGGGCTTTGAAGCAGTCGGTCATGAAGATACACAAAATGCATGGGATGTATTACAAGCAGCGTGTGCAACGCGCGGCATTGATCTCCAAACATTGGCGATTGAAAAAGATCACGTAACCGTTTCGCGCTATGAAGCACTACAAGCGCGCTTTGACGCGACATTTGTAGCATTTGATGCTCACATTAATGCGATGCGCGTACGCAAAGACGAGGAAGAGCTTCAAAAAATGCGCGAAGCTGCAAAACTTGCAGACTATGCGATTGAAGTAGGTGTCAATGCGATCGAAGAAGGTCGTACGGAAATGGAGATTTTAAACATCATTGAATCGGCCATTAAAGCAAAAGGCTATGCGATGAGCTTCGATACGATGGTGCTTGCAGGCGAAAAATCAGCCTCTCCACACGGCGTACCAGGCGACCGCAAAATTCAGCGCGGCGACATGATTTTATTTGATTTAGGTGTCATTTACGAAGGCTACTGTTCAGATATTACACGTACGGTTGCGTTTGGCGACGTATCCGATGCACAAAAACATATTTACAACGCGGTGCTTGGCGCAAATGAAGCAGCGATTGCTGCCGTCAAGCCAGGTGTCCGCGCGATGGATTTAGATAAAATTGCACGCGACGTCATTACAGAAGCGGGCTACGGTGACTATTTCACACACCGCCTTGGTCATGGTCTTGGTATTTCAGTGCATGAATTCCCGTCGATCAACGGCTCAAATGATTATGGATTACAAGCAGGTACGGTCTTCACAATTGAACCTGGCGTATATAAAGCAGACGTTACAGGTGTGCGTATTGAAGACGATGTCGTTGTGACTGATACAGGCGTTGAAGTGTTAACGAGCTATCCAAAAGAGCTAATCATCGTAAAATAACGATGGCCAAAAAGACAGCTGACATCAATTTGTCAGTTGTCTTTTTCATTTTCACTACCGAAATTGTGTAAACTTATCGCATCAACATACAGACGCGATATTTATAACACACATATCATATTTTTATTATCTGAATTTTACACCTAACAATGAAATCAACGCATTTTCAAACAATTTAACAACACAATGTACAAATAACACGAAAATTTCACAAAACAACGCTTTCATTTATAGCCAATTTTGTTATACTAAGTGTATACATAACGAAGGGGGTAGTTGTAAATGGCACTATCATATAATAATATTGTTGTCGCTGTAGACGGCTCAAAAGAAGCAAACTTTGCATTTAAAAAGGCAAAAGAAATGGCGAAGCGTCACGAAGCAACATTACACTTAGTAAACGTGATCGACACACGTTCTTTCGCAGCAATCGAAGCGTACGACCGCTCAATCGCTGAGCGTGCACAAGCGCATTCAGAAGAGCTGTTAGCAGACTACAAAAAAGAAGCAGAAGAATACGGCGTACCAGCTGTAAAAGCTGTCATCGAACACGGTTCACCGAAAACAATCATTACGCGCGAGTTAGCAAAACTAACAGACGCAGACTTAATCGTTTGTGGTGCAACAGGTTTAAACGCAGTAGAGCGTTTCTTAATCGGTTCTGTATCAGAAGCCATCGTTCGCTCTGCACCATGTGACGTATTAGTCGTACGTACACCAGAAAACTAAGCAAAAAAGCAAGTGAGTGCCGCGGCATTCACTTGCTTTTGTTTATTTATTTTCTTTCCACATGCGGACTTTTTCAAAGAACATCGCCAATGCTTCTTTATTTTGCATATTCGGTACTTTCGCAAGCAATACTTCCTTCGGTGGTCGCAGTGCGTCTGATTTCTTTTGCAGCACTAAAATGCTTTTTTCATGCACGCGTGAGGTGAATAAGTTTTCCGGCAGTTGAATAACCGATTGAATCCATACGTGTTTCTTTAAATATTTGTGCAGTTGCTGTGCTTGATCCGACTCAAATAACGTCGCTGGCACTAGGAAAAATAAGTAGCCGCCCTCTTTCACATAGTTCACCGATTGCTCAATGAATAAATGATGCGCAAAGCTCATCCCTTCTGGTGCACATAGTTCATAATCAAGTGCGATTTCCTCGTTCGGGTAATAGCCGTATGGTACATCACATACGATGGCATCCGCTGGGTCGATGAGTAAATCCGTCAGCGCATCTTGGTGATGCAGCTCCACAGGTTGCTCTAATAAATTCGCTGTTGCAGCCGCTAATTGAATTAATAATTCGTCAACTTCTACACCTGTTGCGTCAATTTTCCCATCAAACGCATTCATGAGCGCATACAGTAAATTCCCTGTCCCCATCGCTAAATCCGTCACTTTTAATGATTGACCTGCTGCAAGCTGTTCTTCAAACGCTTGCTCAACGAAAAACGATAATAAGAAGCCAAACGTATCCGGTGTCATTTGATGATTCGGCTGTGTGCCTTCACGCATTCCTTTTAAAATGGCAATTTGAATCGCTTTACGAATCTCCTCTTTTGAAAGCTTGTCTACGTTGACGTCAAGCTCCCCGTCCAACCATTTTTCAAGCGCGACAAGTAAGCCTTCTAAATATGTGCCGTCTTGTTCTTTTTGTGCTTCTGTATTTAAAATCGAAAATAATTGCTCGAAATTTTCCATGTGAAACGTCCTTTCATTACTAGCATTTGTTCATTATAGCAACTGTGCGATGAATTGCACTATTAAAATGCGCCATACAAACGAAAATTCACCATTTCAACGTTCGCTGAAATGGTGAATTGGTGCAACTGCTTATACTAATTGCTTCACAGCGGCAATCGCTGCATCGTAATCTGGGTGGTTTGTTGCTTCTGAAACGTATTCTACATATGTAACGTTTCCTTCGCCATCTACTACGAAGATCGCACGTGCAAGTAAGCGTAATTCTTCAATTGCTACGCCGTAAGCTTTACCGAATGACAGGTCGCGGTGATCTGAAACCGTTTGTACGTTTTCGATACCTGCTGCTGCACACCAACGCTTTTGTGCGAATGGTAAGTCTACAGATACTGTTAATACGACTACGTTTTCACCTAACTCTGCTGCTGCTTCGTTAAACTTACGCGTTTGTTGATCACATACACCTGTATCAAGTGATGGTACAACAGAGATTAAGCGTACTTTACCAGCAGTGTCTTCTAACGTTACTGGTGATAAATCGTTTGCTAATACTGAGAAGTTTGGAGCTTTGTCGCCCACTTTTACTTCAGTACCTAATAATGTTACAGGATTGTTCTTGAATGTAATGTTTGCCATGAACTGTTACGCCTCCTAAATTTGGGTTATATTTATCTTACTAAAACGCGGCTGCTTTATGCAACTAAAGCTACCTGAAATTGGGACATTTCAAATGAAATATGCAGGAATACGCAAAAGGCATATTCCTGCATCGATTTGTTTATACCGTTTCAACCGTTTCGTTTTTCCAAACGGGCGGTTCTTCTCGTTCTTTTCGTAAAAATGTATCTTCGTGTACAACAACGGTATCAGCGATTAAGTCATGTAACCCTTTATTGTTTGGCACAACCGCCACTAATAAATAAAACACAACTGTTTTTACCGAAATAAAGCGACCAATCCATTCGCGGAATAATACCGCCCCCCACGTTAATGGCTTGCCGTTGTCTGCAATGACACGCAGTCCAAAAATCATTTTGCCGACCGTTTGCCCAACAAGCTTCGTCATCAGCACGAAATAACCGTAAAACACGATAGCCGATGCGATTGTATACGGCGCATACCAAATGTATTCTTCACGCGTAACATCGAGTAAATAAAATACGGGCTTCACAACGATTGACGTAATGGCACCAATTACGAGTAAATCAATAAGATAAGCCCATAAACGCATCCAAAAGCCTGCTGTTTTTACTTCCATCACCATTTCCTTCGTGCGGCGACGCGATGCTAATAATACGTCTTCAGGCGTTTCTGGAAACTGTGGCGCTTGCTGTTCATTATTGAATTCAGACATGCTCATTCGCCTCCTTATTCACCATATAAGTACATCGCACGTGGCGCTTCATAATCTGATAATAATTTGTTTAATACGCGTTCTTCTGCTGATGGACCAAATAGCTCTGCTGCTTTGACAGACATTAATGAGCTCCAAGATGTATCGGCATACCCATATTCAAATACTTGTGCATTTTCTAACTTAAAGTCTTGACGTAACGCTTGTAACGTTGCTTCGCCATCCCCAATTTCGTCCACTAAGCCGTTTTTCACTGCTTGTTGCGCTGTGTAAATGCGACCGTCACCTACTTTACGCACTTCTTCAGCTGACATGCCGCGACCTGCTGCGATGACGTTGACAAACTCGTTATACGCTTCATCAACAAGCGTTTGCATAATTGCACGCTCGTCATCTGTCATTGGACGTGTAGCACTCATAATGTCTTTATATGGACCTGATTTTAATGTTTCAAATACAATGCCGTAATCTTCTGCTAATTGGCCGTAGTTAATCCCTTGCATAATTACACCAATTGAGCCTGTCCACGTTTCAGAATACGCAAAGATTTTGTCAGCAGGTGCTGATATGTAATACCCACCTGATGCTGCCATTGAACCCATCGATACGTAGATTGGAATATCACGTGCTTCTTGTAGTTCGATGATGGCATCGTATAATTGACGTGACTCATACACGCCGCCACCTGGTGTATCTACTTGTAATACGACACCTTTGATCGTGTCGTCTTCTTGAATTGCTTGCAGCTGATTTAACGTAAATTCATGATCGTATTCCACTGCTGATAATAATGAACCACTGCCTACATCTTGAATCGTGCCGTTTATTTTCACAACCGCAATTCGTTCATCTACATCACCATCTTCTAATACCACTTCACTTGTAGCCATCGAAGAGCCGAGCAGTTCTTCTGGATCAAACACCGCGCCCCAATCCGTTGAGGCAATGTTAACTAACGAGCTCATGCCGATTGAAATTGCGAGCAGTACTACTGCACCAACTAATGCTAGCCATCGTTTAATATTCATATTTTCACTCCTTTTGCCATTTCTACGTTCTAGTGTAACAAAAAGTTTCATGATGCGGCGTATTTCCGCCGAATTTGTCACGTAATCAACTTATTGCCTTACCGCACAACAAAAAACACCTCCGTTGATCAGACGAAGGTGCTTTTTTGACCGCGCACTACAGCTGTTTATGCAGCTGCTCACGAAGCTCTGCTTTTAAAAATTTCCCAACCGACGTTTTTGGGATATCATCCATGAAGATGACATCGTCTGGCACCCATATTTTCGGGAATTGTGCATGTAAAAAAACGTTAGAAGAAAGATCCCTTTCCTCTAACGTCTTCTGACTAAGCGCTCGCTTTGATTCGTCGCTTACGCTTGCACTTTTTTAAACTCTTGTTGACGCAACTCGACGCGACGAATTTTGCCTGACGTCGTTTTTGGTAGCTCGTCAATAAATTGTACCGCTCGTGGGTATTTGTATGGTGCTGTTACATCTTTTACGTGCTGTTGTAATTCTTTAATTAACGCCTCACCCGCTTGCTCTGGGTCACGTAAAACGATAAACGCTTTTACAATATGGCCTCGAATTTCATCTGGACTCGCAACAACAGCACATTCTTTTACCGCTGGGTGCTTCGTTAACGCATCCTCTACCTCAAATGGTCCAATCGTGTAACCAGATGAAATGATAATATCATCGCCGCGTCCTTCAAACCAGAAGTAGCCGTCTTCATCTTTTGTTGCGCGGTCACCTGTAATGTACCACTCACCACGGAACTGCATGCTCGTACGCTCTGGGTCTTTTAAGTAGCCTTTGTATAACGCTGGTGTCGATTTATGCACCGCGATATCGCCTACTTCACCTGGTGCTACTGGTTCGCCATCTTCATTGATGACCTCTACATAGTTGCCTGGTGTCGGTTTCCCCATCGATCCTGGGCGTGGCTCCATGCCAACCATTGTCCCAACAAGCAACGTATTTTCTGTTTGACCGTAGCCGTCGCGCACTTGTAAATTAAAGTGCTTTAAGAACACTTCAATCACTTCACGATTTAATGGTTCACCTGCTGATACCGCTTGACGTAAGTTTGATAAATCGTAACGATCTAAGCCATCTACTTTTGCCATTAAACGATATTCTGTCGGCGTACAGCATAATACATTCACTTTGTACTCCTCTAAAATGTGTAGGAAGTCTTCTGGTGAGAAACGACCTTTATGAACGAATGCTGTTGCACCGCTACCAAGTGATGCTAGGAACGGGCTCCAAATCCATTTTTGCCACCCTGGTGCTGCTGTTGCCCATACGACGTCACCTTCTTGAATGCCTAACCATTGAGGCGCGGCTGTACGTAAATGTGCATAGCCCCATGAATGTGGATGTACCGCTGCTTTTGGGTTCCCTGTCGTACCGCTTGTATACGCGATAAACGCAACATCTGTGCTTTCCGTTTTCACCATGTCAAACGTTGTTGGTTGATCTTCTACAAGCTTACGAATTGGACGCCACGGCTCCTTTGCTTCACCGATTACATATTGTTTCACCCCGCCAATATGTTGCGCTTCTTCAAATTCGCTAATGTACGCTTCATCGGCAATGATTAATTTTGCATCTGCATGGACGATGCGGTAGTCGATATCCTTTGCACGTAGCATTTCAGAACTTGGAATGATTGCTAATCCTGCTTTTAATGCTGCGATATAAACAACGTACGCCTCTACTGAACGAGGAACCATAATGAGTGCTACATCCCCTTTTTGTAACCCATCCTTTTGGAACACGTTCGCCACGCGATTGGCACGCTCAATTAACACTTTGTATGAAATACGCTCAATTGTGTCATCTTCGTTATGTACGATTAACGCATCATGTGACACATTTGCATAGCGCTCAATTTCTTCTACAATGTTGTAAATCGTTGGTGCTAATAGCTCATTTCGATCCATATTCAATTCCCCCTTTGTGTAACGATACACCCCTTTTGTGTACCTACGTTTTATTATACCGACATTTTTTTGTTTTTTCAAAAAAATATTTCATTTTTTATCAGTTAGTCTCAAATTCCTTAAAAGTTTAGATTTTCTATTGCAAACAAAAATATCATCGTTTAAACTTAAAGTTCTTTTTTTGCAATACGACCACACTTTATTACCTGATACTAAAACTTGATGCTTACGCACTATGCTGGACGTGCATATAAAAAACCGTTTGAAACAAATTGTTTCAAACGGCTTTCCAAAACGATTTCCAGTGGTCCTTACAGCAAATCTGCAAACTTGTCTGCTGCTTCTTTGCGTGGGAATACATGCGTTTCACGGTTACGAATCGCTTTTTCAATTAATTCATCAAACTCTGTGAAGCTTTCATAGTACTCTACTTTTTCTAACTTCGGTTTTGTTTTTGGATTTGACGGTGTGAAAATTGTACAGCAATCTTCATACGGTAAAATCGACGTTTCGTACGTGCCGATTTTTTCCGCAATATCGATAATTTCTAACTTATCGTAGCTTAGTAACGGACGTAATACCGGTGTTGATGTGACATCGTTAATTGCCGTTAAGCTTTGTAGTGTTTGTGAAGCAACTTGCCCTAAGCTTTCCCCTGTTACAATGCCAAGTGCACCGATTTCTTCACGTAATTGGTCCGCTACTTTCATCATCATACGACGCGTTGTCGTCATTGAAATGTTCGCTGGTACGCGGTCTTTAATTAACGTTTGAATTTCTGTAAACGGAATGATGTGCAAGCGAATGCGCGCACCAAACTGCGTACAAATATTCGTTAAGTCCATTACTTTTTGTAATGAGTTTTGACTTGTGTATGGTGGACTGAAGAAGTGAACGGCTTCAATGCGCACGCCACGTTTCATCATTAAGTACGCTGCCACCGGGCTATCGATCCCGCCTGAAAGCATTAATAATGATTTACCGTTTGAGCCAACTGGCATACCGCCTGCACCTTTTATGACACCTGCCATTAAGTACGCTGCATCTTCACGAATTTCAACGCGCAGTGGCACTTGTGGATTTTTCACATCTACTGACAATTGATCTAAATGCGTTAATAAATACCCACCTAAGTCACGCTGAATATCGTGTGTTTCCATTGGGAATTTTTTGTCCGTACGCTTTACTTCCACTTTAAATGTTGTTTCATCTGTATATTGCGCCATAATTTCATGGGCAACTGCTTTAATCGCATCCATGTTTTTGTCAGCAGATGCGACCGCTGAGAACGATTGAATGCCGAAAATTTTTGGTAAGCGTGTCATTAACTGCTCTAAACGCTCTTCCGTTTCTGTTTCAATAAACATGCGGTCGCGCTCTGTACGAATTTTTAATGGTGCTAAATCAGCGAAGCTATAGCGAATGTTTTCGCGTAAGCGTGCGATGAAATCTTTTTTGTTTTTGCCTTTTGTTGATAATTCACCGTAGCGAATTAAAATTTCTTTATACATCATCTTACTAGTTCTCCTTTTAATTGATGCATGACGTTTGTAAAGACGCGTTTAAACGCTTCGATGTCTGCATCTGTATTATTTGCGCCAAAGCTAATGCGGATGACGCCGTCTTTGTAGCGTTGTTCCACTTTTAATGCCTCGATCACATGGCTTGTTTTTGTTTGACGTGATGAACATGCACTTGATGTGGAAACAATCACACCTTCTTTTTGCAGTGCGTTAATTAAAATTTCACCTTTTAATCCCGCTGCGCCAACCGACACAATATGCGGTGCACCGTCTGTTGGCGAAATGACTTTGACAACATCGCCCATCGCCTCAAAATGCGCACATAAATCCGCTTTCCATGCGCGATATTTTGCTGCACGCTGTGGCATTGCTTCCACCGCCATGCGCGCAGCTTTTGCAAACGCTACTGCTTGTGGTACAGCAACCGTGCCGCTGCGAAGTCCAAACTCTTGCCCACCACCGACGATGAACGGTTCAATTTGTACATGCTTCTTCATCGCTAAAATCCCCGAGCCTTTTAACGCATGAATTTTATGCCCTGAAACAGAAATGAGATCTGGACCGTCCGCTAATGTAATCGGTAACTTGCCGAAGCTTTGAATGGCATCAACATGAAACACAGCGCGGCTTTGTGCATGAATAATGCGCGCAGCTTCTTTAATCGGCATGATCGCACCCATTTCGTTGTTCACATGCATGATGCTGACAAGCACCGTATCTTTTCGCACTTTATCGCGCAATTCATCTAACGAAATGACACCATTTGCATCCACCGATAAATAATCGACCTCATAGCCATCTTGCTCTAGACGTTTTGCCGCTTCTAAAATACACGGATGCTCAACAGCTGTCGTAATGATGTGACGCCCTTTATGCGTGCTCGCTTTTGCCACACCGTAAAAGGCGAAGTTATTGGACTCTGTGCCACCTGAAGTGAAAATGACATGCTCTGGTTCCGTTTTGACAAGTTGCGCCACTTGCGTACGTGCCCGCATTAATAACGCATTTGCTTCGACACCCATGTTGTGGATCGATGCAGGATTCCCAAAAAATTGCTGATTGACTTGTATGAATGACTCCAGTACAGCGTCATGTACTTTTGTCGTTGCACTATTATCTAAATAAATCATTGAAAGCCTTCCTTTATTGAACAATGTTTGCTCATTTTATGAATACCAATTGTCTATTTTAACAAAAATAGACGAGAAGTAAAATGGATTGTCACACCATTACAAAAGGACTTGTCTAAGCATGGCTCGCGACAAGTCCTTCTAAACGTGTAATGCTATTGTTTATTATATACGACCGAACAAAAATTGCCTACGGTTGTGCTTACATTTTCGAAACGTTCGCAAGCTCTTGCTGTGCTGAACGTTGAATCGCCTCAACCGCTTTTGGATCAACATCTGCAACGGCTAGTCCTGCTTCTTCTAGCGCTTTCGTGTAACGGAATTCGCCAAATGCTCGCTCCGCTTCACGGAATCGTTTTTGCAGCTCTGGATGCGTCGCACGATAGCGGTTGCCATAGCGCACCGTATGTTCAAATAACACGACGTTTTCAAGCATTTCAATTACTTTTTCACGTGTTTCTTTCAATAAATCGTTCGCTGTTTTTACGTTTGTACGCACGTGCGCGATGTTTAATGGCACTTCGCTTAAACTCTTTTCCACGACAAACAGCTGCTCATCTACTTCTGCGATTCGGCTGCGCATTTCATCTGGAATGCCCGGAATGTTCGCCTTATGTAGCTTTCGATCAACAACGTGTAACTCTTTTCGGAGCACGTCCAATTCAGCGCGAATATCCATTTCCTCTACGCGTAGCTTTTTCAAATCATCGCCAAATGTTGCTTGCTCGGCAACGATGATGTTAAACGCTTCGGTAATTTCTTTTAAATCTTCCTCTAAACTTGAAAAAGCACAATGTCCATCTGTAAATTGCTCAAGGACAACATCATAGCGACGCTTCAACGTCTCTAGCTCTTTGGCCGCGCGCTTTGGCTTGTCGGCTTGCTCGCTATCGATGCGATACGATTGCTGGACAAAAATCGCCTCGGTAATCAGCTCTTTCGCTTGCAGCAATTCATGCAGCAGCTTTTCTTGTAAATTAAAGGCATTACGCTCTACATAATTGCGCGCAATGACCTCTTTTTCAAGCTGATCGTAACACACATCGAGCTCTTCGTTTAACACGTGAATACTCGGCTTCACTTTTTCTAACTCCAGGAGCTGTACGTGCTGTAAAAGTTCCACTAAATGTGCTTCTAAATCTGCTAAAAACGGCATCATTTCTAAGTGCTTTAAGTAGTAGCCTTGCTGTTCCATTTCACGATGCCCTGCACGTAAATCGTTAATCGTTGCAGGAATTTTCGTTTGCAGCTCTGTTAATACATCTGGAATTTCGATAATCATGCGGTGAATATGTGCAGCTTCCTCCAACAAACCTGTCACAAGCTCACTCGCCTGCAAGTAGTTCCCTTCGTTCGTTAAATACTCATATTGTTCAAACGTCGGCGCAAACACTTCAAGTCGCTGCTCGAGTGCTACAAGCGCTGGTCCGAACGAATATTGATGCGCAAGTAATGTTTTACGGGCATTACGATATTGTTCTTTTAACTGATCAATTTCAATACGACTTTGAGCTTCGCTGCCAATTAAGTGCTCTAACTCTTGCAAAATCGTATCCATATCGCGATGACATTGTTCGATATAGTTTTCTACTTCCAATTCAATTTCCTTCGCTTTTGAGAAGCGCAGTTTATCGATAGCTTCATCCGCTTCATACAGCATCGCTTTAATTGCAGGCATATGAATGCCAACAACTTCATCCCACTCTGCGCGCCATCGCTCAAATAGTTCTTCCGCTTGACCATTCATATTTAAGTCTTTTACTTTCGTTAGCTGTTCTGAGATTGGTCGATTCTCTAAGTCTTTTCGTTTCTGTTCAAGTCGCTCTATTTCTTTTTTTCTTTTTCGTCGTATACTAAAGCTAACAATAGTAACGATTAAAATAAGAGCGAGTATGAGGATGGCAATTTCCATCATAACCCTCCTGTCCATTAATCCCAACAAAGCATATTACCTTTTATTTTAGCACGTTTTTTATTGTATATCACCGTAAAACTCATAACCTTTTTGGAGGAATTAGTCATGATGAAACGAGATGCACATATCCATACCCCATTTTGCCCCCATGGAAGCAGCGATGCGTTTGAGCAATATATCGAAAAAGCGATTGCTCACGGCTTCACACATATTTCCTTTACCGAGCACGCGCCACTTCCAGCAGGCTTTATCGATCCAACCCCTGATCAAGACTCAGGCATGGCACACGATAAACTTGACGCATACTTCACAACGCTTAGCGATTTAAAAAAGCAATACGCGCGTGATATTACGATTGCAACTGGCTTAGAAGTCGACTACATTATCGGCTACGAACGCGAGACGACGCAATTTTTACAAACGTACGGCGCACAATTAGACGATGCCATTTTATCGGTTCATTTTTTACGTTTTCAAAATGCGTATACGTGCATTGATTTTTCAGCGGATGAATTTATGCGCTTTGCGAAACAAATTGGTAGTGTTCAAGCCGTTTACGATTTATACTATGAAACATTACAATCGTCTATTATTACTCCATTAGGCGACTATAAACCAACGCGTATTGGGCATCCGACGCTTGTGCACAAGTTTCAACGCGCACACGGTGAAGTAATCGATGACGATGCGGCGATTCAACAAACGCTTCAATTAATGCAGCAGCATGGCTACGAGCTTGATGTCAACAGCGCAGGACTTGCAAAGCGCGATTGTCTCGAGCAATACCCACCAAAGCCATATGTACAATATGCAAAGTCGCTTGGCATTCCACTCGTGTTCGGCTCTGATGCCCATACCGCACAAGATTTACACCAATTTTATGAAGATGTATTCGCATCGATTTAGAAAGAAGGGTTTTTATGTTTGCAAAAACAGCTTATGCAGGAACATTACTTGAACAATATACGACGGTGACAAAGCAGCTTGATGCGCTTTGCACAGGTGAACGAGATGCGATTGCGAACTACAGCAACGCAGCGGCATTATTAAACACATTTTTAGAGGACATTAACTGGGTTGGCTTTTATTTCATGAAAGACGGCGAGCTTGTGCTTGGACCGTTCCAAGGGTTACCAGCTTGTGTACGCATTCCAGTTGGGCGCGGCGTTTGTGGTACTGCTGCTGCCACAAAACAAACACAATTAGTTGAAGATGTGCATGCGTTCCCTGGACATATCGCGTGCGATGGTGCAACGAATTCTGAAATCGTTGTTCCTTTAATTCGCGACGGTGACGTGATCGGTGTATTAGATATCGATAGTCCATTAAAAGGTCGCTTCACAGACGAAGATCAGCAAGGTTTAGAAGCATTCGCAGCAACGTTACTTCGCCATATTTAAATAGTTGACGCGTGCATGCAATCTTGTTACAATAGCATTTGTGTTAAATGAATTAGCAGCAGTTATATAACTTTATGTTGTATTTTGTTCCTCTAGCTTACTAGATGGTGTATTGCGTAACCCTGTCAGGCTGCAAGGGCGAAGGTATGTGAAAACAAAATGCGCTAAAGACACGGGTATAACTGGTTTTTATTTTTCACAATAAAAAAACCAAATTTAAAGGAGGAGACTTCAATATGTCTCGTTACACAGGTCCATCTTGGAAAGTTTCTCGTCGCTTAGGTATTTCTTTAAGCGGTACAGGTAAAGAATTAGAAAAGCGTCCATACGCTCCAGGTCAACACGGCCCGAACTCTCGCGGTAAAAAATCAGAGTACGCTTTACAATTAACAGAAAAACAAAAATTACGCCACATGTACGGTATGACTGAACGTCAATTCAAAAACGTATACATCAAAGCTGGTAAAATCCGCTCTGGTCTACACGGTGAGAACTTCATGATCTTACTTGAAACTCGTTTAGATAACTTAGTTTACCGTTTAGGTTTAGCTCGCACTCGTCGTGCAGCTCGTCAATTAGTAAACCACGGCCACGTTATGGTTGATGGCAAACGCGTTGACATCCCATCTTACTCAGTAAAACCAGGTCAAACGATCTCTTTACGTGAGAAATCAGCTAACTTAACAGTAGTTGCAGAGTCTATCGAAGTAAACAACTTCGTACCAGAATACTTATCATTCGACGCTGACAACAAAGTTGGTACATTCGTACGTTTACCAGAGCGTTCTGAATTATCAGCTGAAATCAACGAGCAATTAATCGTAGAGTACTACTCTCGTTAATCGTTGCGTTAAGCAGCTTAAAACCCACTTTTGCTTCGTGCAAAAGTGGGTTTTTTTATAGTTTCCACCGTTCGTTCATCCCCATTATAATTGATGCTCTACAAACGAAAGCGTTCCTTTTAACTAAAACTATCAACATTCCACTCAATTACTAGACGAAAAAACCTATATAACGTAACAATACTACGAAAAATCGATTGAAATATCATTAAAACATCACATTTAATTAGGTTCAAATACCCGTTTTTTACACTTTATACACAATTTAAAAACAATTAAAACTAGACAAATAGTTGTGATTACGCGCTAAAACTTATATAATCATGTTACAAATTTGGAATGAAGGACGTTTTACGATGAATGAATTAATGGAAACGGTATTTGAGCAACAAATGGGTTTATATATTGTGCATAACACAGATGTACGTCTTCACCAATCATTTGCAGACTACCGTCATTATTGCATGCTACTGCGCCGCTCTGAGCAAGATCATTTACATGTATATGCCTTGCTGAATGATTTGTGGCACTTTTTTTATTATGCACAAGATGAATTGTTTTTAGAGCCAAACAATTCCCTTTACTATACGGTGCGCGCAACAGTGTTGAAAATCTTCACTACGAGTGATAGCGCAGCAAAAGTCCAAACGTGGACACAAGGAAAAATGGAAGAAGCATTTTTAGCAGCGATCGATGTCACAAACATGTGTATCGACTTGTACAAACAGTTTATTTATAGCGAATTATGTCAATCCTCTTATTATTCACTTGTTACACAGTTCCGAAGCATTGATACAAAAATTTTATTTAGTGATCGCTTTAAAGTTTATATCGAGCATCCGCGTGAATTTACGGAAATGCAGGCGTATTTAGTGAAGCTCGCAACAAGAAATGCCATGAAGCATGAAGACGAATTACAAAGCTTAATTAACGATACGATTCAACGCATTCAAAATATGCAGTATGTGAAAGCTAAAATTTCTTACTAGGTGGTGAGTCAAATGGAATCGAAATTAAGCAACGGCATTCGCTTTTTAATTACGACGGGACAATTCCAAAAGGCGCATACTCATGCGACGTTTTTAATCGAAGAGGCGATGCGAACGAACAACATTGAATTACTGCTCACAAGCTATTTGCAACGTTTGAAGTTACACATCCAAAATCAAGCAATCGAACAAGCGACAACGGATTTACACAAGTGTGAACAGCTCATTAATGAACATTCTGAATACGAGCGCTATAGAGGGGTTGTGTACTGCGCCTCGGGTATGCTCAATACGTTAACGAGCAACCATACCGTCGCGTATGAGCAATTATCGCTCGCCATTTCATTTGCGTACGAGCACGACGACTGGTTAACCGTTTCTACTGCGTATGCGAAAATGAGTGCGTTGCCACAACTTTCTTTTGACGAAGCATTGCCACTTGCCCGCACCGCTGTGTTATTTGCACATCGCGTCGAACATTCCAATGATTTGTATGTTGCGCGTGCACTGTTGCACATTGTACAGCTTTATTTACAAACAAATCATGTCGCAGAAGCGTTGCCATTATTTGAAGAGCTACAACAATTGCTGTCGAAGCATGACTACGTGCGCGAGCAGCTGCAAACCGAAACGCTTTGGCTGCACTATTACGCAGCGCAGCACCAATATGATGCCGTGTTAGCCAAATTCCCAGCGCTTATTGAGAAGTTACAGCATTATAATCAATGCGATTTATACAGTGATGCACTATGCATCGTTAAAGAGACGTATACACAGTTACAGCAGCTACAGGAAGCGCAACATTACGCGGAGCTGTTTGAACAGCAGCAAGCAATGCTTCAGCAGCACCCTATTAGCAATCAACTTGTCGAAGATGCACCGTCTCACTTTGAAGGACTAGTACTCTTTAAAGAGCAGGCACAGCAGTATATACAAGATCATGCAGGCTATGCGCTACTGCTGTTTTATATTGAAAGTGCTGAGCCGCTAGCATACGAGCGCACGCAGCAAATATTTGACAAGCTTCAATTCTTTTTAGCACAAACAAACTTGACGCTGATAACGCAAAACACGTTTGAGACGCATAAAGTGCTGTATGTTGTAAAGGAAGGCTTTATCGATGCGCTGCCACATATTCAGCGTGCTGTTTCGCAAACGTTACTGCATGTGAAAGAGCCGATTGATCTTTTATTCGGCCATACGCATAACGTCGAGCACGATACGTTTTCATTTGAGGAATGCTTAGCAGTTTGCCATGCATACTTATATTACAATCAGTGGGCACTTGCTGAAAAAGTATAACTAAAAAGGCTATGTGAATGCAGCATTCACATAGCCTTTTGTTTATTAGTTAAACTGTACCATCGTGTACTTTTTCTTACCGCGACGGATGATTGAAAACGCATCGTCTAGACGATCTTTTGCATCGATTGTGTAGTCTAGATCTTGCACTTTCTCACCGTTTACTGAAATTGCACCGTTTGTTACATCTTCACGCGCTTGACGCTTCGATGGTGAAATACCTGCTTGTACAAGTAATTCTACGATGTTGATGTCCTCTTTTGCTAACGCTGTTGAAGGAACGTCTTTAAACGCCTCTTTCATTTCAGCTGTTGATAACGCTTTTAAATCACCTGAGAATAACGCAGCTGTAATGCGCTGTGCTGTTGCAAGTGCTTCTTCCCCGTGAATTAAGCGCGTCATTTCTTCTGCTAATGCTTTTTGCGCTTTACGTAAATGCGCTTCTGTTTCTACCGTTTGCGCTAACGCTTCAATTTCTTCACGCGTTAAGAATGTGAAAATCTTTAAGTATTTCACAACGTCTGCATCAGCTGTGTTTACCCAGAATTGGTAAAACTCATACGGAGATGTTTTCTTCGCATCTAACCATACCGCGCCGCCTGCTGTTTTACCGAACTTCGTGCCGTCCGCTTTTGTCACAAGTGGAATCGTAATGCCGTATGCTTTTGCGTGTTCATCATGCGTTTTACGGATCATTTCTAAACCAGTTGTAATGTTACCCCATTGGTCTGACCCACCTACTTGAATGCGCACGTTATGGTGGTCATATAAGTGGTTGAAGTCCATCCCTTGAATTAACGTGTACGCAAACTCCGTAAATGAAATGCCTGAATCTAAACGTGATGCAACTGTATCTTTGTTTAAAATGTAGTTCACGTTAATTAATTTCCCGTAATCACGCAGGAAGTCGATCAATGTCATTTGCCCTGCCCAATCGTTGTTGTTGACAAGCACCGCACCGTTTTCAGCATCTGATGAGAAGTCGAATAAACGCTCCATTTGCGCTTTTAAGCCACGTACGTTTGCTTCTACTTGCTCCATCGTTTGCAGTTGACGCTCCTCTGAACGACCTGATGGATCGCCTACTGTACCTGTTGCGCCACCAACTAATAAAATTGGTGTATGTCCTGCTTTTTGGAAGCGACGAAGCGTTAATAATGGCACAATGTGACCGATGTGCATTGAGTCAGCTGTTGGGTCTACCCCTACATATAATGAAACTTTTTGTTCGTTTAATAACTTTTCCATACCTTCAGCGTCTGTTTGTTGGTATAACAACCCGCGCCAGTTTAAGTCTTGTAATAATTCGTTCATTGTTGATTCCTCCAAGTCGTTTTGTTGCGTGTAGACGACAAAAAACGTCCCTACACGTCAGATTACGTGCAGGGACGTTTGCAAAATCAATTTGAAAACGCGGTACCACCCGGCTTGCATTAAGCATGAAACTTAACACCACTTTGAAGCGTCTATATCGGGACGAACCGTGCAAGCTCCGGAAACGTAATTCACATTTTATTTATGTCTAGCTTTCACCGACCGCTAGCTCTCTCTACAGGGAAATAAAATGCTACTGCAAAACCATCACTGCTTACAATAGATATACATTTCATTGTAATTGAAAATAGTTCGTTGTCAATATGTATATTTTTCTGCAAGTAGGATATGTTATAATAGACAGGAATTTTAGGGGGGATACTCACAGCGATGTTAAAAAAAATCAATGACTTTTTAGATCGCATAGCTGAACATAAATGGATTCCTAAACTTCGTATTACAGGTGGCGTACTGTGGAATTTAGCGCTGTTATTTTTCACGCTTGCCGTCATATTCACTGTATTCGTCGGCTCTGTCGGCGCTGGTTATTTCGCTGCGCTTGTACGAGAGGAGCCTCTTCGTTCAAGTGACGAAATGCGCGAAGATATTTTCAGCTATGAAGAAACAAGTGAAATCTACTTTGCAAATGATGTATATATCGGCAAAGTACGTACAGATTTAGAACGTCGTGAAACTTCATTAAACAACATTTCACCAAATGTTATTAATGCGGTATTTGCGACAGAGGATGAATATTTCCGTGAACATAACGGAATCGTCCCAAAAGCGGTCATTCGAGGCATTGTCCAAGACTTTACAAACTCGGCGACACAAACAGGCGGTTCGACATTAACACAGCAGCTCATCAAAAACCAAATTTTAACAAACGAAGTTTCATATGAGCGTAAAGCAAAGGAAATTCTACTCGCCATGCGCCTTGAGCATTTCATGACAAAAGAGGAAATTTTAGAGGCGTATTTAAATATTATTCCGTATGGTCGTAATGCAGAAGGCCGTAACATTGCTGGGATTGCAACAGCAGCGGAAGGGATTTTCGGCACAACACCCGACAAGTTAACTCTTCCACAAGCAGCGTACATTGCAGGTATTCCGCAAGCACCATATGCTTATACGCCGTTTACACAACGCGGTGAGCTAAAAGGTGCGGAAGGTTTAGAGCCTGGCATCAACCGTATGAAAACCGTGCTCTTCCGCATGAAAGAAGAAGGTTTCATTACACAAGCGGAATACGAGGAAGCATCTGCATATAATATTACAGCTGACTTCCGCACGAAGGAAACATCGGGTACGGATCTTTACCCATATATTACGTATGAAGTAGAACGACGTACTGTTGAAATTTTAGCAGAGCAACTTGCTGAAAAAGATGGCATTACAGCATTGGAGTTAGAGCAAAACGCAAAACTCGCTGAAAAGTACAACATTTTAGCAGACCGCGACATGCGTTCAAGCGGTTACCGTATTTATACAACGATCGATAAAACGATGTATGATGCATTAAACAAAGCAGCCGCTGAATTTAACGCATACGGGCAAACAATGACGTCTACAAAGACAGATCCTGAAACAGGCGAAACAATTGAAGTAAAAGAGCCTGTTCAAGTAGCGTCTGTTTTAATGGATAGTAAAACAGGTCGCATTATCGCGTTCGTCGGTGGACGTGACTTTGCAACAGATGAGCTAAACTATGCAACGCAAGGGTACCGCTCAAACGGGTCAACAATGAAACCGTTGCTTGTATACGCACCGGCGATTGATTTAGGCTTTATCGGTGCAGGTAGTCCAGTTGTTGACGTGAAGTTCAAAATCCCAGGATATGCACCTGCCAACTTCATTCCAACACAAGAGCTTGGCTTAATTCCAGCACGTAAAGCGTTAGCATTATCGCAAAACTTAGCAGCGCTTCGTCTGTACAACATGACGTTAACAGACCATGAGCCGCAAGCTTACATTAAAAACATGAATTTCAGTAAGCTACGCGAATCAGAGCTAAACAACTTATCAGCCGCACTTGGTGGCGGTATCGAAGTAACAGTCGAAGAAAATACAGCAGCGTTTGCATCGCTTGCAAACGGTGGTCAATATAACCCTGGTTATATGATTGAAAAAATTGTCGACTTAGACGGCAATATTGTGTTTGAGCATAAAGTCGAGCCAACACAAATTTACAAACCGGAAACAGCGTACATCGTATCAGACATGCTACAAGATACGCTTGATCAAGGTAATACAGGTGCCCGCGCTGGTAGCCAGCTGAAATTCGGTCGTGCTAACATGTCAGCAAAAACGGGGACATCTCAACAATTCCATGACGTATGGTTAATGGGCTACAACCCGAACATTACATTAAGTGCATGGCTTGGTTACGGTATTCCAAAATCGTTAAACACAATGACGAATACGTACGGTGAACCGAGTGCACGTGTAAATGCATTATGGGCAAAACTCATGAATACGGTCTATGATACAAATCCAGATTTAGTGAGTCCAAATACGAAAATGGAACGTCCGAAAAACGTTGTATCTCGTTCATTCTGTGGTATTTCAGGACGTGCCTTATCAAATGCTTGTTCAGCAGCAGGCTTCGGTACGACAGATTTATTTAACGCTGAAGTATTTGTGCCAACAAAAGCAGACGATAGCATTACATCATCAAGCGCCGTGACAATTCGCGGTCAAAAGTATTCACCATTAAACGGTACACCATCTGCATTTATTACAAGTGGTGGCGTATCATTAAGTCCAAGCTTCGCTAAGCGCATGCTCGGTTCACTTGGTGGTGACTCATCGAAATTAATTTCTGGTGCTACTTACGGTGGTGGCGCAGTTCGCTCAATGGGCGATGACGGTGTGGCGCCTGCCGCACCCAGTGCAGCCGTAAATGGTTCAACGATTTCTTGGTCAGCCTCGTCATCACACGATGTCGTTGGCTATTACATTTACCGTCAAGGTGGCGGACGAATCGGCACCGTATCTGAAAGTTCAGGACGTGCTCGTACGATTAGCTATGGCTCGTACTATGTGACAGCAGTCGACATTGCAGGACGTGAATCACGCCCATCAAATGTTGTGTCATATAGCGCGCCAGTAGCGCCTCCACCAACAACTACACCTTCAACAGGTGGCAGCAATAGCAACAGCAGTTCTGGTTCTGGCAATGGTTCAAATTCAAGCAGCACACCACCTTCTTCAAACGAAGGTAGCAGTAGCACACCTAGCGAACAGCAACCGGCTACGCCTCCAGCTCAATCACAAGAGCCAGCGGAGCCTGCACAACCTGCTGAACCTGCTACTCCACCTGCTTCTGAAGGCGAATCAGAAAGCGGCAACTAACGACAAAAAGGAGCTCATCATAACGATGGGCTCCTTTTTGAATGCAAAAAAACAGGAGGGACATGAACATGTCCACTCCTGCTTTTTAATGTGTTGCAATTTTTTGTAACACGTCTTTACGCACGAATACTTCTTTGTAAGCGCTCGTGTCTGATGTAATTTTATAGAAGTTTGGTCCTTCTTCTAAAATTAATACAAATTTGCCGTTGCCATTGCCGTTATAGGCAAATGCTGGCTGTGATAACGATGAGTACTTATATGTTTGTACGGTATTTGCCGTTAAACGCGCTACTTGGTAACGTTGATCCTGTCCGTACCCAAGTGAATTCATCATCTTCATCATACGATAATAATGACCTGCAATTTTTGAACCCCAATATGGATCTGACGCATATTTGACGTTCATGCCGTAATCTTTATTCCCAAATACAGAACCGTTCGGGAACCATGACGTTGGCGGTAAATATTTTTTCTCTAAATATTGAATGACTAATGTTTCGATATTGTTTGCCACTGATGGATATGTATCCGCTGGGTTGCCGTTATCTGTTACATTTAAGCCAAATAAGTTGTTGTGCTTTAACGCGTGATCACTCATGCCATATGCACTTTCATGCTGTGCCATTGACAGAATCGCCAATGCGTTAATGTTGTACTTGTTTTGTAAGGATACAAGCGTTGAACCTAAGTTGCGAATTTTACTTTTTTGCGTCGCTGTTGTACCGCGTGTTTTTAAAATTTCTTGAATGTAGCGGTCAATTTGCGCAGCTGTAAATTTCGTTTGTGTACGTACAGACGCTACTTGATAATATGGGTAGCTCGTGCCAACAACTTTACCGTTTGCATCTGTAAATGTCGCACCGTCCACGCTATAATATTTCACACCGCGCGCTAAAAAGCTTGGTGCTGCACTAATGACATATGAATCATAGCTATTTTTTGATGGTGCATAAATGTAGTGTGCAAGCTCGCCGTTCACATTCGCATAATAGTTGCGTGTAAAGTACGCATTAAACGGCTTAAACACCGCATTGTCATGTGAAATGTATCCTTCTTGCCCTGCTACATTTACTTTAATCGAACGCTCAGTTGCATCGACATACGCGATTTCAATACTCGCTGGTAAATACGTGCGCTCTTTCGTTAAGTTCGCATCGGCAAAGACGCGCGTTAATACGTTGCCGTTTGCTGCTTTCGTTTGGATAAAGCCGCTTTTCATCGCAAGTAACTTGCCATTTTTGACAACCCCTTGGTTAATACCAATTCGACTTTTTGCATCTGCAAATGTCGCGTAAGACGAATGTACATTCATCTTCCCTGAGCTTAAAATATTCACAACACTGTATGCTTTTGTTGACGGCGTCGGTGTTGTTGGTTGCTCTGGTGTTGGTGTTGGCGTTGATGTTTCTGGTTTTTCCTCAACTGGTGGTGTCGGCTGTTCTGGCGCTACGGATCCACCAATTGTAAAGCTTTTTGAAATGCTAAAGCCGTAGCTGTCGCCATTTGCTTTAGCGAAACGCTCCGTCATGACAAGCTTGTACGTTTTCCCGTTTTCATAACCGTTAATTGGTGCGGCTACATTTACGGTATTCCCCACAATCGTCACGCGACTGAACGTGTAGCCATCTAGCTTTTTACCGTTTTCATCGGCAATGTAAATGTATGAACGGTTAATAACATTCGTTTTTGGTGCTTCGTTGAATTGAATCGTCCACACATCGTCATCGTTCATCACCGCGCTATATGCCTCGTGTTGTTCACTTGGCTTCTCTTGTGGTGTTGATGGTGCAGGTGTTGGCTTAGTAGGTTTTGGTTCAGACGGTTTTTGCTCCGTCGGCTTCTCTGTTGCTGGACCAACTAAAAATGGTTCTGCCATATTCACGCTAAATGAATCACCCGTTGCTTTTGCAAAGCGGTTCGTCACCACTAACGTGTACGTCTTCCCTTGCTCGTAGCCCTCTTTTGGCCCAAGCACTTTCACTGTTTTGCCTTGTGCTGTAACGCGGCTATAATTGTAACCGTCGATCTTTTTACCGTTTTCATCCGCAATGTATACGTATGAACGGTTCATTGCAGTCGTTTTCACATTTTCTGAAAACTCAATCGTCCACGTATAATCGTCATTCATCTTTAACGTATACGGCACGTCTGCAAATGATGTTTTCGGTACAAGCGTGAGCCATAGCATTGCACAAAAAACAAGCAGTGCACTTATTTTTTTCATCGTATCGTCCTCCCATGTAGTATCATACCAGTTTCGTGCGTAAAACAAAACGCGCGATTGGTCATTACTTTTCCTATGACTTCTTTACTTGTTCGTAATAACGGATGCATCGATATAGCCTTGTGCGTAGCGTCCTGAATGCGATACGATGGCGCGCATGTTTCCGGACTCCTTCAATGCCGTCACAAAGCGTCCGTGTGCATTCGGAATCGCATAAATCGACGTCGTTGCTTGCGCGTCCGCATATACTGTTAATTTATTTTTTTGCGCAAAAATAGCGTCGTTCACTTGAAGCAGCTCATAGCGATTAATGTCATGACCACCAAGCGCTCGATCAATGCGATACGCATGACCTGCTGCCTTGGCACCCCAATATTGATCTGACGCATATTTAACATTGACACCTTGTACTTTATTGCCAAAGTACGCGCCATTTGCATAGCCCGCTGTCGATGGAATGTAATTTTTGTTTAAAAACTTCCCTGTCAGTTCATATACATTTGCCTCAATCGATGCAAACTCCTTATTGGCAGGGTTGCTGTCGAATACGTATAGGCCAAATAAATTGTTATACGTTTGTGCATGATTGCTCATGCCGTAATCACTCTCATGCTGCGCGAGCGCTAAAATGAGCAATGCGTTAATATGCATTTCAGCTTCAACTTTTTTTAGCAACGTGCCTAAGCCGAGCAATTTCGATGTCGTCGATGCATGAACATATTGCCCACCGTTACGTTCGCGATTTTTCAACATCTCAACAATGTACGCATCTAACTGTTCCGCGCTGTATGATGTCGTTGAACGAAGTGATAAAAATTGGAAATATGTCGGTGCCATGCCAACATCAGTGCCCGTTTCGTCATAAAACGTATAGCCGTCATCGCTATAGTAACGCTGCCCTTGCTGTAAAAACGGTGGCGCTTCACTAACTGCAAACGTCGACGTTTCATGCGTGCGATAATTGCGCACATGAAATAATAGCTGACCGTCTTCAACGGTATAATGCGTACGCTCCATGTAAAAAGGAACATATGTGAGTTGTTGTGGCTCGATGTAAAAAAGATCATTCGCCGCAAGCACTTTCATATACGCATCTGTCTTTTCTAAAAAGCGTAGCTCCGAGCTACCAGCGACGTATGTAGATGACGTTGTAAACGATTCATCATTATACAGCTTCGTAATGCCTTCTTGAGACGTAATGACTTGTCCTTGCCCATTTGGAATTACGATTGCTTCATCGTAATCAAATAAAAACGTATCTTCCGTCATCGCTGCGTCCGCTTGCTCGCGCGTTGCAAATGTGCCAACAACATGCACAGCACCATCACGCCACTGTTCTACACGGTAACGAATTGGCACCGTGTATTTTTTCGTATAATCAGACGCCACAAGTGGTTGCCCATTAGTTGCGAGCACGTTTGGCGTAATCGTTAATGTATAATTGCCTGCTTGTAGCGGTGCGCTTGGTGCAACATGTAATGTTTGCCCGTCGTCACGAACCGTTACGGTACGATTGATGCGCTCACCATTTTCATATGTGAGCAAGACGCGCTCCTCTGTAATCGTTGCTGCGTCAATTGGCGTATGAAACGGAATTATGATTGTTTCATCTGCGCGTAGCTCCGTTATGTGTTCCTGCTGCGGCACTTTTTCTGTTACTTCCGCCGTACATCCTGCTACTAGCATGAACAATAGGCATAACGGTAGCCATTTTAATCCATACATATGTCACTTCCTTTCTACTACATATAGTAACGTACTTTTATTGGAAAAGTTCAGGGAAAACATGAAATTAATGTTTTCGTAATAATTGTAAAAAAAACATGAGACTGCAAATGCAGCCTCATGTCTGTTATTGTAAAACGCTAGCGATTATTGCTACCGCTTCATCAATTTCTTCGTTCGTTACCGTTAATGGTGGTAACACGCGCAGTACGTGTGGACCTGCTTGTACAAGTAATACCCCTGCTTGCTCAAGCTTTTCAATGTATGGTGATACATCCTCGCCACCTAAATGAATGCCGACCATTAACCCTTGCCCTAAAATGCTAAACTTGTCATCCGTTAACGCTTCGTTCAGCGCTTGTTGTAAGTACGCACCTCGTTCTTTTACATTTGCTAAAAAGCGCTCATCAAACACGTTGTTTAACACCGTTTGCGCAACCGCTACACCAAGTGGATTCCCACCAAATGTTGTGCCGTGTGAGCCAGCGCTAAATGTCTCGTAAATGTCTGCTACACCAAGTAAACCGCCGATTGGGAAGCCGCCACCTAAGCCCTTTGCTAATGACACTAAATGTGGCTTTAACACCGTTTGTTCAAACGCATAACGCGTCCCTGTACGACCGATCCCCGTTTGCACTTCATCGACAATTAATAAGATGCCTTTTTCATCGCAAATGTCCATGATTGCTTGTGCAAATTCAGGTGTTACTTGCGCTAAGCCACCTTCACCTTGAATGACTTCTAGCATGATTGCAGCGACTGAATCGTCCGCTGCTGCTTGTAGTGCTTCAACATCATTAAATGGTAAGTGCGTAAATTGTGACACCAGTGGACCGAAACCTTTTTGTACTTTTTCTTGACCTGTTGCAGACATCGCGCCGAACGTACGCCCGTGGAACGATTTTTCAAACGTAATAATATGATGCTTGCCTGTATGCTTACGCGCCATTTTAATCGCCGCTTCATTCGCCTCTGCTCCTGAGTTACAGAAAAAGGCGTGCGCTAAATGCGTATCGTTCACTAACGTTTGTGCAAGCTGCTCTTGCGCTGGACTTGCAAACAAGTTAGACGTATGCCAAATTGTATTCGCTTGCTGTGTAATGGCCTCCACAATCGCTGGATGTGCATGCCCTAAACTTAATACCGCAATGCCGGATGTGAAATCCATGTACTTTTTCCCTGCTTCATCCCATACATATGTACCTTGCCCTTTTACAAGTGCAATTGGTCGTCTTGCATAGTTGCCAAATAATGCGCCCATCGTTTACCCTCCTAGTATCGTCGTGCCTGTTAGTTGATCGTTCACAATTTGTACGGTAGGAATGCCTGCTGCTAAGCAGTCAAGTGCGCCTTGCACTTTTGGGATCATTCCACCGTAAATATGTCCTTGTTCAATCCACGTATCAATTTGCTGTTTCGTTGCTTCCGTTTGCCACGTATCGTCAATGCGAATGCCGGACACGTCGGTTACAAGCAGTAAACTTGCCGCATCAATCGCGAGCGCTACTTCACTTGCCACTGTATCACCGTTAACGTTTAACGCTTGCCCATCTTCCGTTGCACCGATGCACGCAATGACCGGAACGAAGCCTGCTTGTAAAAGTTGTTCCAGTGCACCAGCGTTAATCGCTTGCACATCGCCAACATGTCCGTATACGCTTTCGTCTAAATGCGTACATGTAATGAGCTTCGCATCAAAGCCATTTAAACCGATTGCTTGAATGCCTGCGCGCGTTAATTGGCTTACTAAATACGGATTTACTTCGCCAATTAACGTCGTTTGCACAATCGAAATCATCTCATTCGTTGTGACACGCAGTCCATTTACCGTTGTCGATTCGATGTTTGCCTGTTTTAACGCACGGTTAATGGCAGGACCGCCGCCGTGTGTAATGACTAAATCGTAGTCTTGCTGTAGCGCTTTAAAGTTTTTGAAAAACTGCGCGTTTAATTGCTCAAGTGTCGAACCGCCAAGCTTAATGACGATGCGCTTACGAGCGGTAGCTTGCGTTGATTTGTACGTAGTCATACGTTAAGTCGCACCCCCAAGCATGTCCGTGGCCTTCCCCTACACCAACGGATACATCAATTTTCACTTCATGCTGCTTTAAAATTTGAATTAAATCTTCCTCTGAAAATGGTACAGGCTCGCCATTTTCGACCATCGTTGTACCACCAATTTGAATCGTGATCGCTTCAACATCCACTTTTGCACCTGAATAACCAACCGCTGCAATAATACGTCCCCAGTTTGCATCACAGCCAAATACCGCTGTTTTCACAAGTGGTGAGCCGACAATTGTTTTTGCGATTTTACGTGCCTCTGCATCGTTTTCTGCGCCTGTTACTTCCACTTCAATGAGTTTCGTCGCACCTTCTCCGTCTTTCGCGATCGCTTTTGCTAAATCTTGTGACACTAAATGAAGCGCTTCAGTGAAGTTTGCCCAGTCAGCATGTGCTGGTGTTAATGGCTCATTGCCAGCTAAGCCGTTTGCCATGACAAGTACGGTATCGTTCGTTGACGTATCACCATCTACTGTAATGGCGTTGAACGTAATATCTGTAATATGCGATAACGCTGCTTGTAAGTGCTCGGATTCAATGTTCGCATCCGTCGTGATAAAGCCAAGCATCGTTGCCATGTTTGGCTCAATCATCCCTGATCCTTTCGCTGTGCCTGCAATGATGACTTCCTTGCCATCAATGATCGTGCTATATTGCGTATTTTTCATCACCGTATCGGTCGTTAAAATCGCTTGTGCGAAATCGATCGCTGATTCTAAATCTTGCTTTGGCTCCATTTTTGGTAAGCCTTGAACGATTGGCGCAAGCTTCATAATTTCACCGATGACACCTGTTGACGCTACACCGACAAGCGATGGATCAATGTTTAAGCGCTCTGCTGCAAGCTGCTGCATCGCTTGCGCATCGAGTAATCCTTGCTTGCCTGTACATGCGTTGGCATTTCCTGAGTTCACGATAACCGCTTGCATTTTTTTCGTTTCATATACAACCGCTTTCGTCACTTTTAATGGCGCTGCTTGCACCGCATTCGTTGTGAACACACCTGCTACTGACGCTGGTACGTCACTTACAAGTAATGCTAAGTCCTTTTTCTTATGCTTAATGCCGCTATGCATCCCCGCTGCTTTAAACCCTTTTGGTGAAGTAATGTTTGTGCCTACGATTTTTTTAACTGCTGCTGTTGTCATCATGAATGTTCCTCCTTAAATAAATAGTGGCACAACGTGTAAACCTGTTGTTTGCGCAAAGCCACATTGTACGTTCATATTTTGAATTGCTTGTCCTGCTGCACCTTTTACTAAGTTATCAATGACGCCGACAATTGTGGCGCGTCCTGTACGTTCATCTAACTGTACAAATACATCACAGAAATTCGATCCTTTTACGCGATTTGTGCCAATAGCCCCAGCTGTTTTCACTACGCGTACAAATGGGTCGTTTGCATATGTGTCCTGTAAGCATGCCTCTAACTGAGCTTGTGTCACACCTGGTGTTACTTGCGCATAGCTTGTCGCTAAAATACCGCGCGTCATTGGCACTAAATGTGTATTAAACGTAATGGATACATCGGCACCTGCAAACATTGAAATCGCTTGCTCAATTTCTGGGATGTGCTGATGTTTGTTAACTTTATAAATTGAGAAGTTTTCGTTCGTTTCGCTAAAGTGCGTGCCTTGTGACGGCTTATTACCTGCACCAGATACGCCGCTCTTTGCATCAATGACTAAAAAGCTCGGATCAATTAAGCGATGTTTAATGAGTGGTAATAATGAAAGTAACACCGCTGTTGGGTAACACCCTGGGTTTGCGACAAGCGCCGCATCTTTTACCGCTTGTGCGTTCCACTCCGTTAAGCCATATACACTTTGTGCCAATGTGTCTGCTGGCGCTGCTTCTTTCCCGTACCACTGTTCATATGAAGCGCGATCTTGTAACCGGAAATCCCCAGATAAATCGATGAGCTTCGTTCCTTTATTCACAAGTGATGGGAATAGCTTGCTCGTTACTCCTGCTGGCGTTGACGCAAATACAACGTCAAGTGCTGTGATGGCCGCTTCATCGATCGCTTCCATCGGTGCATCATATAAGCCTTCTAAATGACCGTATTTTGCCGAAAATGACTCCCCCATTTCAGAAGATGAAAACAGCTGTAACGACTCCACTTCCTTATGCTGATGTAAAAAACGAATTAACTCTAAGCCACCGTAACCTGTTGCACCGATAATACCTACCTTCATATATGAACCCTCCATTTAACATCGCTATTGTATATTCATTGTATATTTTTAACCGTCGAATTATTTAGATAATAGAGAAATTATATACATGTATATTTATTAAGTCAATTGAATTTTTATTTGTTTGTGAAATTTTTAGAAAAAACATTCAATTTACAGAAAAACGCTTCATAAGGACGTAAAGTTGTACATAAGTTCTTCACAATTGATGGAAAACATCGAAACCAATTCAACAAAATGCTCTTTCAGACGAAAATATACTGTATAATGTTACTTATAATCTAATCGGTGGTGTTAATATGGAGCATATCAAAACGTTTTATTCAAAAACTTTGCACACAACGATTGGCGACATTATCGTTGAAGGGCCTGTGACAGGTGCGCAACTTGCTAGTTACACGTTCCATGAAGGACTAAAAGCATTCAGGCAACCTGCACAGCAGCAGCAAGCATTAATTGGCATTGCAGACTTACCAGAAGGACGTATTATCGTAGCACGACATGATGCAACAGTTTTAGGTTACGTTACATACTTGTACCCAGACCCGATGGAGCGCTGGGCACAAGACCGCATCGACAATATGATTGAGCTCGGTGCGATTGAAGTGATCAATGATACGCGTGGGATGGGGATTGGTCGTGCACTGCTTGATATTTCGTTTCAAGATGAAGCGATGGAACACTATTTAGTCATTACGACTGAATATTATTGGCACTGGGATTTGAAGGGGACGAATCGTACGGTGTGGGAATATCGCAAAATGATGGAGCGCATGATGAAGACGGTCAATTTTGAAGAATTTGCGACCGATGATCCTGAAATTAATAGCCATCCAGCAAACTGCTTAATGGCGCGCATCGGCAAGCATGTGGAAGCGGATACACTCGAACGCTTCGACCGTTTGCGCTTTAGAAGTCGCTTTAATTTTTAACGTTCATTACATAAAAGGGGTGTGTACATATGATTGTTGAACAAATTATGAAAACAGAGTTAGTGACCGTTCCACCAACATTAACAATTACTGAAGCACGTGAAGTGATGCGTCATAAAGGGGTACGCCATTTAAACGTGCTCAGTCGTGAAGGGGAATTTTTAGGCATTATTACCGAGCGTGATATTAAGGAAGCACTTCCTTCTTATTTATCAAACGTACCGGACTCACCTGTTTATCACGAGCCGATTACAACGGTGTTAATTTCAGAACCGATTACGGCACATCCGCTTGATTTTGTCGAAGAAATTGCGCTCATCTTTTATGAAGCGCGCATCGGGTATTTACCAATTGTGTCCGGTGGCAAGCTCGTCGGCACGGTGACGACAAATGAGTTACTTGATGTGTATATCGAAATGACCGGTGCGAACGAGCCCGGCTCAAAGCTTGAAATTCGCGTCAAAGATGTACCTGGTGTGTTAAATGAAGTAACCGCTATTATTGCGGCATATAAAGCAAACGTCTTAAGCGTGCTTGTGTACGCCGATCAACAAGATGAATCGTCGAAAATTTTATCCATCCGAGTGCAAATGATTAACCCATTACCAATTATTACGGAACTGCGCGAAAGACAATTTGATGTACTTTGGCCAAACGTTCCCGGTATTGTGTAATGCGTAACGCTTATTTTGTGTATTCACCTGAACAACTCGGATATAAATTTTCAGATTCACACCCGTTTAATCATAAGCGGCTAACATTGACGATGGACTTATTAAAGTCCGTCGGCGCACTCGCAGAAGATGATATTATACCAGCGCGTATGGCGACCGATGAAGAACTACTGCTTGCCCATGATGCAACATATATCGACGTCGTTAAAAAGGCAGGACACGGACAATTGTCTCCTGCGCAGTGTGAAAATTACGGCATTGGTACGGAAGATACGCCAATTTTTAAAAACATGCACGAAGCGAGCGCATTGCTCGTTGGGGGCACATTAACAGCTGTTGATTGTGTCATGGAAGGAAAATCTCGACACGCTATCAACTTAGGCGGTGGCTTGCACCACGGCTTCCGCGGACGTGCATCCGGCTTTTGTATTTACAACGATAGCAGCGTAGCGATTAAATATTTACAACAAAAATATAACGCGCGCGTGCTATATGTCGATACAGACGCACATCATGGCGACGGCGTACAATGGAGCTTTTATGATGACCCGAACGTATGCACATTATCGATTCATGAAACAGGTCGCTATTTATTCCCAGGGACAGGTGCTGTGACAGAGCGTGGCAACGGTGACGGTTACGGAACATCATTTAACTTCCCAATCGATGCGTTTACCGAAGATGCGTCGTTCCTTGAGATTTATGAGCAATCAATGCGCGAGATTTTTGAGCATTTTAAACCTGATGTCGTATTAACGCAAAACGGTGCCGATGCGCATTATTTCGACCCACTCACACATTTATACGGAACGATGAATATTTATCAACAAATTCCGAAGCTTGCACACGAGCTTGCGCATGAATATTGCGATGGTAAATGGATTGCTGTTGGTGGCGGTGGCTACGATATTTGGCGCGTCGTTCCACGTGCATGGAGCTACGTGTGGCTTGAGATGAATGACTTACCATATCCAACTGGTGCCATTTCTGATGAGTGGTTAAACAAATATCAACCAGAAGCACCGGTGCAGCTCGTCCCAACGTGGGAAGATCCGCTTGATTTGTACGAACCGATTCCGCGCACCGAAGAAATTCGGGAAAAAAATGCGCAAATGATGAAAAAAGCACTGCAAATTATTCAAAAAGAACAGTCGTAACACAAAACAGCCGTGAACAGATGGAGTAGATGCTCCATAGCGCTCACGGCTGTTTTCATATCGTTCATTAATCGTTTGTTTTGACTGATTCACGTTGCTCAATGCGGTGCGGTAAAATGACATTAATGTCTTCTACTTGCTCCTTGTTCATAAGCTTCGTTAATAAGCGCATCGCTACAGCACCGATATCGTATAATGGCAACACAACACTTGTTAGCTGTGGACGCACCATGCGTGCAAGCTTCGAGTTTTCAAAGCTCATTACTTCAATGTCGTCTGGCACGCGCACACCGCTATCTTGTGCACCGTGAATTAACCCGATCGCAATTTCGTCATTGCCGGCAAAAAACGCTGTTGGTGGGTCGTCAATTGTGCTGAGCTTCGACCATGCTTCAAGTCCATCATCGTATTGATCATCTTCTGCATAAATTAAATTTGAATCTGTTGATAGACCTGCATCTGCTAATGCTTGCTCATACGCACGTAGCTTGTAATGACCGTTAACCGTGTACGTTAAGCAGCCCGATACGAACGCAATGCGCTTATGACCGTTAGCGATAAGCTGGTTCACTGCTTCATATGCTGCTTCATAGTAATCAATATTGACCGCTGGAATTTTGTTTGATTTTTCAATCGATCCTGCTAATACAACGGGTACAGATGTATGATCTAGTGCAAATTTAATCTTTTCTGTTACTTCATTCGACATCATGACAATGCCGTCTACTTGTTTGCCTAACATCGTATCTAACAGTTGTAGCTCTTTATCTTCGCTTTGATCTGAGTTTGCTAAAATGATGTTGTAATGATACATCGTTGCAATATCTTCCACACCGCGCGTTAGCTCTGCTGTTAAGTTATTGGCAATGTCGGGAATAATAACGCCGACCGTTGTTGTTTTTTTACTTGCTAGTCCTCGCGCTACAGCATTCGGACGATACTCTAAACGTTCAATCACTTCTAATACTTTTTTACGCGTTGCCGGCTTTACATTTTGATTGCCATTCACAACACGTGAAACCGTTGCCATTGAAACATTTGCTTCGCGTGCAACATCATATATTGTAACAGTCAAGGACGTTCAACTCCTTTGCTCTCTTTTATCTGTATTCATCATACGACAAAATCTGTGCTATTTTCAATGGCTTTACTAGGAAAAGGACTGTATTTCATCAACTATTTCTGTATGTTGTCACAGTTTTCCTGTTTTTTTGTAACAGAAATAAAAAAACACCCGTTTAGCAGCTGCTAAACGGGCGTTGCACGAACTTATTTTGACACTTCGTATTGCTTCATGAATTTTAAAATTTCATCATGGAAAGCATCGAATGTTGGGATGTCCATTTGTTGTTGTTGATCTGATAACGCCACTGATGGGTCTGGGTGAACTTCCGCCATGACGCCGTCTGCACCGATTGCGATGGCAGCTTTTGCACATGGTAATAATAAGTCACGACGACCTGTTGAGTGTGTTACGTCTACCATTACTGGTAAGTGTGTTTCTTGCTTTAAAATTGGCACAGCTGAAATGTCTAATGTGTTACGTGTTGCTTTTTCGTACGTACGAATACCGCGCTCACAAAGGATGATGTTTTCATTGCCTTTAGACATAATGTATTCTGCTGCGTGAATGAATTCGTCAATTGTTGCGGCTAAACCACGTTTTAATAATACAGGCTTATCTGTTGCACCTGCTGCTTTTAATAATTCGAAGTTTTGCATGTTACGTGCGCCAATTTGAATTACATCGATGTATTCTAATGCTTCTTCTAAGTCGCCTGGTGTTACGATTTCTGTCACGACACCTAAACCGCGCTTCTTCCCAACTTCGCTTAAGATTTTTAAGCCTTCTAAGCCTAAACCTTGGAAGTCATATGGCGATGTACGTGGTTTGTAAGCACCACCGCGAATTAATTTTAAGCCTTTTTCGCTAATTGATTTCGCTACTGCATCTACTTGCTCGTAAGACTCAACTGCACATGGACCGTAAACGAATGAAGTACCGCCTTTACCGATTAATTCACCATTTACATTGACAATTGTATCTTCTGCTTTTTTCTTACGTGAAACAAGCAGCTCTTTTTTCTTTTCAGCTTCTAATTGCTTTAACGCTGTTTTGAAAATTTGCTTGAAGATGAAGTCTACTGTCATTTGGTTTAATGGGCCATTGTTATGCTCTTTTAATAAATCAAGCATGTGACGCTCGCGAAGAGGATCATAACGGTTAACACCTTGTTTCTCTTTAATCTTACCAATTTGTTCTACTACTTCTGCACGCTCGTTAATTAAACGTAAAATTTCTAAGTTTAAACCGTCAATTTTTGAACGTAACACTTCTAATTCTTGCTGATTCATATACCGTTTCCCTCTCTTCCCCGTATCAAACCATTTCCTAACAAGCTAATGTATGATACATTTTTCATATATAATTTATAGTATACCTCATGTTTTTTGAATTGTCACGCTTTTTGATTTAGCGCTTCAACTCATTGAAGTACCTCTAATAGTTAACTCATTATAGAAAGGAAGTGCCTGTATGTCAACCGTACAGACAACTGCATCACACGCATCTACTACACAAAAGCTTTTTGCACTCGACATTGGCACACGTTCCGTTGTCGGTATTATTTTAGAACAACGTGATGAACAATTTCACGTTATTGATATAGTAGCAAAAGAACATAAAGAACGCGCGATGGTCGATGGACAAATACATAACGTACTATTCGTTGCGCAGTTGATTGAAGATATTAAACAACAGCTTGAGCAAACGCACGGGCCACTGACGCACGTAAGCGTTGCAGCGGCAGGTCGCGCATTAAAAACAGAGCAAGCGAGCGCACGCATGACGATCGCGAATAAGCCGATGTTCACCGAGGACGATATTCATCGCTTAGAACTGCAAGCGGTGCAGCTTGCACAGCAGCAGCTCGTCGCTCATCGCACCGATGCAACGGCAAGCCATTATTACTGCGTCGGGTATTCCGTGCTGTATTACCGCTTAGATGGCGATGAAATTGGCAGCTTACTCGATCAACAAGGCGACACAGCAGAAGTGGAAGTCATTGCAACATTTTTACCGCGTGTCGTTGTGGAATCACTGCTTGCCGCATTAAAGCGTGCAAATTTACAAATGGAGGCGTTAACGCTTGAGCCAATCGCCGCCATTAACGTGCTGATTCCGCCATCGATGCGCCGCTTAAATGTCGCACTTGTCGATATTGGTGCAGGTACGTCAGATATTGCCATTACCGATAAAGATACGGTCATTGCATACGGCATGGTGCCAACTGCAGGCGATGAAATTACGGAAGCACTGAGCGACCATTATTTACTTGATTTCCATGTCGCCGAAGAAGCGAAACGAAAAATTACGAGCGGTGAAGATATCGTCATTCAAGATATTTTAGGCTTTGATGAAACGATTGCAGCAGAGACGGTATGTGAAACGATTGCACCTGCGATTACGCATTTAGCACAATCGATCGGCCAAGAAATATTACGCTTAAACGGCAATGCATCGCCGAAAGCGGTCATGCTCATTGGCGGTGGTAGCTTAACGCCGCGTATTACGTCAGAACTTGCGACCGTATTACAGCTACCGGCAAACCGCGTAGCCATTCGTGATTTAAAAGCCATTCAAGATGTGACGTATGACGAAACGATTCCCGTTACACCTGAGCTTGTGACGCCAATCGGTATTGCAATTGCCGCAAAGCGTGCACCGATTCATTACATGTCGCTTACGGTGAACGAGCGCGTTGTGCGATTATTTGAAGTGAGCGACATGACCGTGTCAGATGCACTGCTTGCAGCAAACATCCCTGCGGAGCAGCTTTACGGTAAAGCTGGTGACGATACTGTCATCACGTTGAACGGGCACACGATGACCATTCCTGGAACAGTCGGTGAACCAGCTACGATTTTCATCAACGGTGAAGAAGCGTCGTTAAAAACGATTGTGAAACATGATGATGTCATTACGCTTGCGCACGGTGAACGCGGTGAACGGGCACATGTATACGTCAAGCAATTGCTCGATGAAGCAACCTCTAAGACGGTGACGTTCCAACAGTCGTCTTATACAATTGAGCCGACCATTATCATTAATGGACAGCCTGCTACGACGTCGTCACAGCTACACCACGGCGATGATGTCCATATTACAATGGTTGAAACAATCGCACAATTTTTACAAATGATTGGACAACAACACGTATTACAGCAGCTACAAACGTATTACGTTGCTGTCGATGGGCGCCCGATTTCGATGGCTGCTTTTTCAGCTGAGTTAACGTTAAACGGACATAAAGCAACGCCGAACTATCCATTACAACACGGTGATGTGCTCGCGATTACCGTACCGGCTCCACCAACGGCCACGATGGTTGCACAGCAATTAAATATGACGCTTGTCGATACGATCACGGTAACGTTCCAACAGGAAACATGTACGCTTTCTCGCACGCTAGCAGAAATGCTCGTCGACGGTGAAGTTGTCACACCGGACACACCCATTCGTGCAGGTGCACGCGTTGAAACAGTCGCTAAGGAAAGTGGCAACTGGATTTATCAAGATGTGTTCCGCTTCTCTAGTTGGCAGCTACCTACTGCATTTAAAGGATCATTTACAATTTTACGTAACGATGCGCCGTGTGGTTTTGATGAGCCTATTTTTGGCGGCGACGTGCTTGAAATTCAGCTAAAGCCTGCACCGGTGCAGTAAGATTATTCAACGATACGAAAAAGGAGATTGCATCACGCAATCTCCTTTTTGTGTATGCGCGCGAAACAAGTCGTTTCGCGTTCACTTTATTTATAGTGATCTTTTGCTTGCTCTACTTGCTTAAGCGCTTCTTCCACATCAACATTTAACGCATTGGCGATTTCTTCTGTCGTCGTTCCCGTTTCACCACGTGGGTCTAAGCCAGATTCTAACGCTGCTGCTTTGTCTTCTGCCGTTAATGGTTCCTCTTCGATCGAAGCTGTCCCATCATCAGTTGGTGGCTGAGGTGTTTTCGTTGGTACGACCGCTTTCACTTTGTCAACGAGCGGTGTTACCTTCTCCGTTAACGGCTGTGCTTTTGCTGCCAGTTCCTTCGTTTTATCAACAGCTGTTGTCGAAAACTCAGCTGTTTTCTCCTTCGCCTGTGTTGATAATGCTACACCTTTATCACGTAGGTGAACAGCTTGTGTTGATACGTCGCTACGCAGCTCACGTCCTGCTTTTGGTGCAAGAAGTAATGCCGCTGCAGCGCCGATGATGGCACCTGCGAATGCACCGATCACGAAATCTTTCGTGCTCGCTGATTCATTGGCGTATACTGGGTCTACTGTGTACTCATTTGGCTTGTATGAATGTTTTGTCATGAATAAAGTCCCCCTTAAGCGATTTAGTATGGCATGCTGTCGTATTGCTTACTTTTTCGGTGTATGAACAGGGTTTGAAGATGTTGTGAATTGCACATCTTGCTCATCGATTACTTTGCGCTTTTTCCATTTGTCGGCTAAGCCCATTGCAACGCTACCCCATTGTACAACTTGTGCTACTTTTTCATCGTTTTTGTTCACTTCAGATGAAATTGATGATGTTACGCGAGAGATTGATTGGTTTAAACCTGTTACAGATTCGCCAATACCTTTCACCGCTGATACAACTGTGTTCATTTCTGCCACTTTATGTTGAACATCTGCCGCTAAGTCGTTTGTTTTCGCAAGAAGCGTCGTCGTCTCGCGCGTGATGCCTTCCATTTGGCCTTCAATGCCAGCAACTGTGCCAGCCATGTTGTCTAACGTTTTCTTTACCGAAAATAAAGTTGCCCCTAGACTAATGCAAAGTACTAGAAATCCGATTGCTGCTACTAATGCAGCAACATATAAAATCCATTCCATGCAAGTAACCTCCTAATTCATGTCTTTTTTTAAAGTTGTTCCACAAATCATCCAAAATTTCCTGCAACGTTTGAAAAATAACAGCTTACCCATCATATGACTAAGCTGTTATTTACTTCGTTTACATTAAACGTTCGTATTTTGCAGTAAAGCTTCAAATGCTTGCTGATATTTCGTCACATCGCCAGCGCCCATAAATAAGTATACAGCACCTTCGTGTTGTTGTAACACCGTTACATCTTCCGTTAAATGTGTTGCATTATTGCAGCAAGCAATTAAATCATGAATCGTTAACCCACCTTGCTTTTCACGGGCAGAACCGAAAATGTCACATAAGTACACTTTGTCTGCGCCGTTTAACGCATCGGCGAAGTCTTGTAAAAAGGCTTCCGTACGCGAGAATGTATGCGGTTGGAACACTGCAACTAACTCACGTGCAGGGAATTTTTGACGCGCTGACTGAATCGTTGCACGAATTTCTGTTGGATGGTGTGCGTAATCATCAATCAGTGTATTATTCCCAATGTCCGTTTGTGTAAAACGTCTTTTTACACCTTTGTACGTGTTTAACTGTTGCTGAATAATATCGGCTGGAATTCCTTCATAGTGACATAAAGAAATAACCGCTAACGTATTTAACACTGTATGGTCACCGAATAACGGGATGTGGAAACGATGGTAAAATTCATTGCGTACAACGACGTCAAATGATGTACCTGACGTTGTCTTTTCGATGTTTGTCGCTTGGAAATCATTTTCTTCACCGAAGCCGTAATACACAACTGGCACATTCGCTTGAATGCGTTGTAAGTATTGATCGTCGCCACATGCAATAATGCCTTTTTTCACTTGGCGTGCAAGCTCTTGGAATGCGCTATAAACATCTTCAATATCGGCAAAATAATCCGGATGATCGAAGTCGATGTTTGTCATCACCGCGTAATCTGGCTTGTATGCAAGGAAGTGACGACGGTATTCGCATGCTTCTAATACGAAGAATGATGCGCCTTCTTGCCCTGATCCTGTGCCGTCACCAATTAAGTAAGACGTTGGCTCATAACCGCGCACAACGTGACTCATCAGACCAGTTGTTGATGTTTTGCCGTGTGCCCCTGTAATAGCAATCGATGTGTAATTGCTTAAGTAATCGCCTAAAAACTTATGGTAACGAATCACCTCAACACCTAGTTCTTTTGCGCGTACAATTTCTTCATGGTCATCTGGGAAAGCGTTCCCTGCAATAACGGTCATGCCTTCACGAATGTTGTCGGCGTTAAAAGGTAATACGGTCATACCGCGATCGATTAACGGTTGTTCTGTAAAGAAATATTTATCTACATCAGACCCTTGTACTTGAAAGCCTGAATCGAATAAAACTTGGGCAAGAGAACTCATCCCTGAGCCTTTAATCCCTGTAAAATGAAATAATGTCATAACGTTAAACCCTCCGTGGGAAATAGTCCCTTCTATATACGTCACATAAGTGATGATGTTAAGTATTTTCGATTAATCATTATACCACTAATTTGCAAAAGCGCGAGTAGTTCCTAAAATAAAACTTTTGTCGCTCACTTTTCAGCAGTATATGTCGTTTCTGAGCAAATTGCCGCCTCCGTATACGCCGTTTGCACGCATACTAGATGATATGAAATACGTTACTGAAACATATTTTCAAGTTCCTCTTGCGTAATATATACGTCGCGAGGTTTATTGCCTGTCTTTGCTTCCGATACAAAGCCGTGCGCTTCGAGCATATCCACTAAGCGTGCAGCGCGACTGTAACCGATGCTGTAGTGACGTTGAATCGCAGATGTCGACGCTGATTTGCGTTCATAGACGAAGCGACATACTTCCTCAAACAATTCATCGGTCTTTTCAACGAGCTCTGTTTTCTTGAGCAATTCTTCTTGCTTAAAAATATACTCCGGTTCACCTTGTGCGCGTACGTGTTCAATAATGTCTTCAATTTCATCATCCGTCACAAACGTTCCTTGTAGACGTACCGCTGCACTTTGACCGTTGCCTAAATAAAGCATATCGCCTCGACCGAGCAGACGCTCTGCCCCGACCGAATCTAAAATTGTGCGCGAGTCAATTTGTGAAGATACCATAAACGCAATACGCGTTGGAATATTTGACTTAATTAAGCCTGTAATGACATCTACAGACGGACGCTGCGTCGCAACAATTAAATGAATACCGCACGCACGCGCTTTTTGTGCAATGCGACAAATCGATTCTTCCACCTCATGTGGTGCCATCATCATTAAATCCGCAAGCTCATCAATGACAATTAAAATGTACGGCAGCTTATGCCCAGGTTGTTCCTTTTTATCCGCAAGCTTATTGTAGCGCTCTAAGTCACGCACACCTACATGCGCAAACAATTGATAACGACGCTCCATTTCATCGACCGCCCATTTCAGCGCGGCTGTTGCGGCTTTTACATCGGTAATAACAGGGCTCACTAAATGCGGGATGTCATTAAACGGTGCCAGTTCTACCATTTTCGGATCAATTAATAGCAGCTTTAACTCATGCGGTGCTGCTTTGTACAACAGGCTCACTAAAATCGAGTTAATGCACACCGATTTCCCTGAACCTGTCGCACCCGCGATGAGTCCGTGTGGCATCTTCCGTAAATCAATCGTCACTGGTGCACCCGTTAAATCTAGACCGAGCGCTGCTTCGAGTGGCGAACTTGACACTGTAAACGCTTCGCTCGCTGTTACTTCTGATAAACGTACCGCGCGGGATAGACGGTTTGGAATTTCAATACCGATTGTATTTTTGCCTGGGATCGGTGCTTGAATACGAATGTCGCGTGCAGCAAGTGCGAGCTTTAAATCATCTGATAAATTACGCACTTTACTTACTTTAGTTCCCTGTTCCACCGTAATTTCAAACTGCGTCACAGCAGGGCCTTGTACAATCGATTCAATTTGCGCCTTCACTTGGAAATGAGAAAGTGCATCCACTAGGCGCTCCCCTTGCTCATTCATCCACTCTGTATCTTGTAAATTCTCCTCTGGGGGCACTAAAAATGCATCGCTCGGTTTTGTATACGCACGCACAGGATTTGGTTCAACGATGTGCGCTTCTTCAACGTCTTCATCGACTTCTACTTGCGGTTGAAAGGGTGCTTGTCCTACCGCTTCGTGAGACTGTTGTGCACGATGTTGTTTTACTTCATCGACTTGTGCAACTACAGGCGGTGCTTCAACGGCTTGTTGTTCAGTTGTACCAGCGTGTAATGGCGCTGACGCTGCTTCATCTAGCCGCTCTTCGTCAATTACTTCCCCTTGAAAAGGCACTTCCTCCACGCGTGCTTGTTGTGTAAAGTTCGTTTGCTGAAGGGGTGCTTTTTCAATAAATGTCGGCATGATGCCTTTTGCTTGCTGCTCCAATGCGATCACTTGTAATCGCTGTTTTTCTTCTAACTTCTTTTTATCAGACTTTAACATCACAACGTTAAACGGACGGGCACGCTCTTTGCGCTCTTCTACGACAGGTGGTGTTTCCTGCTCTGCTACTTGTACGTTTTGAATGACAAGCTCTTCCACTTGCGCTTGTTGCACATGAATCGTTTCCGCTGTTTCGATGTGCACCGCTTCTTCTGTTAACGTCATAACGGATGCATCGCTACGCTCCGCTTCATGGGCTGTCGTCATATTTAGCGCAGCTTGTTCGTCATTTGAAACGCTTTGCTGTTGTAGTACATCCATTTCATCCGTTACTTGCTCGATCGCTGATGCTAGCGGTTCTTCTACTTCCAGTGGCTGCGATGTTTCATCCTCCACTTGCTGCACGTCCGTTGTTACTGTTTCTTCGTGTACTGGTGGCATCTGTTGTTCATGTTGAACAATTGTTGCTTCTTCAATCGAAGCTACTTGTGCAGGCTGCTCAAACGTCAGCATCTGTGGTGCTTTCACTACTTGTTGCTCTTCCGCTGTTTCTTCATGTTGTGGCATTTCGTCTAACGATGCTTGTTGGTCAGCTGTTTCATTTGTTTCACGTAATGGTGTACATAATTGTTCTTCTGTTGACAACGCCTGTTCAACAGGTAGACCGGCTTCTTGCTGCTCTTTGTGCGCTGTTAATTGTGGTAACGCTGGCATTTGAATGACATCTTGTTCTAAAATGTCAGGCTGTGCAAGTGATGCGTCTTCCTCGACCGTTTCTGTTGCTCGCTCATGGCGCATCGGTGATAGCTCTTCATACGCTGACTCAACCGTCTGTAAAATACTTTTATTCATCACATCAATTTGTGGCTTCGTAAAAGCAACTTCTGCCGTCGTGTCTTGACGAGCGCTCGTTGTCATCTCATGACGATGTTTATCGAGCAATTCATTGATCGTACTTGGCTCTTTTGCATCCGGCTTTTTCGTTAAGTCGGTGCGCTCACCGTAGCCAAATACAGGCGATGGCACACTTGATGGTACAAAGCGTTTTGGCTCCACAAACGGTGGCTCAACAGGTGATGTTTGTAATGGCGGTACCGCTGTTTGTTGCTCTGTACGCACGTCAAGCTGCTCCACTTGTGGCTGCGCAAATAGCTGCGTACGTTGACGATGCCCTCGCTTGCGCTGTGCAAGCAGTTCGCGAATACCAGGTGCATTCGGCTCAGGCTCTAGCACAACATTTAACGGGTCTTGCAGCTTTTCTTTTTGCTGTTGCGCGCGCTCCTCTCGCTTTTCCGGCTGCGGAACAGGTGCTTCAAACACGTCATCCTCTTCATCGTCTGGAATAAGCGGGAAACGGAATGCACCGCCTTTTGTTTCTTTCTTCTGTTGTTCAACTACCTCTTTTGGTGTTTCCGTTACGTGAAGCGTCGGCTTTTTTGGCTCTGCAGCAGGCGCTTCGTCAACAGGTAGCTGTTCGTTTTCGATTTGCGATTGTTGATCCTGTTCTTCATAATCATCGCGTAACTCTTTATGTGTAAACAATTGATTAATTTTTTTAAACCAGCTCATATATGGTCACTCATTTCTTTTTTTCGTGCAATTTGAAAACGTAGTATACCACTTTCGTTTTCAGCCTTTAGCATAACATAAACTTTGAAACGTTTTCATGAAACGGCACAAAAAAAACGACAAAAAAGCCGCCTATAATAAGGCGACTTTTTAAAAAATAGTGCATAGGTTGTCATGTGCTACAAACAGCACTTTTTATGCGTTTGTTGGTGCGATGAATTCAGACCCAACAACTGCTGAATCGTCTAATACTAAAATCCCTTTTTCCTGTGGTGCATTTGGAATATCTAATTCACGCGCTGCGCAAAGCATCCCGAATGAATCTTCGCCGCGTAAGTTTCCTGCTTTGATCACTAAACCAGATGGCATAACCGCACCGATTTTCGCTACGACTACTTTTTGTCCCGCTTCTACGTTTGGTGCGCCACATACGATTTGTAACGTTTCGTTGCCCACGTTTACTTGGCATACGCTTAGCTTATCGGCATTTGGGTGCTTTTCCTTTTGCTCCACGTACCCAACAACGAATTTTGGTGAGAAGTCGACTGTTAATTTTACGTCTGCTTCATTTGCGGCAAGTGCTGCTTCTAACTTTTCAGCCACTTCCTTCGTTACTTCAACGTTTCCTGCCACATCTAGCTCGATGTATTTGCTGGCGTTAAATAAGTTGAAACCTTTTACTTCTGATTCGCCTGCTGCGCGAAGTAATACAACATCACCTTTACGCTCGATGTCTACTTTTTCTGTACGCTCTGCTGTGAAGTTTACAAGTAATACGTCACCAACGTGCGCTTTATTGTATGATACGATCATGATTTTTTGTTCTCCTCTTTTGCTTTATTCTTTGCCAAAATAAAGATTGGCTCTAATTTGCCTTCTTCATATACAAACGATAAAGATGTAATCGGCACCATACCGACTGTGAAGAAGTGCATCGTCATCTGTGCTAGTATATCATACCCAACTTCATTGCGAATATCCCCAATAATTAAAACATCTTGGTGCGGTACAGATACGGTCATTTCTCCTTCAACACGCGCTGCCATATCCGCTAAAAACTGCTCGTTTAAAATGCGCGAGGCATCGTAGCCATCGTTGACATTAACGAAGTAAAAGACATTGCCGCGCACTTCATCTTGCTTGTACGTCGTCGGTAAACTTTTGACGCGGAATCGCGCCGCCTCTTTTACTTGTTGCTCGGTCACGCCAAGCTTTTGCAGCATGTCTACATCAATTAAGCGATACGTTGTGCCAAGGTCTAACGCGTAATAAATGCGCGTTTCTGCTGTGTGATCACTTGTCACAAATGCATGTCCCTCTTTTGACTTTTTCGCAAACGATGTTGAACGTACGACAGGGTACACATTCGCTAAGCCTTCAAAGCCTTGCTGTGCTTCCTTTTCCATTGCTAAAAATGTTTGTTGCACTGTATATACAACTTCTTCAATGGCAGACTCTTTTTTCGCTTCATACTTTGCGACTAAATCCCCAATTAAAATGTTCATACCTTTGTGTAACGTTGTATGTTCAAGACGTAATTGATCGTGCTTTTCATCAAACGCATACGTAAACTGTTCTTCCCCTAAACGCGCTTGTAATTGTTGTACCATTTGTTTTGAATCCATTGTAATCCTCCGTTCATGTCACTGTACCTATTGTACGAAATAAACGGCTACGCACGCAAACTACTTGCCTTCATAGTAACGGACTTGCCCAATTAGCAACTGTACAATATGTATAAACATCGCTTTTCGGTCGACTAAGCCGTCTGTAAACACGCCAATTGCACCGGAATGCTGACGTGTATCATGCTGCTTCGTATACGCATCCATCACCGGTCCTAGCTCTGTTCCTGCTCGCACCGCGTCCGCTACTTCACGCGGCAACATAAACTGCGCACCGCTGCTTGCATAAACCGTTTCATTCGTTGCGACAGCCCCCCAGTTGCAGCAATACAATACATCCTCTAACTCGCGCACGCCACCTTCTAAGCCAAATGCAATTTGTGCCCCCGTCGCTTGTTTTGCAGCGATTGCGCGGTTGATCGCACCTTGACGTGTTTCCTCATCTGAAAATGGTTGTGCAGCGACATTTGAGTTCACTTCTACCGGTACAAATTCGGCCTGCGGATAAAAGGGTGTCAATGCTTCAACAACTGCCCCTACTTTTGCACGATTCGTTGTGCCAATGGCGATTTTCATATTTTTTCCTCCTATACAAAACAGCACAACTAGCAGAGAAAACGAATCCTCTACTAGTTGCGCTATTCATTCATTATACGTTTGCTTTAATCGAATCGATCGTCGTTTTATCACAAGATGTGACAAGCTTCACCAGCAACTCTTTTGCCGCTGCGTAATCATCCACATGAATGATCGATGCGGATGTGTGAATGTAACGTGAGCAAATACCGATTACGGCTGATGGAATACCATCGTTTGCTGTATGCACACGCCCTGCATCTGTACCACCTGGTGAGACGAAATATTGATACGGAATGTTGTTTGATTCCGCTGTATCTAAAATAAATTCACGCATGCCGCGGTGTGTGACCATCGTGCGGTCGAAAATGCGCAGTAACGGTCCTTTCCCAAGCTGACCAAATTGCGTTTGATCCCCTGATGTATCATTTGCAGGGGAAGCGTCTAGTGCAAAGAAAATGTCTGGCTGAATCATGTTCGCAGACGTTTGTGCGCCGCGTAACCCTACTTCCTCCATAACATTTGCACCTGAATATAAATGAGATGCTACGTCTTTGCCATGTAGCTCTTGTAATAACTCAATCGCTAAACCACAGCCGTAACGGTTATCCCACGCTTTTGCCATAATTTTATTCGGATTGGCCATCGGTGTGAACGGACAAACCGGAATGATTTGCTGTCCTGGACGAATGCCCATTTGCTGTGCGTCCTCTTTTGAATCCGCGCCAACGTCGATTAACATATTTTTAATATCCATCGGTTTTGCACGTTCTGCATCCGTTAATAAATGCGGTGGGATGGACGCAATGACCCCTGGAATTTCACCATTTTTTGTATATACGGTAACGCGCTGTGCTAGCATCACCTGGTTCCACCAGCCACCTAGCGTTTGGAAACGAATCATACCGTTATCGGTAATCGACGTTACCATAAACCCTACTTCGTCCATATGGCCTGCTACTAAAATTTTTGGTGCATGTTCGTCCTTTGCTTTACGCACGCCGAAAATACCACCTAAATGATCTTGAATGATGTCGTCTGAATACTTCTCTAATTCGCTACGCATAAACGCGCGCACCGCATGTTCTTGCCCTGGTGCACCAGGTAATTCTGTTAACGTTTTAAATAATTGCAATGTTTGCTCGTTCAAGACGGTCGCCTCTCTTTTTCACAATAGTCTGCTCAATTATAGCATAATCATTTCGCAATTCGAAATTCTTTGTCCTTTTTAGAACATTTTTAGTATGATACAATAGAAACATATTGAGTTAAGGGGGACGTAATCAATGAACTTACGTGATTTTCTTTTAGGCGTAGCAACAGGTGTTGCTGTATCAGTAGTAGTAAACGAAACAACGAACCGAGTATCTCCGTACATGTCTTCTGACCGTGTATTACAAGGTATTAAAGAGGAGTTCCGTAAAGAAGCTCCAATCGATGCAACTTGGATTTACTCAAAACCAGAAACAATCCAACATACAGTAGGTGAATTACCAGTGTACCGCGGTGGTATTTCTCGCGTTGTGGACGGCGAAACAGAAGCGTTCGAATTCACTGCCGATGCACGTTCTGGTGTCGTTGTAGACTTAGTTCGCGTATAATTTCTTCTAAAATGTGCGTAAGCAATTTGCTTATGCGCATTTTTTTATTTATGCCACGCGCGATTGAACCGATATAAGCGGTAATCGATCGCGTAACGTTGCGCGATTTCTAAAAAAAGGATGTGACAACACGTGACAATTAATACAAACTATTCAATGGATCTCTTGTCGTTATTAAGCGGCTCAACAGCAAGTACAACGACGTCATCAACTGCTAACACCAACTTTAGCGACCTCCTCCATAGCTATTTACAGCAAAGCTCGTCAACAACGAACGTGCAGGACGCGTTAGCAGGTGTTGATCCAACGTCTTCTAGTGGCATCGCAAGTTTACTCGGTACAAACTCAACTTATTCGTACTACTTAAACTCCTTGTTAAGCGGTAGCAATACGACAGGGACAGAAGCGATGCAAACATACTTAGCACAATCTACTGCCCCAACAGATGCAGCGAGCATTGCTTCATTATTTGGCGGGGATTCAAACAATACATCCTCAAACACGTTAGCGAACATGTTAATGGCATCTTATGAAGCAAAGCAGCTCCAAACGGTATCCGCTGCACAAAACAAATATAAAGAGCAGCTAACGAGCTTACAGCAGCAAACGCCAACTGCTGCGATTGAACAGCGCATTGCAAAGCTCAATAGCAACGTCGCTGCCCTTGAAAACTACGTGCAAAATACGCTGACAACAAAAGCTTCTCAGCAAACAGCGAGCAACATGAACGGCGTGTTTACATCGATCTCTGCACTGCAAAATGATATTTTAGCGAAATACAAAGCGGCGCAGCAAGCAACGGATGCAACACCGATCTCATCAAACAACGTCTAATTCAACATGCGCATCGTCCATGTACGGTGCGTTTTTTTGTGCATTTTTTGAACGTTGCGAGCATTTTTTCGTCATTTTTGCAAAGATGGCGCTGTCATTTTCTTTTCGCGTGCGACGATGATATACTGAAAAAGTAACTATTACTTTTAGTCGGAGGGAACTACATGAAAAAATTAATCGCGGCTTTATTTGCGATGACGTTAATCTTCTCAAGTGCGGGAAGCTTTTTAACGTTTGACGACGTGTCACAAGTAGAGGCAAAGTCGTACAAGTCAGGTAAGAAAAACTATAACCAAAATAACAATTCGCAAAACGATTCAAAAAACAGCGATACGAATCCAAACGGTGCCGTAAATAACAACAACAATAACAACACAACAAACAACAACGCAACGACGAACAACACGAATTCTTCATCTGCGCAAAAAGCAAAAACAGAGGAGAAAAAAGGCGGCTTCATGTCTAGCGGTTTAATGAAAGGTTTATTAATCGGTGGTTTAGCAGGTCTATTATTCGGTAGCTTATTTGGTGACTTAGGTGTACTTGGGTCGATCTTAGGCTTTATGGTGAACATGCTTGCAATCGTGGCGGTTGTTGGCGTACTTGTATTCATCATTAAAAAGCTATTTGGTGGTCGTAAAAAAGAGCAAAAAGAGGTTGACCAATGGAGCAAGTAACATTATTCGAGCAAGATTTAGTAAATGCCGTTTGCCGCTTCCACGGGCGCTACAAAAATGTAGACCCAGCAGCGGTAACGGTTGAGCTAATGTACGATGATGCAACAGGCTACGAAGCAGAGGCGGAAGTGGATGGACAAGTCGAACTGTTCAACACACCGACCTTTATTGCAGCAATTCGCTTATACATTGACGAAGTGTTACAGCGCAGTGCTGCCTCAGCTGGCATCGAGTTTGACATCGATGATGAAGAAGGCATGATTGCACGCTTACGCTTTTAAAAATAGAAAAGCAGGCAAGTGGGGACTTCCCGCTTGCCTGCTTTTTCGTTAAAATGCCGTCCAGTCGTGTAATACGCGCCACTTTACGACGCCTTCCACATCCTCTGCACGCACGAGCCCAAAGTGACGACTATCACGACTTTTTAAGCGGTAGTCGCCAAGCACGATGTAATGACCGCTCGGAATGACCGACACATTGGCAATTGTTTGCAAAGTAAAGTCGGCTGTTTGATGCGTCATAAACGGCGCTTCAAATACGTACGGCTCGTCATATGCAACGTCATTAATATATAGCACATCATCGCGCATCATCAGCGTATCCCCTGGCATACCAACGACACGTTTAATGAATAAGTAATCCGCTGATGCGTGAAGAAACACGATGGCATCAAAGCGCTTCACGTCCGCACGTTTTGCAATAATTACTACGTCCCCATCGTTGAACGTCGGCTGCATCGAGTCACCATCTACAAGTATGGGGCTAACGATGAACAGACGAATAAAAAGCATGACAACGAGCGGTACGACAATGTATCGCGCCCATGACAACAGTTCTTTCCGGTCCATATGTATACTCCTATGCATAAAAAAGTGTGCCTAACATGTAGACACACTTTCACTTCGTTATAACGGTACTGCTACGCTTTTAGAGCGACGCAGTGAATCGATGATTTCTTTTCCTGTTGGATCCCATTGCACCATGCGGTAATACGCATCGTGATAGAAAATAAAGCGGTACCCATTCTCATATGCTTCCTTCATGAGACGCTCCTTCGTGAAGACAGACGTCATCGGATAGTCGTCATACGCCATCACCCAAAGCGGATTTTGGTGCGCATGCGTCGGCATAATATCTGCCATGTGCAGCAACACGTCCCCTTGCTGTGTCAGCTTAATAACCGCATGCCCATCGCTATGGCCACCTGTGTGGATCATCTCGATGCCAGGGGCGATTTGCAGGTACTCATGAAACGTCACAACTTGCGTTTGAATCGGTTCCCAGTTTTCTTTCCAATACGTATTTTTTGAGCGAATGTTCGGTTTACGCATTTCGTCCCATTCTTTTTGCGATACGTAAATATGCGCATTTGGGAATACGGAAACGAGCGTGTCTCCTTCATAACGCGTCAAGCCACCTGCGTGGTCAAAATGAAGATGCGTACATAATACGCCATCGATATCTTCTGGTGTTAAACCAAGCTCCACTAAGCTGCCTTCTACGTCGCCTTCTTCTGTAACACCGAAGTTACGCAGTTGCTTTTCCGTTAGCTTGCCGTGCCCAACACCTGTATCGATGATGTAGTTTTTCCCCTCAAACTGAATTAAAATCGGCTCTGTCGACAGCTCGATTTGATTCGCAGCGTTTGATGGGTATTTACGCTGCCATAACGGCTTTGGCACGACGCCAAACATTGCGCCACCATCAAGTGACGTTACCCCTCCGTTTAGCCATGTCAGCGTCATGTCGTGAAATACATACTTGTCCATTCTACTTCTCCCCTTTTCGAATTGACTTATTTTGTCACAAATTGTGACTCTAGACGGTAAATCGGTTGTCCTTTAGCCGAGAACTTTTCCTCATACTCCGTCATAATATTATTTTCAGGCATTTCTGCATGTAAGTCTAGTGAAACATCATTTAATTTCATGCCGTACTGATTCATGCTCACAAGTGAGAACTCAAATAAGCCGCGGTTGTCCGTCTTAAAGTGAATTTCACCGTTGTCCGGTAAAAGACGCTCATAAATTGATAGGAACGTTGCGTGCGTTAAACGACGTTTTGCATGACGTTTTTTCGGCCATGGATCTGAGAAGTTTAAGTATACGCGGCTTACATCACCTTTTGCGAAATACTCCTCTAACTCGGCTCCATCGACTTTTAATAGACGTAAATTTTTTGGCTTGTCTGCTGCTAACACTTTTTCAACCGCGCATACGATGACGCTTGGGAATAGCTCGATGCCGATGTAGTTAATGTCTGGGTTTTGCAGTGCCATTCCTGTAATGAATTGCCCTTTCCCTGTTCCCACTTCAATGTGTAACGGGTTGTCGTTGCCAAATACTGCTGACCAGTTTCCTTTATGTTCTGCTGGGTTGGCAATGACGATATCATTGTTTTCGTTAATAAAATCTTCTGCCCATGGTTTATGACGTAATCTCAATTTCATATCCTCATTTCTATTCATTCTGTGCGTTTTGCCATCGATGTGGCTGTACGGCTACATGCACATGTAACGTATCATTTATAAATGCTTCACCGTCTACGTGACAAGGAAGCGCTTCACGTACGTGTAGTGAAAACGTTTCGTCTTGCAGCTGCGTCACTTCTCGAAAGCGCGTATGTCCACCCCAAAAGACGGTCATAAATACGCTTAACAGCTTCAAGCGCGAAAGTCGATGCACAATTGTACATTCTAACATACCATCATCCGTTTTGGAATGCGGAGCGATTTTCATCCCACCACCAAAATACGGTTGATTCGAAATTGTCACAAACCATACACGATCATACTGTACACCGTTAATGTCCACTGAAAATGTGTTGTACGTCATTAAGCCTTTTATTAAAAAATAAACGTAACTTAGCTTGCCAAGTGACAGGCGGTTTAGCTTCTTTTTCAGCGTCGACATGTTTGCCAGCTGCACGACATAAGCATCAAAGCCGATGCCTGCGTTATTCATAAAAATGCGCTCATCCCACGAGCCAACGTCATGGGTTGTTGTGCGCTGTTGTGCATACCAACGTTCAATGTCAGCCGCAGATGAAAACGTCGAAAAGGTGCGTGCAAAATCATTGCCAGAGCCAGCGCGACATGCCCCGACGATGACGTGTGGATAATGAATGGCGCCTTGTAACACTTCATGAATCGTGCCATCACCACCAACCGCAATGACGCATAGCGCATCGGCGTCGCGGGCAAGCTGCGTCACAATTTCTGTTGCGTGTTGCGGGCAACGCGTCTTATGCACGCTGTACGGAATCGTTAACGTTTGCGCCAACTGCGCCCATACTTGCTTTCCTTGTCCAGCCGTTTCATTCACAATAAACGCCAGCTGCATTTACTGCTCCTTGTCCGCCTGTGCAGCTTGTTGTAGCGGATTGTCATTGCGCTCTTGCTGCGCTGCGTGCTCTGCTGCTTCCTCTTCTGATTTCCAAAGGTCGCGCTGGAAGCTTGTCGTTTCGGTATGCTCAAGCAATACAGCTGCCGCCTTAATTTGCATATGCTTCATCGGCGACTTCGCACGCTTTAGCTGTAAAAACCACTTTTCAAATTTACGTTTATCAATAAACTGCGTATTAAACGCTGTCCCTGGGTAATCAATGTAGCCGTTTCGCGACAACACGATGCGACGAACGGGCAACTCAATGTCGTTATAATGCATTAAGCTTGAGACAATCGTTTCCATGCGATTGAGCTGAATCATCGGACTTAATATTTTTTTGCTCGTTTTGTCGATCTTTTGTGTCCAAAAGCGCTCACCATCTGCTACGTATACCGCTTGATCTTGCACTTCAATCGGCGTAATACACAGCACTTCCGTTGGCGTAATTAAAATTAAATCCACCTCAACAGGTGCCTTCTTCACTTGGAAGACAGGGAAATATAGTAAAAAGTAGTTGTCAGGTAAGCCTTGCATAAATGTACGCAACAACGTATCGCGCATGTAGCGTGGGTCGACGTATGACTTTTCAAGCAGCGTTGAGCTTGCCCATTTAATTTGGAAATGGAAAAACTGATCTAAATACATGCGCTTTAACTCTTCAATCGTTTTTGGTTCAAAGACGATTTTTGATTCAAAATGAAGCGTCGTTGCCTCCTCTGGAATGACGTCCTCTTCATCAAGCTCGCTTTCTACCGATACGTCCTCCAGGTCCACATCTTCGTCCTCGCTTTTTTTACGACCAAATAAGCGCTGTAAGATTGTTGGACGAGGCTTTTCTTCCTCTTCCGGCATCTCCATGACCGGTTCCCACGTCTGTGCTGGACCGCCATTTTCCCATTGCTCTTTCACGCTTTCCCACTGCGTACGCTTCAGTCGTACGAACTGCGTCGGATAGCGATTCAAATCAATTTGGTAGCGTGAAATATAATCTTGTAATTTGATTAGCTGTGCCATGTCGTCACACTCCATATGTCAAAGTTCGTTATGTATAGTTCATATTTTACATGACTCCTCCGCAAAAAAGAAGGGTACGTCTAGTTAAAAGGTACTTATTTCCACAACACGATAAAAAAAGGTTCATCACCGAAAGCTGGGGTTGACACCTGAACCTACATGTTGCTTGGAACACGCGGCGGACTCCAGCGGGAAAAGCGTGAGCTTGAGACTACAGGCTCAAGTAA
>JAHAYH010000117.1 GCA_018384745.1 Caryophanon sp. | reverse complement strand
TCAATTATGATGTCCAAAATTGTTTGCTAGTTAAACTAGCTATGTTTCATCAACGTTTGTTGTTCAGTTTTCAAGGTTCATTTCGTAGTCACCTTAGCGACCTCTTTATACTAACATAACGTTCAGTTAGTGTCAATAACTTTTTTTTAAATTCTTTTTTCAAGTGTTTCGCGTTTCATACTCGTTCGCGACAACTTCTTTATAATACAGCGTGTTACATAAAAGGTCAACACTTTATTTCATTTATTTTTCATCTTTTAAAAACTTTGGACTTTCTACTATATAAATGTAAAAACAAAAAGCAGCGGAATGTAACGTACATCCCACTACTTTAATAACACTTTGCGATATCTCGCTTCTTTAAATAAATAGAAATGGATACTTTCAGCGATCTTTACTCTCGCTTGTAAATCATCATCAAAATCATCGATGAGTTCAGCAAGCACTTTGGATTGCTCGAAATCTTCCTTCGTTGATTTAATGAGCGTCACAAGTTGCTCATCAAATTGCTTTTTAATTTTTGGCTTACGGAAAAACATTCGTTTTGTCCTCCCTTACAGTTCGCGTCGGCCTTCGAGCGCTTTCGATAACGTCACTTCATCCGCGTATTCTAAATCGCCGCCAACCGGTAGTCCGTGTGCAATACGCGTCGTACGAATACCTGATGGTTTTACAAGTCGCGAAATGTACATAGCTGTTGCTTCCCCTTCAATCGTTGGGTTCGTTGCCAAAATCAGCTCTTGTACGGTTTCATCTTGTAAGCGTACAAGTAAGGACGATACGTTAATATCTTCTGGTCCTATTCCGTCCATCGGTGAAATCGCACCGTGTAAAACGTGGTACAACCCATTGTAATCACGCATTTTTTCCATAGCGATCACGTCTTTAGGATCCTGTACAACACAAATCATTGAGCCATCGCGCGACTTATCTGAACAAATATGGCAAGGGTCAACGTCAGTAATATGACCGCAACTTGAACAGTAGCCTAAATTACGCTTTGCATCGACAAGTGCTTTTGAAAACGTTAGTACCGTTTCTTCCTTCATCGTTAATACGTGAAATGCAAGACGTGCAGCTGTTTTCGGGCCGATTCCTGGCAATTTCATAAAGCTATCAATAAGCTTTGATATTGGTTCTGGATAATGCATAGTGCATCCTCCTCTTTCTTCGTTTATACAAACGTATAGCCGAGGCAAATACCTCGACTATACACTGTACTTTATTAGAATGGTAAGTTCATGCCTTGCGTGAATTTACCCATTGTTGATGCAGTCGTATCTTCCACTTTTTTCAGTGCATCGTTTGTTGCAATTACAATTAAATCTTGTAACATTTCGATATCTTCTGGATCCACAACAGACTCATCTAAAATGATATCTAATACTTTACGTTCGCCGTTCATTTTCACTGTTACCATACCACCGCCAGCAACACCTTCAAATTCTTGCTCGTTTAAAGCATTTTGAGCTTCCATCATTTCTTTTTGCATCTTTTGCATTTTTTTCATCATGCCTTGCATATTACCCATTCCACGCATAGTGAGTTCCTCCTTGAAAATAAATAATTAGTCGTCTACTACTTCAATAAAATCTTTGCCAAATAAAGCTTCCGCTTCCACAACATGTGGCTCTTGTGAAGCAATTTTCGTTTCATCCTCAATGTACGGCTGTGGCTGTTCGACAACATCCGCTTCCGCTTCTTGTTGTGCTGGCTTTTTTGCTAAACCGTGATCACGAATAAACGCTTCACGCACCTTTAACCACTGGTCATTTGGAATACAAAGCATTTCAACGTTCATACCTGTTAATGCCGCAATTTGCTGCGTCATCATCGCTACGAGCGCGTAGTTGTCAGCGACCATTTGACAATGTATATCATACTTGAATTTTACCACAAAAGCACTTGAAGATGCCGCTACTGGTTCCGCTTCTGCTAAAAGTGCAGATTGTGATTTTTGCAGCTGCTGCATCACTTGTGCCCAGCTATTTTTAATGCGTTGAATATTTTCTTTCGTCGCATCTTTTAACACTTCGGTAATACGGCCTGTTGGTGCTTTATAGGTGTTGCCACCTGCTTTTTGTCGCGGTTGTTGCGGCTGTGGTGCTTGTTTCACATTCCCACCTTGTAACTGCTGCATTAGCTGCATCATTTGTTGCTCTAAACGAATGACTTTATCGTTTAGCTGTGGATCAACGGCAACGGCTCCTTGCACAGCTACAGGCGGACTTACCGGTGCATGTGCCATTTTTAAAAGCGCCGTTTCTAAATAAATTTTTGTATGATGTGAAAAGCGCATTTCTTGCTGCGTTTTTGCCAGCACATCAATGTAGTGATATAACGTCTCTTGTGCAAATGATTTGGCGAGCTCTTCAAACTTCGGCTCTGGCGTAATAAGCTCCATTAAATCATGTAACTCTGCACTCGTTTGCATTAATAATAAATCGCGGAAAAACGTAATGAAGTCTTCCGATAAACGTAACGGGTCTTTCCCATCTGCAACAAGCGCATCTAGCTGCTCCATTACATACGCAATGTTGCGGTCACGCAGCGCTTCGGTCATCGTATAAAATACATCTTGGCCAATCGATCCTGTTACAAGCAGCGCATCTTCTAATTGCAGTTGATCACCGCTAAACGATACAACTTGATCAAGCAAGCTAAGTGCATCACGCATACCACCTGCTGCGGCTTGCGCAATCACCTTTAATGCCGTTTCATCATACGGTAAAGCTATGTCCTCTAATACGACCTGCATACGCGCTAAAATATCTTGAGATGATAAACGTTTGAAGTCAAAACGCTGACAACGTGAAATGATCGTTGCTGGTAACTTATGTGGCTCTGTCGTCGCTAAAATAAATACCGCATGTGTCGGTGGTTCCTCTAACGTTTTTAAAAGCGCATTGAACGCGCTCGTTGAAAGCATGTGCACTTCGTCAATGATGTACACTTTGTAGCGAGCGCTTGCCGGTGCGAAGCGAACTTTTTCAATAATGTCACGCATCTCCTCGACACGCGAGTTCGATGCGGCATCAAACTCAATAACGTCTGTATGTGACCCTTCTGTAATGCTTACGCACGTTGCACATGTATTACATGGCTCACTTGCCGGTGCTTGTTCACAGTTTAATGCTTTTGCGAAAATTTTCGCTGTACTCGTCTTCCCTGTCCCACGAGGCCCTGAAAATAAATACGCATGTGTCGTTTTATTTGCTAGGAGAGCATTTTGTAATGTTCGTTTCACATGTGTTTGCCCCGACATATCACGAAATGACTGCGGTCTATAAACACGATAAAATGCTTGATACGTCAACGATTTTTTCTCCCCTCTAATTTCAAAATCAATACTTCTTATTATATATGAATTTACGCCTTACTTCTAGGAAGACGAAATAGCCATGCGACGAAAAAGCTCACGATACCAACGAAACTTAAGCAAATTAAAAATTTTTGCGTCGCGATTGTCCCATCATAAAATAATAGCAGCTCGCGGCTTATGTCGATGAGCGTCGCAAAGTATAGTAAAAAACTATATGACCATAGAATAACAAGTCGATCAAAACTTGAATTCCCCCCGTTGATCCACGTAGGCAGCTGCCACTTTTTCACCCGTTGTTCATCCACATTGAAAAAATGAGCAATCCCTTTAGCTGATAACGGCATCGCACCGCCAAACATCGTGCGCTTTACAACACGGTAGCATGGATACGCCGCAATTAGCGTCGTCGTAAATATAGCGATGTCGATGACGTTTAAATAAAAAAACACTGGCTGCGCCGAGGCAGTGAGTTCATGGAACACATTCATCGTTAATACACTCCACATGAATATATGTAACATCGTTTCAAGTTTTGTCATAAAATCTCCTTTTAAAAAAATGTATAAAAAAAGCGCCCATCTAAGCGATGGACGCGATCAGTTCACAGTTAATACCGTGCACCTACCTTTGACAGCCGCACATAAGCGTTACTCCTGTCGCCAGCTCAGACCAGGCGACCCCACGGCACATGGGATGGATTACTTAATGCTGCTTCCTTCCGGACCTGACATGGTTCATAATGTCCCATTGCGCAGGACCCAGTCGTCAACACTACGTGCAGAAGGCAGACCAAACAATACGGGCAGCCTCAAGTAGGAATTCAGTCTTGCTAGAGCGGATTGCAAGTTACAGGGCACCGCTACCTCCCCACCTAGCACGGCATTTATAAGTATACTAACGCCTTTGCCTTTTTGCAACTAAACGCAGCACTTTTCTTAAAAAAATTATTTTATAAAACAATATAAATACAATAATTATGTTTCAACACTTCATGTATTTTAATATTTTCCCACGTTTTTTTATAGCTGAGTTAATTTCATAATTCTAACCCCTTGTCTCCCAAGGGTTTTCAAACAATAAAAAACGGGCACCTCCCCAAAATGGTATAATTTAAGTGACCAAACCAAAATTATCCAAGAGGTGAATGCCCTATGACTATTGTAAAGCAAATGAGCCTATTTGACATCCATGAATTATTGAAAATGGAAAGTTCTCGCCGTTTTGATGCGATTTTAGCCACTTTCGATGTGCAGCCGATCTTTCAACTATTCCGAAAAAAGACAATGCGTGGCGCTCCACGTGAATTAAATTACGGTGCGATGATTCAATCATTGATTATTCGCATTGTCGAGCGTATTCCAACCGTTAAAGATTTGGTCAATCGATTAACGTATGATTTCGTCTTTCGCTTAGATTGTGGCTTTTTAGTTTCGGACACGGTGCCATCTGAAGCTTCGTATTCACGTATGGTCGACGTGATTAGTCAATCTGATGTGTTAGATCGCATGTATGATGAACTCATTCAATCTGCCTTTACAGAAGGGTTTCTTGAAGAGGAACACCTTGGTTTTGACGCGACACATTTCGAAGCAAGAGATGCCGCAAAACCTTCTGAGCAAAAAGAAATCGCTCCGAAAAAACGTGGGCGTAAATCAAAGGAAGAACGTGCTGCCTGGCTCGCTGAACAAGCCGAAATCGAAGCGAATCAAACGACTTACGAAAAGAAGTTGGACGCACAATTAACCATTCCATTGACGACTCTTTGGCAAGAGATCCCCATTGAACCTAAGTGGGGCATTAAGAAAAATAGCGATGGGAAAAACACCTTCTGGTACGGTTTTAAAGGTCATTTAGCGGTCTCAACCAAAAGCCAATATATTGTGGCGCGTCTGATGTCTTCCGGCAATTTGAGTGATAGTAAAGCAGCCATTCCGTTACTAAAAAAGGTGAACCACATCATGCCTAACCATTTTACAACGGCCATTTTCGATGCGGGTTATGACTATGAAGCCATTTACCGCCAGATTTCAACACAAGAGATGAAAGCGGTGATTCCTTATGTGAAAAGACGTGAAGGCGAAATGGTCGGTTTTGATGAACATTTCCGTCCAACTTGTGTGCGTGAACATAGCTACTGTTACGACAGCTTTGATGAAAAATATCAGACGCTTAAGTTCACGCGTCCAAAAGAATGCGCAACCTGTCCATTGCGTGAAGATCCACTCTGTCAAAAGGTATTTAAAATCAAATGTGAAACAGATCTCCGCAAATACACGTATCCAGCACGTGGCTCTGTATTATGGACAAAATTCTATAAAGAACGCACAGCTGTCGAACGAGTAAATGCCTATCTAAAGCAATTCTTTCAGTTAAACAACGTCCGTCACAGAACCGGTAGAAAAGCCAAACTGCACTTCAACCTCGTGACGTTTATTTATAATGCCTGCAAATTGGCGGTCGATCGAATGAATGTACGTTTACAGTTACAAAACAACGTAGCTTAATTTTTAAAAAAACTAAAAATCAGACATAGGAGCAGTCTAAGCTCTTGAAAAAATCGATTTATGAAATTGATTCAGCTACATCATAAAAATATAATTTTTTTATGATGGCTATTTACTCATTTTCCACTCATAATAAAGAGTAAATAGGAGGTGTTTTATGGGTTTTATTACTTTATTAGGTTTATTGGTGTTGTTAATTATTATTGGTAATCTATTATCCTCGATTGGACGCTTTTTCTTAATGGGCATTTTTGCAGTGGCACTTCTTATTGGGCTTGTGACATTGGCAGGTATATTTTAAGCGATGCACTTTTGCATTCATCAAGACGTTGAATATTTTTTCTAAAAGTTGTTGACGTGCTGTGCAATCCATGTTAAATTATTTTTTGTTGAAAGCATTCAACGTCATATTTTGGAGGTATACCCAAGTCTGGCTGAAGGGATCGGTCTTGAAAACCGACAGGCGGGTAACACCGCGCGGGGGTTCGAATCCCTCTACCTCCTCCATTTTAAATTTCCATCCACTACTGCATTGACGTAGTGGATTTTTTTATGTTCTTTTTGCACACATTCAACAGGAGGCTCTAGTATGACACCGTTAAAAATTTCTTCCTCCAAACCGAGTATATTTTTATGGATGTTATTTGTCGCAATGACGACTGCGATTTTAAGCCAAATTTATTTGACACCATTTCAAAATGGACATTTACGTTTTGGCTTAGGACCTGTCGTTTTTTTATTGCTTTTACTCATACATCGCGTACCTGCGATTCAAACAGCACTTTTAACAACAATCGCAATTTTTTTCTCGCGTTTCTTATTATCATTTTGGTTCATGGATGACACATTTTCAGAAGCTTTTCTTTCGCACATACCGAGTGCCATGTACTATTTAACATTCGGTATCGCTATTCATTTTGTAAAAGTTGAAAAATTAGAACAGCACACGTTATTATTAAGTATCATTTCTGCTGCCATTGATGTGTGTAGTAATCTTATAGAACACACTTTAAGTTTATTGCTACTAAATGATTCTCCACTTCAATTATCTCAGCTGTTCATCTTAGTCATCGTTGCGCTATTTCGCGCCTTTACCGCTGTCGGTATTTATAGCGCGACAGTTATTACGATGCAGCGGCAGCAAATTGAAGAGATGTTGAAGATGGATTCGAACTTATATGTAGAATCGCTTTATATTCAAAAAGCGATGAATGAAATTGAACAAATTACATCCGACAGCTACGAGCTATACCGACATTTGCAGCAAACGAGCAACCGCGCACAAAGCATGCAAGCGCTGTTACTTGCACAACAAATTCACGAAGTAAAAAAAGATACTGAGCGCATATTCGCAGGCATTTCAAAAATGATGCTCACAAAAGAACAGCAACACTATACGCTGCAAAATATGCTTCATTTTATTACGACTGCAAACAGCCAATATGCGGCGCTTCTTAATAAGAGTGTTACGATTGAAGCGACAAGTACGGAAAACTTCACCGTTTTACGCATTACGCCGTTGCTTGCGATTTTGAACAACTTACTATCAAATGCGATTGAAGCGATTGAAGATGAGGGACATGTAACGTTACACGTTGCGGTTCATGATGATACGATTCAATTCACGGTGACCGATAATGGTCCAGGCATTGATCCAGACCTCATACCTGTAATTTTTGAGGCTGGGTACACAACGAAATTTAATACGCAAGGCGTTGCTGCAACGGGAATTGGTTTATCACATGTGCAACAAATTTTACAGCGACTAGACGGAAAGATTACAGTTGAATCGGCGAATAAACATACACAGTTTGTCGTAACGATTCCTACGATTTATATAAAGAAAGAAGGATAAATATGCGTTATTTTATCGTCGATGATGATCGCGCGACACGCAAAATGCTCCAACATATTATTGAGCATACAAATTTAGGAACAGTAATTGGCGAAGCAGACAACGGGCAAGATGCGATTGGGCAAATTGCACTTGTGCAGCCTGATATTGTTCTTATTGATTTATTAATGCCGCAGCTGGATGGCATTTCAACGGTTGAACAGTTAAAGAAAACGCATTACGAAGGTCAGTTTGTCATGATTTCACAAGTGGTGAACAAACAAATGGTTGGTGAAGCATATGAGCAAGGCATCGACTTTTTCATTCATAAGCCGATCAATAAAGTCGAAGTCGAAGCGGTATTGCGTCGCATGAACGAGCAGTTTTATTTAAAAACGTCACTGCGCGTCATTCGCCAATCATTGACGAGCATCGATGAGCAACATCATAAGCCAACACCGCGCATCACGCTAAAAGATCAAGTGCAGTCCATTTTAAATGATTTAAGCATTATTGGTGAAGTGGGCAGTAAAGATATTTTAAATATTATTGATGTGCTTGAAGCAACACATGATAAAATGTCGCCGTTACCTCCGCTTCGTGACTTATATGAGCAAGTTGCGCTGCGCAGAAAAGAAGGTAATCCATCACAATCCGACATTTCAAAGGAATGCAAAGCAATTGAACAACGTATTCGTCGAACAATTCTTGCAGCGATGGTGAGTTTAGCAAACTTAGGACTTGTAGACTATACAAGTACAGAGTTTGAATATTACGCACCTCGTTACTTCGATTTCAGTGAAATTCGCTTACTTATGACACAAATTAAAGAAAATAAAGAACAAAAAGTGAAAGTAAATACGAAAAAATTCATTCAAGTACTGTTCGTAGATGCCCATTCGAAAATAAATTAAAATAATATTCTATTACTTTTTGTAGGATTTCGTCATTCCCCCTTACACTTTATATTACATTTACTAAAACTAAATAGTTTGGGGGAACTACGATTGAAAAAGAAGTTTAAAATCAGCCTTGCTTGGCAAATTTTAATCGGTCTTGTGTTAGGTATTATCGTAGGTGCTGTTTTCTATCAAAATGAAAACGTATCCACGTACCTTCAACCACTTGGAACAATCTTCTTAAATCTTATTAAAATGATTGTTGTACCAATTATCGTATCGACATTAATTGTCGGTGTTGCTGGTACAGGAGATATGAAACAATTAGGTCGTCTTGGTGGTAAGACATTAATTTACTTCGAGGTTATTACAACGATTGCAATTGTTATCGGTATTTTAGCAGCTAACATCTTCCAACCAGGTGCTGGCATCAACATGAACGAGTTACAACAAACAGATATTTCTTCTTATGTTGACACAGCACATGCGGTAGAAGAAGACGGCGGTCCATTTGATATCATCGTTGGTATTGTACCGACAAACGTTGTAAGCGCAATGGCTTCAGGTAATATGCTTGCGATTATCTTCTTCTCAGTTATTTTTGGTCTTGGGGTAGCAGCTATTGGTGAGCGCGGTAAGCCTGTACTAGATGTAGCACAAGGTGTTGCCGATGCCATGTTCTGGGTAACAAACTTAGTCATGAAATTCGCGCCAATCGGGGTATTCGGTTTAATCGCTGTAACGGTATCAAAGTTCGGATTAAGCTCACTTATTCCTTTAGGAAAACTTGCGATTTTAGTATACGGTACGATGATCTTCTTCGTTATTGTTGTACTAGGTATTACAGCAAAACTTGTAAACATTAACATCTTCACATTAATTAAAGTTGTGAAAGATGAATTAATTTTAGCATTCTCAACATCAAGTTCTGAAACAGTATTACCACGTTTAATGGAAAAAACAGAAAAAATGGGTTGTCCTCGTGACATCGTATCATTCGTTATTCCAACGGGTTATTCATTCAACCTTGATGGTTCTACGTTATACCAAGCAATTGCAGCAATTTTCATTGCACAAATGTACGGTATTAACTTAACAATTATGGAGCAAATCACATTAATTTTAGTATTAATGATTACTTCTAAAGGGATCGCTGGTGTACCAGGCGTATCATTCGTTGTATTACTTGCAACGTTAGGTTCTGTCGGTATTCCATTAGAAGGTCTTGCATTCATCGCTGGTATCGACCGTATTCTTGATATGGCTCGTACAGCTGTAAACGTTGTAGGTAACACATTATCAGTATTCGTCATGTCGAAGTGGGAAAAACGCTTTGACCAATCGAAATACGACGCATATGTTGCTGAGTTTAAAGCAGGCGCTCAAAAAGCATAATCAAAAAGCCATTCGTGCGATCAACGCGCGAATGGCCTTTTTTATTTCACAACTTTTTGTAAATAAGCGCGAATCGAGACTTCCCCATCATGAAGCGCTTCCTGTTCACGCGCCTCATCGCTTTTCACCTTGCTCTCTGCTTTTTCGATGACCGCTTCCATATCAGCTTGTGGGATGATAATGACACCGTCCGCATCACCGACAACGTAATCTCCTGTTTGCACCGGCACGCCACCAATGGCTACGGGCACCCCCACTTTACCTGTTCCATTTTTCACACCTGCTGCAACTGTTGTTCCTTTTGAAAACACGGGAAATTCAAGATCAATGGCAGCAAGTGAATCACGAATGACGCCATCGACAACGAACCCTTGTACACCGACACCTTTTGCTAGCTGCATGACAAAGTCGCCAGCCACGGCACGATTCGTATTGCCCTTTGCATCGATCACAAGCACATCTCCACGCGCTGCTTTACTAATTGCTTCTAATACAGCACCATTTTCACCATCTGGTAAACGCACCGTTAAAACGCGTCCTGCTACGTGAAAGTGACGAGCAAGTGGCTTAATTGCTGCGTCCACATTCGTATGTCCCCCTGTCGCATCAGATAATGCTGTCGTTGGCAATGCTGCTAATCGTTGTAACATGTAATCCACCCCTTTATATGTATACATCCATCATAAAAAACATTCTATAAATTGCCTACTACATTTCATCGGTGTTATTGTGCGTTAAGCGATGAAAAACCATTGTTCATCGCGCAGCCTTTACGCATGATCGATAAATAGACGCCGTTTGATCGATCGGTTGCATTCCACACAATCAGCGAAAACAATACGCATTTGTTATACTTAAGAAAATACCGGCATGATGAAAAGAGGGATGCACATGATTAAAAATAAGTTAGTCATTCAGCACGTTGATGATCAAAACGTAGCCAGCTATTCCATCAAACGTGGCAATTATACCGTTAAAGCAGAAACACAAGGTGGTCTTGCACCGACGCTTTATTACTTTTTAGATGGTGAAGACGTAACGGAAGATGTGCGTGCACTGCGCTTCTCGCCTATTCCACCGCAAAACTTTTTGCCAGACTTTGAAACGTTTCAATCGATGCTATACGATAAAGAGCAAAAAGCACTTCAACATTTGTATGATCAATATACAATCCGTCCAAAAAATATGACTGCGACGCAGCAAGTTATTTGGAGTTTCGGCTTATTATTATTAATCGCCATTCCTGTATTTCTCATCATCTATTTCATGTAACGACATGGTCATATATGAACAGCTGCCTTTTCATACGTAAACGGCACATGTATGAATAAATACGAACTTCGATCAACTCGCATGAAAAAACATCCGGATGGAAAACTTCCACTCGGATGTTTTTTCATTTAAGCGTTATGATGCACGCTGTTTTAATAATGTTAATAATTCATCTGCTGTCGTCACGACATGTAGTAAGTCATGTTGCTCAGCTCGAATGAATCCTTCTTCCATCATGCGTTTAAAATGAAGAAGTAACGCATCATAGAAGCCGTCAACATTGTATAAAATCACCGGCTTATCATGCAAACCAATTTGTGCCCACGTAAACGCTTCAAAATATTCATCCATCGTGCCACAGCCACCAGGCATCGCCAGTAGCGCTTCTGATAGATCAATCATCTTCGCTTTTCGCGTATGCATCGTATCAACGATATGTAACTCCGATAATTTCTCATGCGCCAGCTCTCGCTTTTGCAAATGTTCTGGCATAACGCCAATAATATGGCCCCCTGCGTCAAGTGCCGCATTGGCCATAAAGCCCATTAAGCCAATTTTAGAGCCGCCATATACAATGGTATGGCCTTCTGCTGCTAACGTGCGCCCGATTTCGATTGCTGCTTCCTTATACGCTTCATTTTTCCCCATTTGTGAACCGCAATAAATCGCGATATTCATATGATCACTCTTTTCATTTTTCTTTAGTATACGCCTTTTTGTAAAGACAATAGAAAGAAAACGTGAAGCATTCAATGCTCCACGCTCGTTTTTTAAAACTTTTGGTAATGGCTTGTTAATTGAATCATTTGCGCAATGCGCTCAACAATTTGTTCGATTTGATCTGGGTTTTTCATTAAATCATAATCGTTAATGTCTAAACGTAATACCGGACAAGAGTTAAAGTTATTGATCCAGTCCTCGTAACGTCCATGCATTTCGTACCAATAATCATGCGGTGTTTGCTGTTCCATTTCACGGCCGCGCTCTTGAATACGCCCAATTACATCGTCAACTGGTCCTTCTAAGTAGACAAGTAAATTCGGGTGTGGGAAGTACGGTGTCATGACCATCGCTTCAAATAAGTTTGTGTACGTTTCATAATCCGTTGGGTCCATCGTGCCTTTATCGAAGTGCATTTTCGCAAAAATACCTGTATCTTCATAAATCGAACGGTCTTGAATAAAGCCGCCACCATATTCAAAAATACGCTTTTGCTCTTTAAAGCGCTCTGCTAAAAAGTATACTTGTAAATGGAAGCTCCACTTTTCAAAGTCGTCATAAAACTTATCTAAATATGGATTCGCATCGACTTTCTCATAAGATGTGCGGAAGTTTAATGCTTCAGCTAACGCCTTTGTCATCGTCGATTTGCCGACACCCACTGTTCCTGCAATCGTAATGACCGCATTTGCTGGAATATTATATTTCTCTCGTAAATTCATTGATGTGTAATGCTCCTTTTAGTTAATGTGTCCGTAATCGTCGCGAGCACTTGTTGTAAATCATGATTATTTTTCACAAAGTCATAGTCATCACCGTTAATGCGAATGACTGGAATTTCAGGATGTTTCTTTTCAAATTGCTCAATAAACGCATGGTAGTCGCTCACGAGCTGCTCCATATATTCACGTGCGATCAAGCGTTCAAATTCACGTCCACGCATCGCAATGCGCGCCATTAACGTATCGACACTTGCATGCAAATAAATAACAACATTCGGCACCGGCATGTCCGCCGTTAAAATGTTGTAAATGGCTTCGTATTTCTCATATTCAGATGGCTGCAATGTGCGCTTTGCAAAAATTAAATTTTTAAAAATATGATAATCAGCAACGACCGCGCGCTGCTGGTCTAAAATGGTATGAATGTCCGTTAGTTGTTTATAACGATTACAAAGGAAGAACATTTCTGTTTGAAAGCTCCATTCCTCAATGTTGTCATAAAATTTCCCTAAGAACGGATTTTCGTCTACAATCTCTTTTAGCAAATGGTACTGAAACGTCTCGGCAACGATGCTTGAAAGCGACGTTTTACCGACACCGATTGGACCTTCTACTGTAACAAACGGAACCGTCACAAGAAGTCCTCCTTTACCTCTATTTTAGTCAATGACTTTAATTCTATCACAGCCATTCCTTGAAAAACAGTAAGTACGATTATCTATTTTCAATTCGTGAAAAAATGATGAACATGGTACACTATGTACAAATAAGGAGTGCTATTTATGAACGAACATCAAATTTTTATGCAGCACGCATTAGACGAAGCAAAGAAAGCTTATGCGCTTGGCGAAGTGCCGATCGGTGCGGTCATCGTCTATAAAGGCGACATTATTGCACGCGCCCATAACTTACGCGAAACGACGCAAAGTGCGACAACACATGCCGAGCTCATGGCCATTGAACAAGCGTGTGAAGCAATTGGCAGCTGGCGACTTGAAGAGACGACGCTATACGTCACACTTGAGCCTTGTCCAATGTGTGCCGGTGCTATTTTACAATCGCGCATTCCGACCGTTGTATACGGCGCGCGCGACATAAAAGCTGGCTGTGTCGATTCGCTTTATCGCCTGTTAAACGATTCACGCTTTAACCACGAATGTGACGTCGTAGAAGGTGTGTTAGTCGATGCGTGTGGCTCGATTTTAACGGACTTCTTCCGCGAATTACGCGCGCGTAAAAAAGAGGTAAAACGCCTTCGTAAACTGCTTGAACAACAAAACGCTAGCGACTGATCGCTAGCGTTTTTGCGTGGCTGTTAAACATTTCTCAAGCACGATTTTATGTCGGCCTTTATGGTCGGTAAACGTATCGACAATATTAAAACCTGCCTTCAAATTCACGATGAGCATTTCCTTTCGTTCGTTCCGTGAATATGTGCGCACCGCTTCGTACCCAAGCTTCGTTAACTCCTCATGTTGACGTTCCATTAAATCCATTGCAATGCCCTTTCGTCGATGCTGCGGATCAACCCCACCAAGCCAGCTGTAAAAAATACCATCCTCTACTTCATAGCCAATTTTAAAACCAACAACTTCATCGTCTTCCAGTGCGAGCAGCATTAAAAAATTCGGACGGTCTTGTAAGCGCGCCTCATGCAGCGCATCACCGAACACCGCTTCATGCACACGTTGCAACGCTTTCACATAATTTTTTGGCACGTGCCGAAACATGCGTATTTCCATCGTATATGCTCCTTTCTTCATGGCAAAAAGACCATCTCGCACGCGAGACAGCCTTTTTGTGAAATATTATTTTGCTGTAATAACTTCAACGCCGCCCATGTATGGCACTAACGCTGTTGGCACTTTTACGCTACCGTCTGCTTGTTGGTAGTTTTCGATAATAGCCGCCACTGTACGACCGATCGCTAAACCTGAACCGTTTAATGTGTGTACGTATTCTGGTTTACCGTTTGGCTCGCGGCGGAAACGAATGTTTGCACGACGCGCTTGGAAATCTTCAAAGTTTGAACAAGAAGAAATTTCACGGTACATGTTTTGCGCTGGAATCCATACTTCTAAGTCATATTTTTTCGCAGCTGTGAAGCCTAAGTCAGCTGTACACATTTTTAATTTACGGTATGGTAATTCAAGTAATTGAAGCACCTTTTCCGCATGACCTGTTAATAGCTCAAGTTGCTCGTAAGACTCCTCTGGTTTTACAAAGCGCACTAATTCCACTTTATTGAATTGGTGTTGGCGAATTAAACCACGTGTATCGCGACCTGCAGAACCCGCTTCTGAACGGAAGTTTGCAGAGTATGCCGCAAATGCTTGTGGCAATTGATCTACTGATAAAATTTCATCGCGGTAATAGTTCGTTACCGGCACTTCCGCTGTTGGAATTAAGAAGAAGTCCATTTCATCTTCATCACGCACAATTTTAAATACGTCTTCTTCAAACTTCGGTAACTGACCTGTACCTGTTAAAGAATCGCGGTTAACAATTTGTGGTGGTAACATTTCTGTATAGCCATGCTCGTCCGCATGTAAGTCCATCATGAAGTTGATTAACGCACGCTCTAAACGCGCACCTAATCCTTTGTAGAATAAGAAGCGGCTTCCAGCTACTTTGGCACCGCGCTCAAAGTCCACAATGTTTAAGTTTGCGACTAAATCCCAGTGTGCTTGTATGTCAAAGTCAAACTGTGGTAATTCACCCCATGTGTATTCTTCAACGTTCGCATCTTCATCATCACCAACTGGCACTGATTCATGCGGAATATTTGGTAAACGCATCATCATATATTTGAAGTTATCTTCTACTTCATTTAGCTCTGCATCTAACGCTTTAATTTCATCCCCAACTTGACGCATACGTGCGATGACATCTGTTGCATCCTCTTTGTTGCGTTTCATCACCGAAATTTGCTCTGATACTTTGTTACGCTCTGCTTTTAACACTTCTGTTTTCGCGATTAACTCACGACGACGTGCATCTAATTGTTCAAATTGATCAAAATTCCCTAAATCCTCATTACGAGTTAATAACACTCGTTTAACTTCTTCGTAATTGTCTCTTACGCGTTTAATATCTAACATATATATGTCCTCCTCAAAAAATATTTTACGATAATATCAACTTTTGTATTTTACTATATAGGAATAGAAAAATACAAAAAAGCCCCCATCCCCAAAAAAGGGACGAGAGCTACCCGCGTTGCCACCCTAATTGTTTAGACACGAATGCCTAAACCTCTTCTATCGTATAACGGCTTTTCAACCGGCTTGCACCTACTATGAATTCAGCACAGCTACTCAAGGACGGATTCACAAGTGTCTTTATCAGCTTCCACCACCCGCTGACTCTCTAAAAAAAACGCGCTTGCTACTACTTCCTATCATCGTAATTAATTATTAAAATTTAAACATACTGTACAACATTCAATGCCTTTTTGCAAGAACTAAGCAGGAAGTTTTATGAAAAGACGTATGATACACTACGTATAAAGGAGAGATGTTCATGGATATGCTTTTATTTGAGCTGCAAAAAAATAGCGCCACACCACTGTATGAGCAGCTATATGAATCGATTAAAGAAGCGATTATTTCAACGAAAATTCCACTCGGCTCAAAGCTGCCATCGAAGCGTAAGCTCGCGCAATTTTTATCGATCAGCCAAACGACCGTCGAGCTTGCATATGGCCAATTGTTAGCGGAAGGCTACATTAGCACAAAACCACGCGTTGGCTTTTTCGTGGAAGATTTAGAAAGCATACCGCTCGTTGAAACGTCTGTTGCAACACCGCTGTCGCCGCAGCAACAACCACAGTGGCGCTACTCATTCCACCCTGGTAAAGTTGACAGCACCCATTTCCCGTTTACAGCGTGGCGTAAATACGCAAAAGATATTTTTGATGTGTCTTCAAAAGAGCTTTTATCGCTCGGGGACGCACAAGGTGAACTCGCGCTGCGCACAGAGATTGCCCATTACTTATACCAATCTCGTGGCATTACATGTGATGCCGCACAAATTGTCATCGGCTCAGGTACAGAACAGCTGCTTCCAATCATTATGCGCTTGCTCGGTGATGATGCTCGCTTTGCCGTTGAAAACCCGGGTTACTCGGCCATTCCGCGCATTCATATGAAGCAAGTCATTCCCATTGCGATTGACGATGATGGTTTGCGCGTGGAGGAGCTCGCAAACACAGCTGCTAACGTCGTCTACGTCACCCCTTCACATCAATTCCCTACAGGTGCTGTCCTATCGATGAAGCGACGAGCGAAGCTATTAAAATGGGCAAATGCACAAGCCGAGCGCTACATTATAGAAGATGATTACGATAGTGAGTTTCGCTATATTGGAAAACCGATTTCAGCATTATGTGGCCTTGACCAAAATAATAAAGTTATCTACATTAGCACATTTACAAAATCGCTCATGCCTTCATTGCGTGTCGCGTATGTGGTGTTGCCACCGCAACTCGTCTTAGCGTATCGCAATATGTTTAACTATTATAGCTGTACCGTCCCGCGCTTTGATCAGCACATATTAGCAAACTTTATGCACGACGGTCACTTCGCTCGTCACTTAAATCGTATGCGTACCATTTACCGAAAAAAGCATGATGTATTGATTGAATCATTGCAACGTTACACATCACGTGTAACAGTGTTTGGTGAACATGCAGGAATGCACATTCTCATTCGCTTGCAGCATGACAAAAGTGAACAGCAATTAAAGGCGCTTGCACAGGCACATGCCATTGAAATTTTTGCATTAAGCGACTATGCTTTTACAACTGAGCAACAAAAGACGCCAACATTATTGCTCGGCTTTGGTGATTTAGACGAGCAAGCGATTCCACAAGCGGTCGACATGCTAATGGCTGCATGGTCGATAAAAAAAGACTAAGGTCGTTGCTACGCCTTAGTCTTTTCGTTATACAATTTTAGCGACAAGCTCTTGTAGGCCTGCCCAAATTTCTTTATAGAAGCTACCTACACCTTCAAAAAATAATGCAAGCCAGCCTGAACGCTCAACATCCTCTGTCGTAACGAGATCCACCGTTAGCTCACGTCCATCTAAATAGCCGTACTCGGTACCATCTGTGTGCTGTAGCACCACTTGACCAACAACCGTACCCTTTTTCACAGGTGCTTCTAAATGATCGGTATTTAACGTGATGACTGAATCATATACGGCATCTTCTGTCGTTACTAATGAGATGCCCTCAGCAGTAGCTACATTTACTGTATCCTGTTTACCATTAATGACTTCGATGCTCGTTGCGTCGTTAAATGTTTCCCCTTTTTTTAATACATTTCGTTCTTGTAACGCCGTGAAGCCAAAATCAAATAGCTGCTTCGTTGGCACAAAGCGTGTTTGTGGTAATAGTTGACCATCTTTTTCCTTCGCATTTAGCACAACCGCGATTAAACGTTTGCCATCGCGCTCTGCTGTTCCGACAAATGAATGTCCTGCCATTTCTGTCGTACCGGTTTTTAAACCATCTACACCTTCATATGCATATGCTTCCCCTGGTAGCATTAAGTTCCAGTTTTTCATGACGATTGCATCCGATGTGCCTTCACGAAACGTCTTTTCAACAATGCTTGCCGTCTCAAGCACTTCAGGATGATCTTTTAATAAGTTGTACGCTAAGATCGCAACCGATTTCGCAGACATCATATTTTCATCGGTCGCCCCACCCGCTGGATGTGCTCCGTTTAAATCTTTATTATTTAAACCTGTTGCATTTACAATTTTATAATCTTGGATGTTTAACGAATCTAACTTTTCATTCATACGCTTTAAAAATGCAGCTTCATCTCCTGCAATTGTTTCAGCGATTGCTACAGTCGCTGCATTTGCTGAATAAATCGCCATCGCTTCATATAGTTCCCACATCTCATATGTACCATCTTCACGTAGCGGTACGTTACTTAACATGCGATTTTGCGATAATACATACGTATTTGGCGTCATGTCATATGTGTCATTCCATGTCATATTTCCAGCGGCAATCTCATCTAATAAAATATATTCTGTAATCGTTTTAGAAACACTCGCAATGCCGACAATTTCTTCAGCATTTTGCTCATATAAAATCTTTCCTGTATCAGCATCAATTAAAATTGCTGCACCTACATTTAACCCAAGATCTGTTGCTGCTGCTATATTCCGAGTAGATGAAAACATAAAGCTAAACAGTAACATTGGGATTAATATTAGTGTCATAAACGTGATTTTCTTATTCACTGTTTTAAACCTCCAACTGTATTGTACATCTTCAGCCATTTTATCATACTCTGTTGTAGAAAGTATTCGCAGAACAAAAAAACATTGCGTACGCGCCATTTATAGGCGCATACGCAATGTCGAAAGTTTTATTACATTGAGTAGTTTGGTGCTTCTTTTGTAATTTGTACATCATGTGGGTGAGACTCACGTAAGCCTGCACCTGTCATGCGAATGAACTGAGAGTTTTCACGTAAAAACTCTAAGCTGCCTGCGCCACAGTAACCCATACCTGCACGTACACCGCCAACTAATTGGTGGATTGTGTCCGCTAAAGGTCCTTTGTAAGGAAGACGACCTTCAATGCCCTCTGGTACTAATTTTTTCGCATCTTCTTGGAAGTAACGGTCTTTTGAACCTTTTTCCATTGCGCCTAGAGAACCCATACCACGGTAAACTTTGAAGCGACGACCTTGGAAAATTTCTGTATCGCCAGGTGATTCAGAAGTACCTGCAAGTAATGAACCTAACATTACAACATGTCCGCCTGCCGCTAATGCTTTAACGATATCACCTGAATATTTAATACCACCATCAGCGATAATTGTTTTACCTAATTCACGAGCAACTGATGCTGCATCGTAAACTGCTGTAATTTGAGGAACACCAACACCTGCAACAACACGTGTTGTACAAATTGAACCTGGCCCAATCCCTACTTTTACAACGTCTGCGCCAGCTTCGTATAAAGCACGTGCGCCATCTGCAGTTGCTACGTTACCAGCGATAATTGCCAGTTCAGGGTATGCTGTACGAATTTCTTTAATAGTGTTTAATACGCCTTGAGAATGACCATGTGCTGTATCAATAACGATAATGTCTACTTGTGCTTCTACAAGCTTTGCAATACGAGGCATTGTGTCTTTTGATACACCAACAGCTGCGCCTACTAATAAACGACCATGCTCATCTTTTGCAGCGTTCGGGAATTCGATTACTTTTTCGATATCTTTAATCGTAATTAAGCCTGTTAATTTACCATTTGCATCTACGATTGGTAATTTTTCGATTTTATGTTGTTGAAGTAATTTTTCAGCTTCTTCAAGTGTTGTACCTTCTGGTGCTGTAATTAAATCTTCCTTTGTCATTACATCATCAATTTTTAAAGAATAATCTTCAATGAAACGTAAGTCACGGTTTGTGATGATCCCTACTAATGTTTGTTCTTCCATTGAGTTTACGATCGGAACACCCGAAATGCGGTATTTACCCATTAAATGCTCTGCATCAAATACTTGATGTTCTGGCGTTAAAAAGAATGGATTTGTAATAACACCATTTTCAGAACGCTTAACTTTTTCAACTTCTTCAGCTTGCTGTTCAATGCTCATGTTTTTGTGGATGATACCTAAACCACCTTGACGTGCCATTGCAATTGCCATCTTAGCTTCTGTTACTGTATCCATACCAGCGCTGATCATTGGAATGTTTAACTTAATTTTTTGCGTTAATTGTACTGATAAGTCTACTTCTTTTGGTAACACCTCAGAGTGTGCTGGTACTAATAACACATCATCAAACGTTAAACCTTCTTTAGCAAATTTTGTTTCCCACATTTCGAAAAATTCCTCCTATATAAAAGAATATTATTGTAAGATTATCAACGAGAGCGTTCAGTGTCAAGAAACTTTAAAAAGAAAGAGTATTCCCATTTTTCAATCTAGTGAAATAACTGATAGGTGCTCAACGTTTTTATTATCGCCATGACCCTTCCTATAAAAGTTATTTATACGCTACTTCATTTTAAAATGCAAGCACATAATAAAAAGCCCATCTTCTTAAACTAAGAAGACGAGCTTTTACTGTTGTTGTCTGCAAGGTAATCAAATAAATGATTTACCAAACGAAAAATGAGATACGAACTAAATTCGTATCTCATTTTTTGCGAAGCGACGTCCTACTCTCACAGGGGGAAACCCCCAACTACCATCGGCGCTAAAGAGCTTAACTGCTGTGTTCGGTATGGGAACAGGTGTGAC